>DATBQE010000064.1:0-3847 GCA_036561005.1 Burkholderiaceae bacterium | reverse complement strand
CCACTACAAAAAGCCGCCGACCTGCTCCCGGCCGATGCCATGGCACAGTTCAATTGCGGCGTGGCGCTACACGACAACCGCAATCTTGAAGCGGCGATTGCCTACTACAACAGGGCGCTTGCGATTGATTCGGGGAATTTTAAGGCGCATAACAATTTGGGTAACATACTCAAAGAGCGGCGCGATTTCGATGCGGCGCGGATCCAATACCGAATTGCCATCTCCATTGAACCAAACTTTGCTGAGGCTCACCACAATCTGGCCCTAGCCAGCGAGGCCGCCGGTGACATAAACAGCGCTTTGCAGTCGTACCAAGAGGCAGTTAAGCTTCGCAACAATTATGCAAACGCATGGAATAATTTTGGAAATTTACTGAGGAGAATGGCGCGACTATCCGAAGCAGAAATTGCTTACCGCAATGCGATTAGCTCCCGAGACGACAACTTCGAGGCATACAATAATCTTGGAATGGTCTTGCACGAGATAGGCGACTCAGAAGCAGCAGAGGCGCATTTTTTAAAATCAGTAGAACTAAATCCGTGCTTCCTTCGCGCCCATTCGAACTTGCTGTTGTCTTTTAATTATAGTTCTGCATCTGATGAGAAGAAACTCGCAGCAGCGAGAGATTACAACGTTCTTTTAAAAGCACAGGTGCAACCGTATCGCACCTGGCGCGTGAATATTGCCGCCAATAGGCCTCTGAAAATTGGTTTTGTGTCTGGCGATCTCCGCACTCATCCTGTTGGTTTCTTCCTAGAAAATATTCTGCGAACGTTGCGAACATTGCCGACTTTGGAGCTTATTGCCTATTCCAATAATGACCGCGACGACGACCTAACGGGGCGGCTCCGTAAGCATTTTCATACCTGGCACAACGTCGCGGATGTTCCGGTCTCGTCTATCGCTGCCCAGATCCATTCTGCGTCTGTAGATATCCTACTCGATCTGTCCGGCCACACGGCGCACAATCTGCTGCCCGTATTCGCGTGGAAACCGGCTCCAATTCAAGCCTCATGGCTCGGCTACGTCGCCACTACCGGGCTTGAGGCTATGGACTATTTCATTGCCGATAATTTCTCAGCGCCGAAAGCAATGGAGTCACAGTTTGTAGAAAAGGTATGGTGCATGCCGGAAAGCATGATTTGCTTCACACCTCCGGAGTACGATCTTCCAGTATCCCCGCCACCATCAACGACAAATGGCTTTATCACTTTCGGCAGCTTCAATAATCTGACTAAAATGAATGACTCAGTTGTTAGTCTCTGGTCACAGGTATTGCATAGAGTTACCAACAGCAGGATTTTTCTTAATACCAAACAACTGAATGACGCGGCGATTCGTGAGGCGACCTGGAGCAGATTTGAAGGCAACGGTATTAAGCGTGAGCGTGTGATTTTAGAATACGTGACGCCTCGCGTAAATTCGCTAAGAGCATACAGTCGCATAGACATCGCTCTCGACCCTTTTCCTTACAACGGCGGCACAACAACTGCAGAAGCGCTCTGGATGGGCGTTCCAGTGCTCACGTTGGCCGGTGATCGCCTCGCCGGGCGCATGGGTGTCAGCCAGCTTTCCAATGTCGGCCTAAGCGATTGGATAGCCAAGGACCATGCTGACTATCTAGCCAAGGCGAAGGCATTTTCCGACGTTTCAATTCTGGCAAAACTGCGGGAACGCATGCGCCGGCAAGTACTCGCTTCGCCACTTTTCGACTCCCCCCGTTTTGCCGGAAACTTCCATGCCGCGTTGCAAGAGATGTGGGTGAACTGGTGCCGCGCAAATGACGGATAAAGGTTCCGCCTGTCCGATTGCACCCGCCTGTTCTGCGAATTGCGGCCCTACCTTTCCAAAAAATTCCACCCCCCGCACCTTAAACGCTTCCATTTCTCCACGATAAGTGGAGAGGGGCAGTACTAATTTCACAGAAATTATACATAAGTGTATTGACATTGCCCCTTTTCGCATATACACTTCCGTATAACAAATCAAACCCCGATTCCCGCAACACAACCGACGGCCCAAGCCCTTCCCGATGGCGAGCACAAGACCGGGGGCGCGACAACAGCCGGCGTCCGGCACGGCAAACCGGAATATCAGCGAAACCAAGACGGAGATGCACATGCAAGGACTGGCGCAGGCGCAACGCAAATACGACAGACAGATTCCGTTCTCCGTGGCGGCGCAGGATATTGACGCCATGGCTGCGCTGCGTGCCGATCTTGCATGCAGGAACGACGCGCAAGACATCAGCATTGCCTTCGTCGATCACCTGATGAATGCCGACGATGACATCAAACTGCTGCGCGCCCTGGCCGACGACAGGGACAGTGCTGCGTTAGCCATCGTCAAATCGGCGCTGCGCGCGATCGCCGACAAACGCGCGCTGCGTTGATCCCGGCGCGCGATTCCGGCAAGCGCAAACCTGTATCGACCAGACATCCAATCGACATCTACCTCAACTGCCAGCCATGACCAGCAAACCCGACTTGCACTCTGCACCCGCACCACAGGCCGACATCACCTTGGCGCAATTGCTCATCAATGTGTTCTCCGTCCTGTTCATCATCTGCACCTTCCTCTATCTGGAAAACGAGCAATTCCAGCAGGAACAACAGGACGCGCAGGAACGCGATGCGGCACGACAAAGGCAAGTCGCGCAGGCGCGCGAGGCGATGCATCGCAAAGCCAACCGGCAGCGCAGCGAGCGCCCGTTCGATCGCACCAACGCCCTCGGCCATGGTGCCGCAAACGACCGTCTTTCGTTGCGCGAGCCCTGAATGCCGGACGCGCCAAGTGACGGCACTCGGCCGGATACCCCATTTTATGGGTGCAAAGGTGCTCCACCGGATCTGATCCCGCAGTGCCTCAGAACGCCAAGCAATTGGCTGTTTCGCTCCACCTGGGGCGGCTCTGAACTGGTTGGCTGGAAGGCGTCGATTCACGTGCTGCACTGGGCAAGCCGCATCGATCTGGAAGTGAACGGCCTGCGCGATATCAGCCAAGCGGACACCCTTGCAGAAGGCATAGGCAAGGATGCGCTACGCGACCTTCAGTAAGGTTGGGAGTTGGTCTCAGACAAGATGGAGATAGGCATCAGCCCAAGGCCGACGACCATCAGCTTCTATCGTAATCTTTGGGAATCGATCAACGGGCATGGCTCTCGGGATGCGAATCCTTGGGTGTGTGTTGTCGAATTTCGCAGGATTTCCGATGCCCATCAAGCCAGAATACAAAGCCCGCTACCCGGCGAAGTAGCCGGCCGAAATCCGGCCGCCAATCTTGGCGACCGGCCTTGAAGCGATCGCCACCGATGGCCAATCAGGCACAGAATCGGGTAAGATTGGCGCAATTGCAGCAATGCGCGCCGCATTCCCGTAGGGCGCCGGAGAACCAGGTTAGTTCATGCAAGTCGAATGCCTGGCAATGCGCGAATCAATAGACTACATGACCAACATCGAACCGCCACAGCACGCAGGACCGCTGAAGCCCGAACAAGCAATGCAACAGGCAGTCGCCCACCATCGCAGTGGGCGTTTGCAAGATGCCGAGCGCTTATACCACGCAATATTGCAGGCCCAACCCGCTCATCCCGATGCAAACCATAATCTGGGCGTACTGGCGGTGCAGACCAGGCAAGTGATGGCGAGCCTTCCATTTTTTAAAGCAGCGTTGGAAGCGATGCCCAGCAATAGACAATACTGGCTGAGTTACATCGATACGCTGATAAAGGCAGGTCTGGCCGACGACGCCAGAAAGATATTAGAGCAGGCGCGGAAAATGGGGTTGGCCGGTGAAGGGGTTCAAGCGTTGGCAGCCAAGCTTGAAGCTCCGCCAGGCGAGGAGCCTA
>DATBQE010000063.1:0-31342 GCA_036561005.1 Burkholderiaceae bacterium | reverse complement strand
TTGCTTGCCTTTTTGACGAGGCAAGGCGATTCCCTGATGTATTGCTTTATTATTGATTGTCGAAACTCTGTTTGAGTTTTCTGTAACAATTCCCTTACTACTTCCCTCGGTTTGCAGGATGCCTGAATCAGCGCTTGGCGTCAATCGTTTGGCAGCAAAAATAATTATTTCTATCGGATGAAAGTGCAACGACAGTTATTAGGTGCACTGACAGACCGCATGACATATCGAAATTACTTGTGACATTTCCCCCTTGGTACATACCAGTGAATTGAAAACTCAAGCAATACTCGTCAATTAATATCCAGCGTATTACTCACAATTTTCCAGGAGAAAGCGGGCTTTGCCATTTATGCAGATCGCAATACCACTGCTCCGATCACGATCAGGGCGATGGCTATCCGACGCGCACCGCTCAATTTTTCCTTCAATACAAACACCGCAATCAGGACGCCGAACAGGATGGACGTTTCGCGCAGTGCCGCGACAATAGCGACCGGTGCTCGCGTCATGGCCCACAGGGCGATGCCGTATGACGCTGCGCTTCCGGTGCCGCCTGCCAGGCCGGCACGCCAATACTTGCCGACATACGGCATCAAGACATGCCGCCTCGTGACTGCGACGATTGCCACGAACATCAGGCCTGTGAGCAGGAATATCCAAAGCGTATAGGCAAGTGGTGCTGCGGAGCGACGCACGCCGAGGCCGTCTGTCAGCGTGTAGGCGGCGATGACGAAGGCGTTGAGCAAGGCGACAGAGCCGCCGGCGCGGTTGCGCGAGTGCAGGCCGGCGGCCATGCACAGTATGCCGGCGCAGATGGCCAGCACGCCGGCCCATGCCAGCGGCGATAAGGGTTCGCCGACGAGCATGCTGCTTGCGAGCGCAACCAGCAAGGGCGCCGTGCCGCGCATGAGGGGATAACACAGGCCCATGTCCGCCAGGTGGTAAGCGGCGGCGAGCAAGCGGAAATAGAGAACCTGCAGCAGCGCGGACGTGGCGATGAAGGGCCAACTGGCGCGTTCGGGTGAGTCCACAAAAGGAAGCACGACGATGGCCACCGTCGCGGAACCGAGACAGACGGTTGCCGTGGAGAGCAATTTGTCGGTGCCGCCCTTGACGACGGCATTCCAGCTCGCGTGCATCGCGGCGGAAAACAGGACGATGAGAAATACGCTGGTGGACATGCGTGCCGGACCGGTAGTCTACCTTGACAACCCCTTCATCACAATTCGTACATATCCTTCTCACCGCTCATGATTTGCTCAATGAGCTTGCGGTTCAAGGTCGGTGCGAGCAATTCAATGAATGTATATACATAGCTACGCAGATAGGCGCCCTGCTTGACTGCGATGCGCGAGACGTTGGTGCCGAACAGGTGGCCGACCGGAATTGCGCGCAGGGTGCGGTCGCGCTCGGCGTCAAAGGCCATGCCTGCGATGATGCCTACGCCCATGCCGAGTTCGACATAGGTCTTGATCACGTCGGCATCGATGGCTTCCAGCAGAATGTTCGGCTTGACGTTGCGCAGGGAAAACGCATGGTCGATCTTGCTGCGGCCGGCGAAGGCGCTGTCGTAGGTAATCAACGGGTAGGCGGCGATTTCTTCCACGGTGAGGCTCTTGGACTTGAGCAGCGGATGGTCGATCGGCACCACCACCATGTGTTCCCATTGGTAGCAGGGCATGGTGACCAGCCCATCGACCCCGGCGATCGATTCGGTGGCAATTGCCAGGTCGGCCTGGTCCTTGGACACCATTTCGGCCACCTGCTTGGGGTTGCCTTGCAGCAGGGACAACCTGACCTTGGGATATTTTAGTGTGAAGGCCTGCACCACTTTGGGCAGAGAATAGCGCGCCTGGGTGTGCGTGGTGGCGATGGTGAAGCTGCCGCTGTCTTGGGCGGCGAATTCCTTGCCGATGCGCTTCAAGCCGTCGATTTCCTGCATGATCAGCTCAACCGATTTCAATACGGCGCGGCCGGGCTCGGTGAGGCCGCGTATACGTTTACCGTGGCGGGTGAAAATATCGACCCCCAACTCTTCTTCCAGCTCGATGATGGCTTTGGACACACCGGGTTGCGATGTATACAAGGCTTTGGCGGCCTCGGTCAGGTTGAAGTTTTGCCGCACGGCCTCGCGGACGAAGCGCAATTGATGCAGATTCATGGAAAATCCTGTTTTCTGTACAGCAATATTTTATTTATGCAATAATTTCGCGCGATGTAATTTTGCTAATTATGCGGTATTCGTGTTTGATTATAGCTAATAAGCATATAAGCAAATGAATACTAAGTAGTTTGGAATAAGGCGCAAGTTTATTACGATTCAACCTCATTTGATGGAGCGCCATGTCTATTGCGTATGTATTGACCGGCTTTTTTGTCGGCGTATTGGTGGGGTTGACCGGAGTCGGCGGCGGATCGCTGATGACGCCGCTGCTCGCCTTGCTGTTCGGCATCTCGCCCACAGTCGCGGTTGGGACTGATCTGGCATTCGCTTCGGTGACCAAGGTTGCCGGTACGCTGGCCCATCGCTACCGCGGCACGGTGCATTGGCATATTGTGCGCTTGCTGTGCGTGGGCGCCCTGCCCGCTGCCGTGCTTGCCACATTGGGACTCAAGCATTTTGGCGCGCTCGATCAAAGCATTGCCCAGGTGATCCGTTATTCGATTGCCTGCTCGGTGCTGTTGACCGTGGTGGCGCTGATGTTTCGCGGCAAGATGCAGACCTGGATTCGCAACCATCCCGAGAAGCAGTTGCAGGGCACGGCGTTGGCGCTGGCCACGATTCTTGCCGGCCTGGTGCTGGGCACGCTCGTGACGATTTCGTCAATCGGTGCCGGTGCCATCGGCGCCACACTGCTGGTGCTGCTGTATCCACGTCTTTCCCCCGCAGAAATCGCTGGCACTGACATCGCCTATGCCGTGCCGCTGACCGCCATTGCTGCAGCTGGCCACTGGTGGCTTGGGTCGCTCGACTGGATGTTGATGCTGACCTTACTGGTTGGTTCGGTTCCCGGCATTACGCTCGGCTCGCTCGTCGCACGCGCCATCCCGGAAAAATTCCTGCGCGTGGTACTCGCGCTGACGCTGACCAGCGTCGCCTTCAAATTGATTTTCTAGACTACAAGAGCCCTGTATGTATCGTTACGATCAATACGATCACCTCATTGTCAAAGAACGCGTGGCGCAATACAGCGGCCAGGTGCAGCGCCGCCTTACCGATGAATTGACGGAAGATGAATTCCGCCCCTTGCGGCTGCAGAACGGCCTATACATGCAGCGCCATGCCTATATGCTGCGCGTGG
Source organism: Burkholderiaceae bacterium (assembly GCA_036561005.1). GTDB lineage: Bacteria > Pseudomonadota > Gammaproteobacteria > Burkholderiales > Burkholderiaceae_D > PKWO01. The sequence goes on along the minus strand of DATBQE010000063.1, from coordinate 28,037 downwards.
CTGTACCCTATGGCCTGCTGTCGTCGACCCAGGTGCGCACCTTCGCCAATATCGCGCGCAAGTACGACCGCGGCTATGGGCACTTCACCACCCGCCAAAACATCCAGTACAACTGGATCAAGCTCGAAGATACGCCGCAGATTCTGGCCGACCTGGCCGCAGTGGAAATGCATGCGATCCAGACCTCAGGCAATTGCATCCGCAACATCACGTCGGACGAATTTGCCGGCGTGGCTGCGGATGAGCTGATCGATCCGCGTCCTTACGCGGAAATTTTGCGCCAATGGAGCACTTTCCATCCGGAATTCGCCTACCTGCCGCGCAAGTTCAAGATCGCCATCAACGGCGCGCTGGAAGACCGCGCTGCGATTGCGATCCATGACATCGGGTTGTCTGTGGTACGCAATGCAGAAGGCGAAATCGGCTTTCGCGTGATGGTGGGCGGCGGCATGGGGCGCACGCCGATTATCGGCAGCGAGATCACCCCTTTCCTGCCATGGCCGCATGTGATGACGTATATCGAAGCGATCATGCGCGTCTATAACCAATATGGCCGGCGCGATAACATGTACAAGGCGCGCATCAAGATCCTGGTCAAGGCGCTCGGTATCGAAGAATTCCGCCGTCAGGTGGAACAGGAATGGGTTGACCTGAAGGATGGACCCGGCACACTGACGCAAGAGGAATTGCAGCGCGTAGCAGCCTATTTCACGGCGCCGGCCTACGAAACCCTGCCTGCGCAAGACGCCCAGTTTGAAGCGCTCAAGGCCGAGAACAAGGCCTTCGGCAATTGGGTCAAGCGTAACGTCAAGCCGCACAAGGTGGCGGGCTATGCCTCGGTGGTGCTGTCGCTGAAGAAAACCGGCGTGCCGCCGGGCGATGCGACTGCTGAACAGATGGATTTCATTGCCGACCTGGCCGACCTGCACAGCTTCGGCGAAGTGCGCGTCACACATGAGCAAAACATTGTTCTGGCCGACGTCAAGCAGTCGTCCCTGTTCGCCGTGTGGCAGGAAGCCAAGGCGCAAGGGCTGGCGACGCCGAACATTGGTTTGCTGACCGACATCATCTGCTGCCCCGGCGGCGATTTCTGCTCACTGGCGAACGCCAAGTCGATCCCGATTGCGGAAGCCATTGCCGAACGTTTCGACAATCTCGACTTCCAGCACGACATCGGCGAGATCGAACTCAACATCTCGGGCTGCATCAATGCCTGCGGCCACCACCATGTCGGCAACATCGGCATCCTCGGGGTCGACAAGGATGGCTCGGAGTGGTACCAGGTCTCGCTCGGCGGCGCGCAGGGCAATGACACGGCAATCGGCAAGATCATTGGCCCGTCGTTTTCCGCGCACCAGATGCCGGAAGTGATCGACCGCCTGTTGAAGGTTTATGTGCGCGACAGGATCGAGGACGAACGCTTCGTCGATACCGTGCAGCGCCTGGGCATTGCGCCGTTCAAGGAACATGTTTACGCGACCCAGATCAAGGGAAGCTTGCCGGTTGGAGAAGATGCATATGCGTGAGATCATTAAAAACCGCGAAGTCGTCCAGGACGACTGGTTGGTATTGAAGCTGCAGGAAGGCGAAACGGCGGAAAGCGTCGCCATTCCGGCCGGCAAGATCATTGTGCCGCTCAAGGTCTGGCAGGCGCAAGGTGCTGTTTTGCGCCGCCGTGGCGACATCGGCGTGTGGCTGGCCAGCGACGAACGGCCTGAGGAATTGAAGGCTGACGTCGCTGCATTGCCCGTCATCGCTGTCGATTTCCCCAAATTTGCCGATGGACGAGGCTATTCGATTGCCTACAATCTGCGGGCGCGGCTCGGTTTTGAAGGTGAATTGCGCGCCATTGGCGACGTTTTGCGCGATCAATTGTTTTATATGCAACGCGTGGGTTTCAATGCGTTTGCCACCCGCCCCGACCGCAACATCCACGACGCCTTGAAGGGCTTGAGCGATTTTTCCGAGGTGTACCAGATTTCGCTGGATCGGAAATCGCCTTTGTTCCGGCGCGTTGAACGTACCGCCCAGCAGGCTTGATCATGAGCGAACCTGTCAATCTCGCCCAATTCGACGCCCTGGTCGCGTCGACACGCGCCACACTCGAACGTGTGGCAGCCGAATTTTCGCCTGCCGTGCTGGCTTCCAGCCTGGCCGCCGAAGACATGGTGCTGACCGACCTGATTTTGCGCGCCAAGCTGCCCATCGGCATCTTTTCGCTCGAAACCGGCCGTCTGCACGCCGAAACGCTAGCCGTGATCGGCAAGATCAAGGAAACCTACGGCTATGACGTCGAACTGTTCCGCCCGCAGCCGGAAGCAGTTGCGCAATACGTCGAACAAAACGGCTTGAATGCGTTTTACGATAGCGTGGACATGCGCAAGGAATGTTGCCGGATTCGTAAAGTCGAGCCGCTGCAACGCGCTCTGGCCGGCAAGAAGGCCTGGCTGACGGGACAACGACGTGCCCAATCGACCACCCGCGCCGAACTCCAGGTTGAGGAATTCGACGAAGGGCACGGCCTGGCCAAGTTCAATCCGCTAGCAAATTGGTCGGAAAGCGACGTCTGGCACTATATTCGCAGCAATAACGTGCCGTACAATGCGTTACATGACAAGGGTTACCCTTCCATCGGCTGCGAGCCGTGCACGCGCGCGATCCAGCCCGGCGAAGATGTGCGCGCCGGACGCTGGTGGTGGGAAAACCCGGAATCCAAAGAATGCGGTTTGCACGTCGTCGACGGCAAGCTGGTCAGGATCAAGCAAGAAGCGAAACAAGTTCCAGTAGATACCTTATGAATACAGTCGTAGAAAAAATGTTTACCGATGCCGCGAGCAGCCGGCACCTCGATTGGCTCGAATCGGAAGCCATCCACATCATGCGCGAAGTGGCGGCCGAATGCGCCAACCCTGCCCTGCTGTTTTCCGGTGGCAAGGACTCGGTGGTGTTGCTGCGCATCGCGGAAAAGGCTTTCCGCCCCGGTGCCTTCCCGTTCCCGCTCGTGCATATCGATACCGGGCATAACTTCGAGGAAGTCATCACCTTCCGCGACCAGCGCGCTGCCGAACTCGGCGAAAAGCTGATCGTGCGCTCGGTGGAAGATTCGATCAAACGCGGCACGGTGCGCCTGCGCAATCCGCTGACCGATTCGCGCAATGCCGCGCAGGCCGTTACGCTGCTGGAAACCATCGCCGAGTTCAAGTTCGATGCCTGCATCGGCGGCGCCCGGCGCGACGAAGAAAAAGCGCGCGCCAAGGAACGCATTTTTTCCTTCCGCGACGAATTCGGCCAATGGAACCCGAAGGCCCAGCGCCCCGAACTGTGGGACTTGTATAACACCCGCGTGCATCCGGGCGAGAACATGCGCGTGTTCCCGATCTCGAACTGGACCGAACTCGACGTATGGCAATACATTGCGCGCGAAAAGCTGGCCCTGCCGCCGATTTATTTCGCGCATGAACGCCAGGTGATCCCGCGCAACGGCTTGCTTGTGCCGCTGACTGACCTGACTCCGGCCAAACCCGGCGAAACTGTCGAAACCCAGGTCGTGCGCTTCCGCACAGTGGGCGACATTTCCTGCACCTGCCCGGTGGCCTCCGACGCGGCGACGGTTGACGCAATCATCGCGGAAACGGCCGTCACGCAAATCACTGAACGCGGTGCGACCCGGATGGACGACCAGACCTCCGAAGCATCGATGGAAAAACGCAAGAAAGAAGGGTATTTCTGATGAACGCCGTGGTTGCAAACGACTTCGCTGCGCACGACGCAAACGCCACCGACCCACGTGCGGCCGAACGCGGACTGCTGCGCTTCATCACCGCCGGCTCGGTTGACGACGGCAAGAGCACACTGATCGGTCGCCTGCTGTTCGACAGCAAAGGCATCTTTGCCGACCAGTTGGCCGCCATCGGCCGCGCCAAGCACAAGCGCACGGCCGGCGAAACCATCGACCTGTCGCTGTTGACTGACGGCCTGGAAGCCGAACGCGAGCAAGGTATCACCATCGACGTGGCCTACCGCTACTTCGCCACGCCCAAGCGCAAGTTCATCATTGCCGACACGCCGGGCCACGAGCAATACACACGCAACATGGTGACCGGCGCTTCGACTGCCGACGCCGTGATCATCCTGATCGACGTCTCGAAAGTAAAGCTCCATGACGACGGCCGGGTAGATTTGCTGATTCAGACCAAGCGCCATTCGACCATTGCCCACCTGCTGCAGATCGAGCACGTGATCGTGGCCGTCAACAAGATGGACCTGGTTGACTATGACCAGACCGTGTACGACCGCATCGTGCAGGCCTACCGCGAATTCGCGGCGCAATTGGGCCTGAAAGACATCAACCCGATTCCGCTGTCGGCGCTGGCCGGCGACAACGTCGTCACATCCGGCGACAAGATGCCGTGGTACCAGGGCCCGACCCTGATCGAATTGCTCGAATCGCTGTCGGTCTACGATGAAGCGCATGAAGAACCGCTGCGTTTCCCGGTGCAACTGGTGGCACGCGCCAAGGGCCACGAAGCCAATGACTTTCGCGGCTACATGGGCCGCATCGAAGCGGGCCATGTCAAGCGCGGTGACAAGCTGACCGTCCAGCCGGGCGGCCAGCGCGCGACGGTGAAAGACATCCAGGTGCTCGACACCTCGCTTGAGTCGGCCTCGGCCGGCCAGTCGGTGACGATCCTGCTGGAAGAATATCTCGACATTTCGCGCGGCGACATGCTGGTTTCTGCCGAACAACCGGCCACGCTGCTGAAAAATGTGGAAGCCGACGTTTGCTGGCTGTCGGAAGAGCCGCTCGATACACGCCGCAAATACTGGCTCAAGCACACCACACGCCAGGTGGCTGCGCGCGTGACCAAAGTCGATACCCTGCTCGACATCAACACCCAGGAAAAGCGTCCCGCAGATGGTTTGAAGTTGAACGACATCGCACGCATCAGCCTGACCGTGCAACAACCGCTGGCTGCCGACGCCTACGACGTCAGCCGTTCGACCGGCTCGTTCATCCTGATCGACGAAGTCACGCACCAGACGGTTGCAGCCGGCATGATTCGGTTGGAAAGCGGGTTGGAAAGCAACCCGGGCAGCGCGGCGTAAACGCATGGCGGGCGACGCGCAATACGGCAAGGTTTTTCTGATCGGTGCAGGTCCGGGCGCGGTCGATTTGATCACCGTGCGCGGGGCGCGCATCCTGGCGCAAGCGGACGCCGTGCTGCATGACGCGTTAGTCACTGCCGAAATGCTGGCACTGTGCCCGCAAGCCGAGAAAATCGCCGTCGGAAAACGTGCCGGGCGCACCTCCGCGCAACAGGACTCCATCAATCATCTGTTGATCGACGCCGCCAGCCGCCATCGCCTGGTGGTGCGCCTGAAAGGCGGCGACCCGATGCTGTTCGGCCGCGCCGACGAAGAATTGCATGCGCTCGAAGCAGCCGGTATCGCGGTGGAAATCGTACCGGGCATCACCACGGCTTTTGCCGCCGCTGCGAGCAGCCGGCAGCCGTTGACCAAGCGCGGCGTGGCGCGCAGTGTGGCCTTCTTCACTTCATCTTCTGCGCCGAATCACGAAGCGCCACTGACCTTCCCCGACTGCGACACGCTGGTGCAATACATGGGCGGCCACGAAGCCGTGCAGACCGCGCAGGCCCTGCTGAAGCTGGGCCGACCGCCCCTGACGCCGGTGCTGGTGATAGAGAATTGCAGCCTGCCCGAAGAACGCATATTGCGGCTCACGCTAGAAGACTTGCAGAACGGCCTCACGGGCTTCACCGGGCCGGTGCTCGTCATCATCGGCGAAGCAATGGCGCTGCGTGCACCGGGTTAGGCGTCACGACTCCCTTTGTTGAAATGCGCAGTCAGTTGCGCATCGATGAATTGGCATTGAATTCAATTGCCCTGACGTCTTCCTCGCGCTTCTTCTCTTTCACCTCCGCCGAAACCTCTTCAACCTGGTTGCCGATTTCGCATTTCACGGCGCCCTTGGACTTGTCGTCGCAGGCGTTCAGTTTCTCCCAGCCTATATCGAGCGCAGGATCAGGCCGGCGATGGGCGCTGCCGGTCTTGGCCTTATAGGCAATGCCGTCGAAGCTGACCAGATCGCCGTACTTGTAAGTGCGATCGCGCTGCCATGCAGGCGCGACCGGCGCCAGTGGTGCAACGGCGCGCACGGTGATGGTGGCCGGTTCCCCGGTTGAGCCAGCTTCTGCCGATTGTGCAAGGCAGAGCGGATGGAAGGCAGCCGCTGCCGCGGCCGCCACCAGCATGATGGTGTGTTTTTTCTTCATGGACATGAGTATCGACGAATCATTAATGTTTTGCGGCGCCGGCGACACCGTCGTTGCCCGGCGCAAGCATTTGCGCCACCTTTGGCGTGTCTTCGCGGTCAAACACCTTGCCGCCGACATAGGTGAAATACAGCCGGCGCTGGCTCATTGCCAGCAACACGCGGTGTGACTTCAGGAAGTCCGCGCCGAGCAACATGTCCGGATGTTCGGTATCGCTGATGCCCGATTTCATCTGCCCTATCCTGCTCATGCCGCTCTGAACAGCAACACCGGGCGCGCCCGGCGATTCCAGGCTCTTCAAGCGCAATGCCGCCTTAAAGGGGGCTTCAATCGCGGTCGGACCCCAAAGGTCGGCAATGCCGATCCTGGTGTTCTTGATCGCTTCATCACCGAGGGAGAAACTGTCGATCTTTGCGAGCCAGGTCTTGCCTTGGACCTTGCCCAGTTTGTCGGCGTGCTTCCACTCCGTCACGCCAGGTGTCTTGGGCGTGATGCCAAGACGCGCGGCAGCGTCGAGGTTGATGATGGAGTGCGGCGCGCCGCTGTCGATCAATGCGATCATGTCATGCCCGTTGATGCGCACCGTCACGACTTGACGCGGGTCGCTCGGCGACAAATCGGTCACGGGCACGACAAAGGCATGATCGTCCCAATAGGCGAGGAAATCGTTGCTGCAATCGGACGGCACGAATACCTTGATCTCCTTGTTTGCCAGGGAAAATTCGATGTCCTTGTTCAAGCCATTCAACAGGATGTCGGCGCCGGCCTGCGCATCGTAGGAATCGGGAATTTTTCCGACCACGCCCAGCGTCACGCGATGCCAAAAGAATTGGTCGAGCGAGACATCGTTGATAAAGGTCGCGTAGGTCATTTCCGCTTCACCATTTTCACCGGTGACGGTTTGCCTGGCGTGTTCGAGCTTCAGGCCGAGCTTTTCCGCTTCGTATTTCGTCAGCAGGGAATGCAGCGTGCCGGTATCGAGAATCATCAGTGTGGCGTTGCCATTGATGCCCGCCTTGATGGTCAATAGCCCTTCCGACGTGTTCACCGGCACGGTTGCCAGATTCATGTAAAGGCAGTGCTTGCCGGGGTCGATCTTGTGGCCCTGGATTTCGACGGTGGCCGCGCCGACGGATTCGCCGGCCCCCGACGTCGCGATCGCCCCTTCGGCACTGGCCACGTTGCACACCGCGCCGGAAAGGAACAATGCGGCGCAGAATGCGATGGCTTTACGGCTGCCGATGAACTGGGGAATGGCGTATTTGCGATTCATATTTTCTCCAAAATTGGGACGTAATTCGTGGCTGGGCAGGTGTCCCGCAAGCGCCGCTCGATTTTTAGACTATATGCGTTCTCATGTTGAGGTCAACTGGTTTCGCCAATGAAAAACCGGGCGGATATTAGTGCGGAAATGAATATGGCGGCGACGCAAACAGCCACCCCATTCTCATAGAGAGACTGACAGGCGCGGCCATCCGCGCCAGCCGAGGCGGCAAGCCGATGCATACCACTTCGCCGCCACTGGTATTACTTCGTCATTCGCCGAATTTCTCATACCTGAGAACATCATTGCGCCTGATATCCGTTTTCTTCGCAGCAAGCCCAATTAAAGTGAAATGAATTGAATTAATTGGGCAAATGCGACTCCAACCGCAAAGAGAAGCTGCCGCGAGGCAAGAAATAGCAAGAATCAGCAAGAAGCTGCGCCCGCTGGTGCAGCGTAGGCCATCGCCGCTTCACACCCGCAACCGAGTGTTTCCATCAATTGTTCCGTGCGTCAAATAATTCCTGGAAAGGAAATCATCATGCAACGAATCGATAGCCACCGAAATAACGAACCAGGCCGGGTCGCCACATTGCCCGTCATGCGCTGGATGAGTGCGGCCTGCTTCCTGACGATCTTGTCGCTGTTGACGATGTCCATCGCCCATGCCGAATCCCCGGGCGAGGCGGAAGCAAATTACAAAAAGGAAAAGGCCGCCTGTCTGGCCGGCAATACTAACGAGGACCGCGCCACCTGTCTGCGTGAAGCCGGCGCCGCCTATGCCGACGCCAAGCGCGGGCGGCTTGACACAGAAAACAAGCAATACGAGCAAAATGCCTTGGCGCGCTGTCAGGCGTTGAAGGGCGACGACCGCCAGTATTGCGAGCGCCGCGTGCATGGTGAGGGCACGGTGACGGGTAGTGTCGGCGCGGGCGGGGAATTGCGCGAGTTGCGGGTGCAAGTGCCGGTGCCACAGTCACCGAATGACGCGCAGGGTAGCACAGGTCATTGAACCGGCGGGCGGCAATTCCTGTGGGTTAATATTGTCCTTATAGATCGACGAAAATCTTGCGCATCGCCAGTCATAAGCAACCGACATCCTTCACAAAAAGCCCCTGGCAATTTGCCGGGGCTTTTTGGTTTACACTAGACTTTTTGCATCCCCCAACATTCTGAAGGCAGATCATGGAAGAACAAGCAGAATCCAATACCCCGCAACGCGACGCGTTTCTGGAAGAAAAAGCGTTTAAATCCCGCACCGTGCTGCTGTTCGGGCAAATCAACGATACAGCGGCGCGGGATGTCGTGCGCCAATTGATCGCCCTGTCAGGCGAATCCAAGGCACCGATCAATTTCCTGGTCTGCTCTCCGGGCGGCCATGTGGAATCGGGCGATGTGATCCATGACGTGATCCGCTTCATTGACGCGCCGGTTAACATGATAGGCAGCGGCTGGGTTGGCAGCGCAGCAGTCAACGTATTCCTGTCGGTGCCGAAAGAACGCCGCTTCTGCCTGCAAAACACGCGCTTCCTGATCCACCAACCGAGCGGCGGCGTCGGCGGCCAGGCGTCGGACATTGCCATCCAGGCGCGCGAAATCATTCGCGTACGCGAAAGAATCGCCGCCTTGATCGCCAAGGAAACCGGCCAGAAGCTGGAAAAAGTAACGCTCGACATCGACCGCGATTTCTGGATGTCGGCCCCGGAAGCGATTGAGTATGGCTTGGTGTCGAAATCCATCGTCAGCGCGAAGGAAGTTGGCTAGGAAGATGGCACCCCAGGAGTCCGCGCGTCAGAAGCGAGTCGGCTGCAATGGATGGAGAAAAGTCCCATTTTGCGCCCGTTTTTCCGGCTGTAGCTACGGCTACTGTCCTCAAAAGCGAGGCCAAATTGTGCCCGTTTCCCAGCCATTTCGCTTCGACTCGTTCTGCCGCGCAGACTCCTAGTGAATTTGTTGCACCAGTCCGGGTTGCCCCGGCGGGGTTCCGTTTGGATGTCGCCACGGAAACAGGTGTCAAAGCGGATAAAAACGAGACATGTTTGAGCCGCAAGCGAGTTTGTCTCGTTTCCGCTTTGACATCCGCTTCTGTGGGTACCCCTCGAAGAGGGGCGGCCTCCCGCGGCTGCCGGGCCGGCGCCGGCTAGTCACCGCTGGGGCAGGGACGATTTAAATACAAATACACGCAACGAGAGCAACTTAAACCAGGACCCGAACACAATAAGCGGCAATCGCCTCCAACACCGCAGCATCCTCCCCCACCGCCCCAGCAACCTGCAACGCCAGCCCAGGGTGCGCAACGCGCAACCCCTCCACCAACAAAGGCAAATCGCGCAACACATGCCCCCCTTGCCCCAGAAACACCGGGACAACGGTAGCCGAATCACAACCTTCACCAACCAGCCGCCCCACCAGCTCCGGCAATTGCGGCGTCATCAGTTCCAGAAATGCCAGCTCAACGGCAATATCGGGCTGCTGTGCGTGCAGCAAGGCCTGCAGGCGGCGGAATGGCTCGGCCCAGCGCGGGTCGCGCGCGCCGTGGGCGAACAGGATCAGTGCTTGTTTCATTTCAATGCCTCTCCACCCAGCGCAACATGAACATCGCCGCCATGAAGTACAGCAAGCTCGGCAGGATGGCGATGATGAAGGGCGGCCAGGTGTTGAGCAGACCCATATAGGAAAACAGCCGGTTGATGAGCACGAAGCTGACACCGATCATGATGCCGACGAACGTCTTGAGACTGGTGCCGCCGGTGCGGGTATGCAGGTACGCGAAGGGTAGCGCCAACGCCATCATGATCAGGTTGGCGAACGGGTTGACGATCTTTTTCCAGAACGCGATGTCGTAGAGCGCCGTGCTCTGGTTGTTTTCGGCCAGATGAGCCGAATACTCCGCGAGCCGGAAGGCCGTCATGTTGTCGGGGTCGGTGGTGGACACCTGCAGGATCTGCGGGGTGATTTCCGATTCCAGTTCCTTGCTGTCCAAGTGGGCGCTCGAAACGGTCGCGTTGAGGTCTTGCGCAGCCGCGTTGGCATCGAGCACGGCATTGTCAAAGCGCGTTTCCGTGACGTTTTGCAGGCGCCAGATGTTATGCCCGCGATATTCCGCCCGGTCGGCCAGGGTGAGCGAAGTCAGGTGGAAGTCGTGATCGAATTCATACACCTTGATGCCGTCGAGGCGTCCGCTTTTCACATCGTGGACGTTGAGTATGCGCGAACCCGTCACCTGCCCTTCCGCGTTGCGGATCAGGTCCTTGGTCCATTGGCCGGAATGGAATTCCTGCGAGCTGCCGGCGCCGAGTTTTTCGGCGCGCAGATGCTGGGCCAGTTCGGCGGTGACGGGCGAGATGATTTCGCCGAACAGGAAGGTGATGACGACATAGCCGATGCCGATCTTGAACAGCGACCAGCCTATCATGGTGGTCGACATGCTCGACGCGCGCATGATGGTGAACTCGGAACGGGCGGCAAATTGCACCAGCGTGAGGATGGTGCCGATCAGCACGGCAATGGGCAGGAATTCATACACATAGCCGGCCATGTCGAGGCCGACATAGAAGAACGCGTGCTGCAGCCGGTAGTCGCCCTGCCCGACCGATTTCAATTCGATCATCAAGTCGAAAAAGCTTTGCAGCGCCACGCAGAACAGCAACACGTAGAGCACCGAGCGGAAAATTTCCCCGCCGATGTAGCGGTGCAGGATCTTCATCTGGCCCCCTTCTTGACCAGGCACATGCGCTTGAGCCTGGACCACAGCGCGAGCGGATGGAAGCCGCTGTTGACTTTCAGGCGCCAGGAAAACAGGAACAGCACGATCAGGCTCACGGCCAGGTGCACCGGCCACCAGCTCGCCATGAAGGGATAACGGCCCTGCGTGACCAAAGCCTGGGTGATGTTGACCATGTTCAGGTAGGTCACCACGAGCAGGAAGGCGATGCCTAGGTTGGCCGAGCGCCCGGCGCGCGGGTTGACGAACGACAGCGGAATGGCCAGCAGCAGCAGGGTGAAGCACATCAACGGCAGCGCGATGCGCCACAGCAGTTCACCCTGGTTGATCGGAGTCGGATTGATGACCAGCATTTCGGTGGGCAGCGATTCGGCCGCCTGGTCGTCAATCAGGAGCGGCGCGGAATGCGCGAGGAACTGGTGGTAGTGGTCGAACTGCATCATTTCGAAATCGGGCTGGCTTGGCACACCGGTATAACGCCGGCCGTTGGAAAGGACGAGGAACTTGTCACCCTTGGCGTCGGTTTCCTGCGTGCCTTCCTTGGAAACCGTAACGCTTGCCTTGCCGCCCTGCTCGGTGCTGACAAACACGTTTTTGACCTTGCTCGGGTCGCTCGGATTGGCTTCGAAGAAATAGATGCGATTGACCGCCGACGATTCGTGGAATTTCCCGGGCTGGATGTTGGCCACGTCTTCGTTTTTCTCGAAACGCGCCTTGAACTCGGCATTTTGCCGGCTGGCCCAGGGCGTGACGTAAAAGCTGAGCAAACCCGTCAGCACCACCACGGGCATGCCGAACGCGAGCACAGGGCGTATCCAGCGCGACAAGCTCAGGCCGGAAGAAAACCACACCACCATCTCGGAATCCTGATAGCTGCGCGACAAGACGCCGAGCACAGCGACGAAGGCCGTCACCAGCAGCAAGATGGGCATGCGCCCCAGGACTGCAAAGCCGATCATGGCGATGACATCGGTCGACGCGATCTTGCCGCCGGCGGCCTGACCGAGAATCCGGATCAGCGTCATGGTGATGGTGATGCTGAACAGAATGGTAAAGACAGCACCGGCGGTGCTGACCAGTTCGCGGCGGAGCGCGCGCTGAAAGATCATGGAAGCTAAAAACCTTAGTTGAAAAGGCGCAAACGGGCGCCCATGCGGCCATCCGGGCAGGCGCGATGGCGATACGGATGCGTGTGCGCCGGATGCAGCGGCGCCACTGGGGAGCGGCAAGGGCGCGCAGTCGACCCCGAAGCGGCCAGAAAGAGCCGCCGGACGCCCATGCATGCAGGAAAATTAGTGTTCATACGACTTTATCAATACCAACTGGCGGTCCACTGAGGTTTTCAGGTTTAAAGACTATAATGTGCGGTTGGACAACGGAGGAACTGATGGACTTTAGCATAAAAACATTAGACGGAAAAAATACCATCGCCGCAATCAAGACGGGATGTATTGTTGTTGGCATCTACGAAAACAAGAAATTATCGCCGGCGGCACAGGCATTGGACGGCAAGGGCGATATCAGCGCCGCCGTCAAATCCGGAGATATTACCGGCAAACCAGGCTCAAAGTTATTGCTGCGCAAGCTCGACGGCGTGGCCGCAGAGCGGGTCTTGCTGGTCGGGCTGGGCAAGGATGAACTGAGCGAAAAAGATTACAAAAGCGCAATTAAATCGACTGCCGCCGTGCTGGCCGAACGTGCCGCCGCCGACGCCGTGATTGCCCTGCCCTTCGAAACGATCACGGGCCGCGATGCCGCCTGGGCGCTCGAATGCGCCGTTTTGACGGTGCGCGAGCACGCCTACCGCTTCGACGAACTCAAGAGCAAGAAAGACCCGGCACCGACGGGCGCCAAGAAGATTGCCTTCCTGGTGGAGGCATCCGATGCAGCCAAGGCGCGCCAAGCTGTGGCGCAGGGAACTGCCCTGGCCAACGGCATGGACCTGACCCGTGACCTGGGCAACCTGCCCGGCAACTATTGCACGCCGACCTATCTTGCCAACACCGCAAAGAAACTGGCCAAGGAATTCGGCCTGGGCGTGGAAGTGCTGGACCGCAAGCAGTTGCAGGCGCTGAAAATGGGCAGTTTCCTGTCGGTGACCAACGGCAGCGACGAGCCGCCCAAGTTCATCGTCCTGAAGCACATGGGCGGCAAGGCCAAGGATGCGCCGACGGTGCTGGTCGGCAAAGGCATCACCTTCGATTCCGGCGGCATTTCCCTGAAACCGGGCGCAGGCATGGATGAAATGAAATACGACATGTGCGGCGCCGCGTCGGTGCTCGGCACCTTCCGCGCAATTGCCGAAATGAAGCTTAAGTTGAACGTGATCGGCGTCATCGCCAGTTGCGAAAACATGCCGAACGGCCGCGCCACCAAACCCGGCGACATCGTCACCTCCATGTCGGGCCAGACCATCGAAGTGTTGAATACCGACGCCGAAGGCCGCCTGATCCTGTGCGACGCCCTGACCTACGTCGAGCGTTTCAAGCCGGCTGCCGTGGTCGACATCGCCACACTCACCGGCTCCTGCGTGACGGCACTCGGCCACCACAACTCGGGCCTGTTCACGCGGCACGACAAGGCGCATGACGCCCTGGCCGACGCCCTGCTCGCCGCCGGCAAGACAACCGGCGACACGGCGTGGCGCATGCCGATTGAAGACAGCTACCAGGAACAGTTGAAGTCCAACTTCGCCGACATCGCCAATATCGGCGGCCCTGCCGCAGGCAGCATCACGGCAGCCTGTTTCCTCGAACGCTTCACCAAGAAGTATACCTGGGCGCATCTGGATATCGCCGGCACAGCATGGCGCAGCGGCGCAGCCAAGGGCGCCACTGGGCGGCCCGTGCCGTTGTTGACCAAGTTCCTGATTGATCAGGCTGGGTGATCTGCCTGTGTGAACTTCGTTACGGACGGGCTGTGCTGTAATGCAGCCTTCCGCACGACAAGGCGCGACGATCTGATCGTCGCGCTTTTTTTTCGCCGCACGGAATCTGCCATTGCGCCCTTGCGCCGTTGTGCCTTTGTTTAGATTGGGAAAGCGACCCCCATGCCACCGGATCGCACTTGGTGGGGGAGCAAGCTGATTCGGGGCCGGCTCGATGGGCTGCGCTTCGTTTTCCACCGGGTGGCGCTCCACCGGGTGGCGCTCCACCGGGTGGCGCCCCACCCGACAAAAACATTACACATCAATTCGATAGTCAATAATCTTTGCGAATCCACTTGCGCGTTTGTTGCCAAGCCGCCACAAGCTTATTACTAGAGTTATTCCTCGAACACGGCCGACCAAACGACGCCCAATCGTCGCGAAAGCCGCACAGGTTCGCGCCGGCATCACCGATCGCGCGCATGCGCATTGTGAACCGTAAATATGCAAGACGCAGAGTCAGAGCGAAACATGACCCCGCAGAAAAATAGCACGCGACCTCTCTCGAAGCCAGTGTTTAGATGGATGCCGTGCATTCTCAAACGATTTAACAAGTGTGTCAACCTGCGAAATATGACAGGCGTGAGCAGGCGCAATAAAACGGTATTTTTCACTGTCTTCACGCGAAGCAATTTCGAGTAAACTCCGACGGCTGAAAAACGAATCATTGAATTTCCCATATACATGGGATTGCTTTTCGGCGCGCACTGGCCGACCATGCATTGTAAAAACTTCATTGCAAAATATTTTACATTGCACTGAATTTTTCTTTTCATTAATAATTTTTGCATTCTAAAAAAACGCACATCGATGTTCCAGAAACTGAAAAGACCGAAGCTGTTTGCCATGTCGCTGCGTGCGCGGATTTTCGCCATGCTCGATGCGCTTTCGGTCTATCCGGTCACGTGGCTCTCCGGTTCGCCGGGTATCGGCAAGACGGTGCTGATGGCGAGCTATCTGGAATACAAAGCGCTGCCCGAGATTTGGTGCCAACTCGACGAAGCCGACACCAACCCTGCCGACTTGCTGCGCTATCTGAGCGCGGCCCGCAACAACGCCCTTGCCGAAACCTTCGAGGTCTTGCCGCCGACGCCACCGGTACCGCTAGCGCAGGATGATCTGGAGCGCAGCAGCAGAATATTCTTCCGCAATTTTTTCCACGGCTTGCCGCGCCAATGCGTGATCGTGTTCGACGACTTCCATGTGCTGCTTGAATCGCGTGCATGCCTGAGGATTATTGCCATTGCCTGCGAAGAAGTGCCGGACGGCATGCGCATTTTCATTTCCAGCCGCAGCGAGCCGCCCTGCGAATTGTCGCGCCTGAGCGCCAACCGCAAAATGGGCCTGGTCGATGACCGCGCGATGCGTTTTACGCCGCAGGAAACGCGCGAATTCCTGTTGCGCAACGGCGAAAGCGATGAAACGAAGATTGCGCTCCTGCACGCCGAGACCGAAGGCTGGGCGGCCGGCCTCGCGCTGACGGCGGGCCGTTGCGCATCGACGCAAACACAGAACCGCTATGCGGTCGGGCTGGCCGTGCACGACTACTTCGAAAGCCAGGCCTGGGCCGATGCGACGCCGGACATGCACGACTATCTATTGCGTACTGCCATGCTGCCGCACGTCAACCGCCGCATGGCCGAGGGTGTGGCGATCGCCAACGCCGGCAAGCTGTTTGAATTCTTTTGCCGCAACCGCCTGTTCACCGAACTTGTCGAGGGAAGCGAAATCGCCTATCGCTACTTCCCGCTGTTTCGCAACTTCCTGGAAGAACGCGCGAAAAAAGCCATGCCGGCCGCGGAATACCAGGATGCGAAGCATCGCGCGGCAATCGTTCTACAGGATAACGGCGACGCGCCGCAAGCCATAGCGCTATTCCTGGAGACGCGCGACTGGCACCTGGCGGCGCAGGCAATTCGCGCGCAGGCAAGAGTGCAGTTCGACAACGGGCAGTACCTGACGCTGCGCAACTGGATCGTCGCGCTGCCGCGCCCGGTGCTGTCGGACTCGCCGTGGTTGCTCTACTGGCTGGGCCGGTGCGGCATACTCGAAGGCGATTTCGCGCTCTCGCGAAATTTCCTCAGTGCCTATACATTGATGCGCAAGCGCAACGACAGGATGGGCATCGCGCTGACATTGGCAGGTTTGATCGAGTCGTGCTATCTCGAATGGAACGATCTGGCGCGCATCGACGAATGGAGCACCGAGCTGGAACGCACGGCCAAACAGATCGGCGCATTCCCCAGCCTCGATGCCGAACTGTGCGTGCTCAAGGCCCTCGTGGCGACCTGCGTGTTCCGCCAGCCATGGCATGCGATGCTGCCGCTCTGGGTGAGCCGACTCACTGCATTGTTGAAGGATCATCGCGACTGGGCCGGCAGCGCATCCGCCGCGCAAATCGACCACCGGCCTGTCGAGGCCAACCAGATGGTGTCTGCGGCAACCCTGCTGTTGCATCATTTCCAGATCAGCGGCGAAGCCGAGGGCGTAACGCACCTGGCCGAACAAATCAAGCCTGCCCTGGGGCATCCCGCATTGTCGCCTTTCAATCGCGCGTTGTGGCTGATCGACCATGCCTTGCACCACGCGCTGCAGAGCAATGCCGAAGCGGCTGCCGAAACCGGCCGCGAAGCGGTCAGCGCAATCCGGCGCAACGGGCTGCGCGTGCTGGAGCCGATGGCATGCGTACTGGAACTGGCAGGCGACACGGTCTGTCCCGACGCCGCCCACCGCGCCTTGAACCGCCTGATGCAGGAGCCCTGCCGCATGCGCTGCATCGGCGCGGTGTGGCATCACTTCCACAAGGCGCTGCTGTTTGCGCGGCAGTCGCAGCTGGCCGGCGCTGCGCAACAGATCAAGGTCGCGCTCGACCTGGCGACGCAGTTCGGTGTCGTCTCGCTACGCATCACCTTTCTCAAGCTGATGGCGGAAATTCTTTCCGAGCAAGGCGAAGGCCATGCGGCGCGCCAATATTTGCAGCAGGCCCGTTCCTGCTCTCCCGCCTCCGCCGCGCGCTACTTCGATTGCCGCGACCAGTTTCTCGAAGCCGGTTGCGCCCTCGCTGCGGAAGATGCCGATGCGGCCAGAGAAGCATTGAACACGGCGCTGATGACCGCGCGCCAGGAGGGCTATGCCTGCCTGGCGCTGTGGTTGCCGGCAGCTGCACGGCTATACCAATTTGCGCTGATGCACGGCATCGAAGTCAATTATGTGCAGCAGGTCATACGCAAATACGGTTTGCAATGCAACTCCGCCGATACGGAAAAATGGCCTTTCCCGGTCAAGATCTACATGCTCGGGCGCTTCGATCTGTTCATCGAAGACGTGCGTTTCAGCTCGGCCGGCAAGGCGCAACGAAAGCCGCTCGACCTGCTGAAATGCCTGATCGCCCAAGGCGGCACCCAGGTCGGTGCGGCGATCGTCATTCAGCACCTGTGGCCCGACTCCGACGGTGACGCGGCACAGACCACGTTCGATTCGACCGTGCTGCGCCTGCGCCGCCTGCTGGGGCGCCCGGATGCCATTCTGGTTTCCGACGGACAGATTACGCTCAACCCGAAGATAGTCTGGGTTGACGTGTGGGCCTTCGAACGGCTGGTCGGCGAAGTTGAACCGTCCGACCCGGGCACACGCGAGAGCCGCCCCGCCATCGAAAACATTCACGCCAGCGCCTTCCGCCTGTACCACGGCCATTTTCTCGGCCAGGAGGAAGAACGCCCGTGGATGCTGGCCATGCGCGAACGCCTGCGCAGCAAATGGCTGCGGCTGATCACCGTCGCCGGCGCCTACTGGGAAGCCGTGGAACAATGGGACAAGGCGGCCGACCTTTATCAGCGCGGTCTGGAACTCGATTCGCTGGTGGAAGACCTGTACCGCCGCCTGATGCACGTGCATCAGCGGCGCGGCCAATATGCCAGCGCGCTGGAAGTCTACCGGCGCTGCCGCATGATGCTGTCGGTGGTGCTGGGCATCAAACCTTCGGCCGAAACGGAAGCGATCAGCGAATTGCTGTTTGCTGCGCAACAGCCGCAGGATCGCAAGCGGCGCAGCAGCGACAAGGCCTGACGCAAGCACACCCTCAGCACGGCCGCTCTCCATCGCGTTTTATCGGCGCTCGCGCCGTTACTTCTGCTGCACGCATGAATCGCGTCTGCGTCATATCGCCGTACCCTCCCTGTAACGCCCCCGTAACGACTGCGTCACTGCGCCGTCACATTCATTCGTTTTCCCCGAACGACATAGCGAACCGGAACGCCACAGCGGCGCTACCGCGGCACGCAAACGGACATCGGCTTGTGCATCCGCAAGTCATCTGCAAGCGCAAGCCACGTACTCTTCATTTCAATTGATCATGCGCGTCGGTGCTGCCGGTTTCCGGCACAGAAATTTTCCGCATGGATTCATGTTTCTGCATTTCCCGCATTTTCTTATAACCCTCACGGCAAGGCGAGGCCCCATGACACCTGATGCACTCTCTTTCTCATCTTCAGTCGAACGGCGCGACAAGGAAGCCTATGGCAGCATGGTGGACCTGCTGCGCCATCGCGCCGCCGTGCAACCGGACGACGTGGCCTATCTGTTTCTCAAAGACGGCGAAACCGAGGCGAGCCGCCTGACCTTCTCCGCGCTGGACCGGCACGCACGCGCCATTGCCGTGTATCTGCGCGAGGTTGTGGCGCAGGGCAGCCGCGTGGCGATCGCCTATCCGCCCGGCCTCGATTTTATCGCCGCGTTTTGCGGCTGCCTGTATGCGGGCGTGGTGGCGGTTCCGGTTTATCCGCCGGCCCGCCTCAATGACTGGGCGCGTTTTGAAAAGATCGCAACCGATGCGGGCGTCGATACCGTGCTGACCAATACCGCTTCACTGGGCGGCACGCGGCTGGCCTCGACGGCGGCCAGCCTGACGCAGGAAAGCAGGCTGCGCTACATGGCGACGGAAAGTTTTTCGCTGGCGCGCGCTGACGAATGGCACGATCCACTGCTCTCCACGGCGAGCCTGGCCTTCCTGCAATACACGTCGGGTTCCACAGGCGCGCCCAAGGGCGTCATCGTCAGCCACGGCAACCTGCTGCACAATCAAAAGATTATCCGCCGCGGCTTCGGTCACGATGCGACGACGGTATTCGTCGGCTGGCTGCCGCTGTATCACGACATGGGCTTGATCGGCAATGTATTCCAGCCGCTCTTCCTCGGTATTCCATCCGTGCTGATGGCGCCGGCCGCATTCATCGTCAAGCCGGTGCGCTGGCTCGATGCCATTTCGACTTACCGCGCTACCACCAGCGGGGGGCCGAATTTCGCCTACGAACTGTGTGTGCGGCGCGTAACGGAAGAACAGCAGGCGGCACTCGATCTTTCCAGTTGGCGCGTGGCGTTCAACGGTTCGGAGATGGTGCGCGACGACACCCTGACCCGCTTCGCCGAAAAATTCGCCGGCAGCGGTTTTCGTCGTTCATCCTTCCTGTGCTGCTACGGCCTGGCGGAATCGACCCTGTTCGTGACCGGCGACAAAGCCAGCCCCGACTGGAGCCAGGTGACGCTCGACGCCGCCGCGCTGCAATTGCATCAGGTACGCCATGCCGACGACGCCACCACCGAGAAGCTTAATCTGGTGGGTGCAGGCAAGCCGGTGGAGCTCGAGGTGCGCATTGTCGACCCGGCCACGCGCGAAACCTGCGCGCCGGACGCTGTCGGCGAAATCTGGGTGCGGGGCGACAGCGTGGCCCAGGGCTATTGGAACAATCCACAGGTGACGGAAGCAACGTTTGCCGCACAACTCGCCGATGGCGAAGCCGACGACCGTGGCAAAGGCGGTTTCATGCGTACCGGCGACCTCGGTTTCCTGCGCAACGGCGAATTGTTCGTCACGGGCCGGTTGAAGGATTTGATCATCATCCGCGGCCGTAACTACTACTCGCACGACATTGAAACCGCCGTGCAGGCCAGCCATCCGAGCTTGCGCATCGACGGCGGCGCGGCATTCGCCATCGACGTCGACGGGCAGGAATGCCTGGTCGTCGTGCAGGAAGTCAATCGCACGCATAGCCGCACTATCGATATCGACAACGTGACCGGCGCAGTGCGCACGGCCATGATAATGGAACTCGGCTTGCCGTTGCATGATCTCGTGCTGCTGCGCCAGGGCACGGTGCTCAAGACGTCGAGCGGCAAGATCCGCCGCAGCGCCTGCCGTGATGCCTATCTCAACGGCAAGCTCGCTGTGCTCGGCGCAGCAACGGAATCGGTTGCCGAAGCGGAAGATGCCTGAGCGGAATCACTTGACCACAATATTTTCAATTCAACGTTTTTTTTGGGGTAATGCACAATGAATCAGACCACTAAAATGGTGTCGCAGGTAATCGGTTGGACCTGGGTATTCGTGTTCGTGATGATAGGCGTGTTGGGCGCCGGCCTGCATATCATCGACCATTTCACCTCGATCGGCGACCAGCCCGCGCTGGCCGGCTTTCTCGAAGAATACATCTACGGCAAGGAGTTCTATCAGCACTGGATCAGCTTTCGCGGCCATCCGGAATCGCGCATGATCCATATGGTGTTCGGCATCATCTACGTGCTGATCGCACCTTGGCAGCTGGTGCCGAAATTCCGCCGCGCGCATCCGGCCTTGCACCGCATGGTCGGCCGCGTGAGCCTGGTGCTGAGTTTCATCCTGATCGGCTCGGGCCTGATCTTTTGCTTCCGCTACACCTACACCGGCTTTTACGAGCAGGTGCCGACGGTGACGTATTCGATTATCTATGCCTGGATCATTTTCATGGCGATCCGCCACATTCTGGCCAAGAACGTACAAAAGCACCGTGAATGGATGATCCGCGGCTTTGCCATGATGATGGGCATCTCGGCTACCCGCGTGTGGTTCTTTGTGTTCCTGAAAACAACGGGCCTGCCTTCGACGACATTCTTTTCCAGCATCTTCTGGCTCGGGCTTGGTATCAATCTGGTGATCGGTGAAATCTGGATCAACATGACACGGCCGCAGGTTGCGACGGCACGCGATGCGGCACCGGCACCGGCCGATGCGCAGGCGGTGGCCAATGACGAGCCGCGCTATGAAGGTGAGCGCAATCTGGAAGTGGCGGCTTGAAGGTAGTGCAGACTGCAAGCTTTTGTCAGAACTCAGACATCAAGGCGCAATACTCCCCTCTTCCATCTTTGGGAGAGGAGGGCATTGCGCCAAATCTTTTACCACAACTTGTGGCACAAGTTGCGCCCCGTCTTGCACCCGGCAATCGGATACCGCCTCTCGAATCTGACACCGTGCATGTCTGGCAAATCCGCATTCCCGACGCGCCAGAAAATTCCCACCCTTCTCCCCTGACGCAGGACGAACAAAAAACAGCCGCCTCCTTCCTCTCGGAACGAGACCAGGCGCAATATCGCTATTGCCGCGCCACCTTGCGCAAGCTGCTCGGCGCCTACCTGGGCACACCGCCGGAAACATTGAGATTCGAGTACGGCAGCCACGGCAAACCATCGCTGGCTGAACCACATTCCAAGCTGCACTTCAACGCCAGCCATTCACGCGACTGGCTCCTGTGTGCCGTCGCAAGCGCTTCAGCAGTCGGCATCGATATCGAAACCATCCGTCCCGATGTCAATTGCGAAGCGATGGCTGCACGCATCCTGACGGCAGACGAGCATGCAGCTTTCCGCAAACTGTCGCAGGAAGAGAAAGTCAACTCAATCTTCAAGGCCTGGACGCGCAAGGAAGCATATGTGAAGGAGTCCGGAAGCGGGATTTTCTTCCCCTTCGATTCGATCGTCTGTGCGCTCCATGCACAAGACGTAGAAGGAAACTGGCATCCCTGCGGCGACCATGAGCGGCAACGCCATGTATGCAGCCTCGCCGCGCCCGCCAATTATGCTGCCGCGCTGGTGGCCGATGTGTCGATTCGCCGCGTCATTTATCTCGACGCGACGAATTTATCGAAAATTTCGGCGTGCGAATGAGAATCCGGAAGTCATTTGCAAGTTCGCGCGGCTTATCGTTCATCTGCCGGGAAGATTTCGCGACAAACGCAACACCGCAGTGTCCACCCGCATACGGCGAATGCGCATTGTCGCGGATCAGTCATAAGGTCACAAGAAGGTCACGGAAAGGCACAAACCGCCTGCCGCGACCAATCTGCAGCAAAACGCTTTTTTTCTCCAACGGCGGCGCACGGTCTGATGGCGCTGCAATCTCAACTTAATGGATGCAATGATATGAGCGCAGGAATCTATACCTTGATAATGTTGAATCTGTCCTTCATGGGATTGTTGCCACGCATATTCTTCCGCGGCGACGGAAAATTCAACCTGATGTGGTGGCTCACCTCGGCCCCCTTCTTTCTGTCGGCACTGCTGGCCTCGCTGTACTACTTCAAGTTCCTCGTGCTGATGCCGGAAGTGGCAGTGTTCCAGGTTGTGCTCGAAGGCGTATCGGCAGCCTTGTCGGTTGTTTCAATCTCCCTCATGTGCTACACCCTGGGCACGCATCGCCGCCCTCTCGCGCTGTGGCATCAGAACAATGACGCCCCGGTGGAAATCGTCACCTACGGCGCCTACAAGTACATCCGCCATCCGTTCTATTCGTCGTTCATCCTGGCGGCACTGGCAACCCTCGTGCTGTGCCCGTCGATCTGGAGTGCCTTGCTGGTTCTGTACGGCTTGCTGATCCTGAACTACACGGCAGCACGTGAAGAGCGCAACCTCTCGGCTTCGGCATTCGGTGAGAAATATCGCGCCTACATGACGCAGAGCGGCCGCTTCATTCCAAAATTCTGAATCCAGATCTACTGAAAAAGGCGCAGACAATGAGCGAAGTATTTGTCAATCACCTGACCTACGAGCTGGGCGACGTCATCAACACCGTCCAGCAGTCGGCAGACGAAGGCCGCACGCTGTCGTCCGTGGAGACGTTGCACAAGGCAGGGTTCACGCGGCACCATGTGTGCAGCCCGGACACCAACGCCTACGTGCTGGCCAAGCGCGCCGTGGAAAAGATCCGCGACAAGCTCGGCCATATCGACGCGATCATCTACGCCACGTGCCTGCCGATCAACGGCAACATCGGCGCACCGCAGGATTTCCAGGATACCAGGGACGTCAAGTACCTGATGGATTTCCCAGGCAGCAACCTGCAGGCGAATTTCGATTTGTCGGATGCGATGGTGATCGGTTTGAACCAGCAGGCCTGCACGGCCATGCTCGGCTCGCTATTCGTTTCCAAGGCGATCATGAGCATCGAACCGAATGTGAACCGCGTGTTGTGCATCACGGCCGACCGCTTTCCGGAAAACGCCATCTACGAGCAGGCCTATAACCTGATCTCGGATGGCGCGGCGGCCTGCATCGTCTCGCGCGATCCGGAGGGTTTCCGCATCGTCACCACGCATGCGGTGACCAACGGCGCAATGTCGCTGGCATCGGACGACGAAACCGTGGGCAGCTTCTTCAATTACACGCACCGCGTGATCCAGGAGACGCTGGCCAAGGCCAATCTGACGATCGCCGACATCGACTGGATCGTGCCGCAAAACACCAATATCATCGCCTGGCAGATCATGTGCAATCTTCTGCCCTTCGACCATGCCCGCATCCACCACCCGACTCTGGGCCAGGCCGGACATGTGATCAGCGGCGACAACATCATCAACCTCAAGCATTTGGTCGACAGCGGTGACGTCAGGAAGGGAGAAAAGCTGCTCCTGTTCATGGCGGGCTACGGCCTCAACTGGCAATGCGTCATTCTGGAGAAAGTATGATCCGTCAACAAGCCACCATTGCGGACACCGTCAAGACCCTGTGCCGCATTTCCGAAGACCAGTTTGCCGACCCGTTCGAGAAAATCGTCTGGCCGGAAACTGTGGAAAAAGCCGCGTGGTATTTCACGCCGGAACTGATTTCCATCCACGGCATGCCAGAGTATGAGGCTTTGTCGGAAGAACAGCGCAAGCTGCTGAGTTTCTACGAGAACATCAACTTCTTCAGCCTCAATATTCATGGCGAGAAGGCACTGATCGAAGGCCTGGCACGCAATCTGTATTTCCGTTCCGAGCCCAACTTCACGCCTTACCTTCATCATTTCCTCGATGAAGAAAACAAGCACATGATTTATTTCGGCCGTTTCTGCAGCTATTACGCGGACAAGGTCTACCCGGACAAGAAGCTGACCTTCCCGCGCGAGTATGCACCGGGCGAAGAAGAACTGATGTTCTTCGTCAAGGTCATGATCTTTGAAGAGATCGTGGACCGCTACAACAAAAAGATGGCTGACGACACGCGCCTGGAACAGCTCGCGCGCGACATCAACCGCTACCACCACGTCGACGAATCGCGCCACCTGGCGTTCGGCCGCACATTGGTGAAATGGCTGCACGCAAAATTCTCGCCGCAGTGGCCGGAAGAAGTGAAGATTTCACTGTCCGAATACATCAAAGGCTACCTGACGACGACCTGGCGCGAGTACTACAACTCGGCGGTCTACGTCGATGCCGGCCTGCCCGATCCTTACGGCTTGCAGGAACGCGCCTATGCCCGCCCCGAGGCGCGCGCGCACCGGCAAGCAATCTCCGGCCCGTGCATCGAGTTTCTGATGAATGAAAACATCCTGTTGGAGGAGCCATCCCTGTGAATACCGAAACGACCGATTCGAAACAATTGCTGCGCGACTGGATAGCAAAGCACGCCCGTGAAGGTGTCAATGCCGGCATTTTGGCCGACGACACACCTATTCTTGAGCAACGCATCATTTCCTCGCTGCAGGTAATGGAATTGATCCTGTTCATCGAGAAGACTGCCGGCCGCCCGGTCAACGTGACGCAGCTCAAGGCCGGCTCGTTCCGTTCCATCGACACGATTCACGACACCTTCTTTGCGAGCGCACTCCATGAATGACCTCACTCCCGCCGCCCTGCTCAATCCGCCGCCGACTCAGTGGCCACCTTATGAAGGCTACGGCAATGGGCACAGTGCGCTGCATGGCGCACAGCTCAAGCTGTTCCAGGACCTGGACCGCATGTTTCTGACCTGGGCTGCACAAGCCAACGCCGTCGAATATCAATTTCCTTCGATGATTCCGGCGCGCGAACTGAACAAGATCGGCTATTTCAAGTCCTTCCCGCACCACTTCACCTATCCCGGCAGTCTCGATGGGGAACAGAAGAACCTGGCCGATTTCGTCTCACGCGATTCGCTCGATGCAGACGGACGGCTGCAACTGGCCAATTGCGCCTGCGCCCCGGTCGAAGATGTGCTGACGCCGGCCGCTTGCTATCACTTTTACGCCAACTTCCAGGGCGAAGCATTGACCGCGCCGCGCTACGTCACCACGCGCGCCACCTGCTATCGCAAGGAAACGCATTACGAGCCGCTGCGCCGCCAGTGGAGCTTCTCGATGCGCGAGATCGTCTGCATCGGCACCTCGGCCGAAGTGACGGCCTTTCTCGACACGCGCCGCGCCGCCGTCGCTGCGCTGTTCAACGACATCGGCCTGCCGATCAACTGGGACGGTGCAACCGATCCGTTCTTCAACCCGGCCGGCAATCCGAAATATCTGGCGCAAAAGCTTGACCCGGTCAAAACCGAGATGGTGTTCGGCGGCGACCTGGCGATCGGTTCGGTGAATTTCCACCGCAACTACTTCGGCGAAGCGTTCAAGATTTCCCGCGAGGGCGAAGACGCCTATTCCGGCTGCATCGCCTTCGGTCTCGACCGCTGGATAGCGGCCATCACCACCCACTTCGGCGACGATCCGGCAAACTGGCCCGATCTCGGAAAGCGGGTGTCGGCATGATCCAAAAAGTTCAAGATACCCAGGAAAAGCGCGTCCTGATCACGGGCGGCAACGGCCACATCGCTTCGCGCCTGGCCCAACGCTTCCTGCAGGAACGCGACGTGCGCGTCATGCTGTGGCTGCACGCCGACACGCTCGAAGAGTTCACCGCCAAGCGTGCGCAACTGGAAGAACAGTTGAGCCCGGCAGCAGGCCGTGTGGAATATTATTGCGGCGACCTCGCCTCGGCCAAGCCGTTTGCCGATGTCAGCCCGGTCGGCATCCATACCGTGGTGCATGCGGCTGCGGTGACACGTTTCAACGTGGAAGAAGACCTGGCGCAGCGCGTCAACGTCGAAGGCAGCGAAAAGCTCATGCAGTTCTGCACCCGCATCGAAGGCCTGCAGCGGCTCGCGTTGCTGAGCACGGTCTACACGGCCGGCCTGCATGCGGGCAAGATCGAGGAAGCGCCGCTCGACGACAGCGCCGGATTCGCCAACTTCTACGAAAGTTCGAAGTGGACCGCCGAGAGCATCCTGCAAAGCCGTTATGCCGACCTGCCATGGCAGATCTGCCGCATCTCGACCATCATCGCCGAAGATGAAGACGGCGTGGTCGGGCAATACAACGCTGTGCACAACACGCTCAAGCTGTTGTTCTACGGCCTGCTGCCGATCATCCCCGGCATTGCCGAAACGCCGCTGTATTTCGTCACGTCGAAGTTCGTGACCGATGCGCTGTTCTCGCTGATCCACAATGCCCCGGTGCAGCGCATCTACCATGTTGCGCATGCGCGCGAGCACGCGATCACGCTCGGCGATTTCATGCAGACCTGTTACCACACGTTCTCGACCGACGCCGACTTCCGCCGCCGCCGCGTGATTGCCCCGCTCTATTCCGACCAGTTGTCGTTCGACCGGCTGGCAGACAGCGTGCAGGGCTTCGGCGGCGCGGTGATGAAGCAATCGGTGGCATCGGTGGCGCCGTTCTCCAAGCAATTGTTCTCGGACAAGGATGTGCAGAACGAGGCCATGCTGACGTATCAGGAGCAATACCGCGCCCCGGACATGAAGAAGCTGGTGGAGAAAATATGCCTCAATCTCTTGCTGACGCGCTGGAACAGACAAGCGGCCTGATTGAACAATAACCCGGCCCGGCATAAACAACCAGCGCCGGGGCTGACTGATGCAACCGATGATGGAGTCAACATGATTACCGAAAACGAAAGATGGATATTGAGTTATTACCGCACCTCGGAAATTTCCGGATCGATGTTTTTCGCCCGTCTGGCGAAATCGATCCGCAATCCCGACATCCAGCGCGACCTGACCGGGCACTTTGCCGATGAAGCGCAACACGCGCGCTACTGGTCCGATTGCCTGCAACAGCTCGACGCCAAGCCGATCCGCCTGGGCGACGCCTATCAGGACCAGTATTTCGACGCCGTCGGCGTGCCGGTCAACCTGATGGAAGTGCTGGCGATCACCCAGGTGTTCGAATCGCGCACCATCAACCACTATGCCGGCCACAGCAAGCGTGTCGACGCACATCCGCTGGTGCGTGAAACCATCGGCAAGATCATGGACGACGAAGGCTGGCATCTCAAATGGGTGACCACTGCGATCAAGGCCATGGAACCCGAGTATGGCCAGGACCATGTGCGCGCCACACTGGCGCGCTACAAGGCGGCCGATCAGGAAATCTACGAAAAGACGCTCAAGGAATATGACGAGCGGTTTCGTGAGTTGATTGTTGAAGCCTGAATAAGTATGGTTGTTTGGGGTACGTTGCGAACGCATGTATGTTTGCATAGGCTTGGCTCCCCTCTGCCCGCCCGTGGGCGGAGGAGACCTTCGTCGTTGCACACGCTAGCGATGCGCACAACGAATCAGAACAACCATGAGAACAAGATACCCTAATCAGCATGGAGTAAAAAATGTCAGTCACCGAAGCAAGCAAAAACGCCATCAAAGACAAAATCGCCGCCTTCCTGAAAATCCCGCCGTCGCGTATCGACGACGAGATGCCGCTCAAAGGCATCGTGCCGGATTCAT
>DATBQE010000062.1:0-31450 GCA_036561005.1 Burkholderiaceae bacterium | reverse complement strand
GTCATCACGTTGACGGAAACAGCACCCGGCGATGGAAACAGTATCTCCGTCACGTCGACGGTCACCGACGTGGCGGGCAACGCGTCGACATCGAGCACGGCAACGGCCAAGGAAGATATCTCCGCGCCCGCCGCACCGACGGTTGCGATCACCACCGATGCAAACAGCAACGGTTTCATCACGAATGCCGAGTTGAGCGGTTCCTCCACCGTTCACGCGACTGTAGCGCTCAATGCAGCGGGCCAAACAGACCTGACCAACGGTGGTACGGTGCAGATTACCGTTGTCGACGCGGGGGTGACGCAGAATCTGGTATTGCACATGAGCGGCAGTAATCTGATCGACGGTTCGGGCAATACTTACGCCTACAGCGGCGGGGTCATCACGCTGACGGAAACGTCGCCGGGCGACACCAAGACGATTACCGTAACATCAACCGAAACCGATGCCGCAGGCAACGTCTCGGCCGCAGGCAGCGCCACGGCGACCGAAGACCTGGTTGTGCCCGTCGCGCCGACCGCTTCGATCACGACAGACAGCAATCAGGACGGTTATATCAGCGTCGCCGAGTTGAACGGCTCGTCGACCGTCAATGCGACCGTCACCTTGGCTGCGGCCGCACAGACCGATATCACCAACGGCGGATCGGTTCAGGTCACGGTTAATGACGGCGGCGTTGTGCAAAACCTGAGTCTGCATTTGAGCGGCGCGAACCTGGTCGATGGCTCAGGCAATACCTACGGCTATACAGGTGGCGTGATTACCTTGACGGAAACGGCGCCAGCCAGTGGCAGCAGCATCTCGGTCAGCGCGACTGTCATCGACAAGGCGGGCAACGTTTCGGTAGCGTCCAACACAGCAACGGCGCAAGTCGATATTGTCGACGCGCCTGCGGTGGCCATTGCATTCCCGCCTTCGATTTCGACAGGTTTGACACAGTCGCAATGGATAAATAACGCAACGATCAACGGCGCCTTGTATACCACCGCCGGTAATAACGGCAACGGGACCAATCCTGGGACCCTGATCAATACGCTGAACAATACTGCGATCAGCCCGACGACATCCGTCGTCACCGCTGTATCGAACGCCTCGGTCACTGCCGGTACGGCAACGGAAACATCCGGGTTGATCTACCTCCAGGCAGGACATACCTACGCCTTCAGTGGCGCAATCGATGATTCGTTCGGCTTGCAAGTCGGTGGGAAACTGGTTGGAACGGACACCTGGGGCATCAATAGCGGCGCATTTTCAGGTTCTTTCACCGCTTCCGCTAATGGCTGGTATACGATCGCGACCTACCATGACAATCAAAGCGGCCCGGGTAACTACAACCTCAATGTCAGCGACAACGGCGCCACTGCGGTTGCGCTCAATGCAACGAATTTCACCCTGGCGCCAAGCCTGACGGCATTGGCCAGTGCCGGCATTGCTCTGAACGCGGAAGTAGTTACCACTACCACAACCAATATCACGACCACCGGCAGCAACAGTTCCGGTGCGGCGACTGTCGGCACAACAGTCACCGGCGGCTACTACACGACCGAGCCCGTGGCTTCAATCACGCTCGACAGCAACGATCAGGCCATATTGACTGCCGGCGGTACGATGCACGTCACGGGAAGCGACGGCACCAATATGACGCTGCACTGGAACGGTTCGGCGCTGGTTGACGGATCCGGCACAAGTCACACCTATAGCGGTGGTATCGTGTCCCTGCCGCTGGCGGCAAATTTGAACACGCCGGTTGTCACCGTCAGCGCAACTGTGACCGACACCCATGGCATTTCGTCATTGACGACGACGACCAGCGAGATTTATTCGGGAACGAATTCGCTGACGGAAGTTGCCGGTGGCGACACATTCCGCTTTGAACTGGCCGCTAACGGCACGGCCGGCACGCCCCATATCGAGACCATTTCCGGTTTCAACAGCAATGTGTCAAGCAATGGCGGCGACGTCCTGAATCTGGCCGACCTGCTGCAAGGTGCGACATCGTCGAACATCACCAACTATCTACACTTTACGACGGCAACCAGCGCAGGAGTGACGACAACCACAGTTCATGTCAGCGAAACCGGCGGCTATTCGGCGGGTTTCTCGTCCACGCTGGACACCTTGCAGATAGCGTTGACCAATGTCGATCTCGTGCATAGCGGCGGTTCGACTCTGACCGACGCGGCAATCATTCAATCCTTGCTAACCAAGGGCAAGCTGGTAGAGTAAGGGGTGGCGTGACCGGTATCATCGAATAATAGAGGGAGAAGCAGTTGGTGTAGCAAGCGGCAAGCGGTACATTGGAGGGGAAGCAGCGCAACAAGTATTGGGGCGCAATAACGACAGGATTGTTGGGGAACAGTCCGGTCTGCCAGGAAACAGAAAGCGGCATTGAAACGCCCTGCGCTACGTAAGCGCGGGGCGTTTTTTTATTCACCGACGGTGCTTATTGCCGGCACCGTCATGCGACCGATACGCCGGGGCCGGTCGCGCCGTCGAATCCGATGCCGGCCAGAATTTCCAGCTCTTCCTTCTCGCGCACCCCTTCGGCGAATATCTTCAAGCCGATGTTGTGCGCGATCCCGATCAAACCCTTGAGGAAGGCCTGATTGCCGGGGTTGCGATGAATGTCGCGGACGAAGCTGGCGTCGACCTTCAAATAGTCGAGCTTCAAGTCGTGCAGCAATCCCACCTGGCTGAACTGACGGCCGAAATGTTCAAGTCCGAGGCGGCAACCTGTCTTGGACAATTGCTTGCAAAACTCGGTGAATGCTTCGAAATGCGCATAGGCGCCGTTCTCCGGCACTTCGAGCCACAGGCGCTTGCTCGCATCGGGATTGGCCAACAACAGTTCGCGCAGGTTATGGCGGAAGGTTTCGTCTTCGAGCGAACGTGCCGAAAGATTGATCGCCAGGCCGGCTAATTCCTTGTTGGCGTTCAACTCCTCGATGCCGAGTGCCACCGCAATACTGTCGAGCGTGCTGGAGAGCCCAAGGCGTTCTGCAATCGGCAGGAATCGCCCGGCCGGCTGCCATTCGGATCCGAACATCAGACGCAACGGGCATTCGCTGTGGATGAGCCGGCGCGAAAAGTCGGCCACCGGGTAGGACCCCAATTTGGTTTCCTGTTGCTCGACCGCCTGCTGTATCAGCTGCAACCACTGGTCGTTGCTGCGCGGCGCGTTATTGATTTCCAGGCTGGTGGCATCGCGCACGCTATTTTGCCCGTCCGCTTCGGCGCCGGCAATGGCTGCGTCAACCTGCGTCATGAGTGTGCCGAGATTGAGACCGGAGCGATAGTTGCCGACGCCGATATAGGCGACCGGGCCTTCGGGAACGTAAGCGGAAGTTGCGACAATCAACGCGCGCAACAAATCGTCAGCCAGGGGCTGGCCTTCCGTGAAGGGTAGCAGCATGCCGAAATCCGCACCGTTGAGGCGCGCGGCGAGAGCATTCGGCACTTTCTGCGCACTTGCATTCAAGACAGCGGCAATCGCTTTCAGGAAATCGTCCGTGGCGGCGCGCCCGAGGCGCTTGTTGACTTCGGCGAGATTGGCGATGCGCACCAGCAAGAGTGTGCCAATCTGCGAATCCTCGATTTCCACTGCAGCCAAAAGGCGTGCCATGAAATAGCTGCGATTCGATAATCCTGTCAGAGGATCGGAATTGGCCTCCTGACGCACGACTTCCAGGCGCGTCGCTTCGTCGGCAAACATCTTTTTTAACAGCAGCACGCTGGAATTCATGGCGGCGGTCAATTGGCGCAGTTCCGGCACCCGTGGTTCGGGGATGGTGACGAAATGGCGCTGCGCAATCGCCTGCGCCTGGGCGATCACGTCGTTCAACGGCTTGCGCAGCCGGCGCAGCACCAATGTCCCGAGCCAGCCGCCGAACAAACCGGCAAAACCCAGCGCTGCAACCATTTGCAAGGTCGATTGCCACAAGGCCTTATAGGCGAAGCGATTGTTACTGATCACGGTTACCGTGCCGACCTGATTCCAGCCATTGCTGATCTTTGCTTCACCGGGTGCGGAAAATAGCGGCAGGCAACGCACAAACCACGTCGGTGCATCGTAGCCGCTCGACATTGCCGTGCGCTTGACGATTTCCCTGCCGTGCGGGTCGACTACCTGGATCAATTCATAATGGCCGTTGTCGAATAATGCGGCCACGGTCAATTCGATTTCGATTGCATCGGCTTTCTTCTCGCTCAGCGACAGCGCCAGCGACGCCGCATTGTCGGCATTCTTCATGCGCAGTTGCTCCTCGACATACGAACGCGCGCTGAGTGTGGAAGCCAGCAAGCCGCCGGCCAGACTCAGTATCGTGGTCAGTATCAAGGCCAGCCAGATTTGACGGTACATCGACATGGAGTACTCCTTACTTTAATTTTTTCTGCTTCGTTACTGCTACTTCAAATTAGAACCCTTCGGCACGCGCTCTTTGTAACAAGTCCGCCCAACGCGACAGGCGTCCGACGCCGCCCGGGCCTGCTGCGGAATCGCCCGCAACGCCGGAGTAGACGCCTTCACTGTTGAAGCTGAATATCGGTTGCAGATCGGTGCGGCGCGACGCCGGGCGAATGTCGGTGATCAGGTTATCGAGCACCTGCGGTTCCACATCGGGCGAGGAATAATAGGCCAGCACCATGTGCGCCTGCTGCACGCTACTGTCCGCACCGCCGATGCGCGCCTTGACATAAATCAGTCGCAGCTGTTTGTCCGGCACGTTCAACTCGCGCAATACGAAATATTTAGCGATCACATAGTCTTCGCAGTCGCCTCGCCCCTTGGAAAGCGATTCCATCGGCGTGGCCCAATAATCTTCCTGGCCCCAGACGTCGATGTCTTCTCCGAATGCAATATGACGGTTGAAAAATTCGTTGACGCGTTTGAGCTTGTCGTTGATCGGCAA
Source organism: Burkholderiaceae bacterium (assembly GCA_036561005.1). Lineage (GTDB taxonomy): Bacteria > Pseudomonadota > Gammaproteobacteria > Burkholderiales > Burkholderiaceae_D > PKWO01. The sequence continues at coordinate 26,540 of DATBQE010000062.1, read as the reverse complement.
GTCCTTGGCATCGTGCAGCAGCTTTTGCCAGTCTGCCAGTGCTTGCGGGCGCCCACCCATCTTTTGAAATGCTGCCTGGAGTTGGTTCATATCCAGCGCCAATGCCGTCAACGGCGGTTGTGCGAGAAGATAAATGAACAGCGTCAATAAAACGACCAGCAGCGTGCCGACTTTTCGCAATCTCTCAAATGGGATGCATCGGTTGATCAAATTGAGCTCATGTCGGGTTATTTCGCCAGTTGGTGGGCGCGCAGCCAGCGTGCCCATTTTCCCCGAAAACGCCGGCAATCTGCAGGAATGTTTGCAAAATCGCGACGAATTTCATAGGAAAAGAACAACTTTCGTCAAATATTGTTAATTGTTCCACATCTTGCCAATTTCCTGTTATTTTGTCGCATCTTTAGTTGGTCCCCCCGCATCGTACAAGATATGAAATGCCCGATATGATGATGAAAAAGTCCCTGCTACCCACGCTCCTGTTGGCACTTTTGCCGGTGTTTGCGAATGCACAAATACAAACCCTGAAGGATTCTGCACAGGCAGCAATTCTGACCAATCCGGAAGTGCAGGCAAAGTGGCATGTATTCCAGGCTGCAAATGGCGAGCGCGACGTTGCGGCAGGCGGCTACCTGCCGCGTGTCGACTTCCAGGCCGGCGCATCGCGCGAAATGCACAACGAACCGCTGCTGCCGCCGGACACAAATTACAATTCGCGTTCGCATAGCCTGACTTTGACCCAGATGCTGTACGACGGTTTTGCCACCAGCAACGACGTGGCCCGTCTCGACCATAACCGCTTGGAGCGTCTGTACGAATTGTACGATGCGTCGGAAAGTACCACGCTCGACGTGGTGCACGCGCATCTCGACGTTTTGCGCTATCGTCGCCTGGTTTCCCTGGCGGAAGACAATTACGTTCAGCACCGTGCCGTCTACGATCAGATTCAAAGCAAGGCCAAGGCCGGTGTCGGCCGCCGTGTCGACCTCGAGCAATCTGCCGGTCGTCTCGCACTTGCCGAAGCGAATCTGTTGACGGAGACATCGAATCTGCATGATGTCAGTGCGCGCTACCAGCGTCTGGTTGGCGAACGTCCTGCGAAAGACCTGGAAGAGCCGGTCGGTCTCGACAAAGGTCTGCCGCCCGATGTCGTGAGCGCATTGCGCATGTCGAACAAAAATCATCCGGCGGTTCTTGCTGCCATCGAAGCCATACGCGCCGCCCATAGCGAGGCGAGCGCGCGCCGTAGCGCTTTTCAGCCGCGCGTGGACCTTCGGCTCTCGGCCCTGCGCGGTACCAACATCAATAGCGAAATCGGCGATACCAACGACAAGACCGCGCAAATCGTGCTGACCTGGAACTTGTTCAACGGTTTCTCCGACCGCGCCAAGCTGCGCCAATTGTCCGAGCAAATCAACGTGGGGCGCGACCTGCGCGACAAGGCTTGCCGCGATATACGGCAAAACCTGGAAATCGCATATAACGACAAACGCAAGATTACCGAATTGCTGACCTATCTCGACCAGCATCAGTTGTCGACCGAAAAAGCGCGCGATGCCTATCATCAGCAATTCGACATCGGGCAACGGACCTTGCTCGACCTGCTCGACACGGAAAACGAATTGTTCGAAGCCAAGCGTGCCTATACGGAAGCCTTGTACGACCAGATGCTGTCGTTTGCCCGCGTGCAGGCCGGCGTCGGCAACCTGTTCAAATCGCTGGGCTTGACCCGCCCCGACGCCGGCCCTCTGCCGGATTTTGGCGAACGCAGCGATGAGACGGAGGCCACCCATTGCGCCGCAGAAGCGCCGGAGACCTATGTCGCCGACAAATCCGAGCTCAACGAGCGGGCGGCACAATTGCTGCACGATTCGGCACCTGCCGAGGCGAGTAGGGCAGCAGCCAGGGCAGAGGCATCCAGAACGGCAACGGTGTCGAAAGACGCGCCTGGCACGGTCGGCATTGCGCTGGCGTCGGCGCCGCAGGAGAAGGGCGTCGCCGACGCACTGGCTGCATGGAGCCACGCCTGGGTCGAACGCGACATCAACGCCTATATAGGCGCTTACGCTTCGTCATATCAGCCGGGCAAGGATACCAGTCACGATGCGTGGGTCGCCAAGCGTAGCGCGCGGCTCAAGAGCGAGAGCAAGATATCGCTCGATATCAGCAACGTGAAGATAGAAGCCCGTGACGCCACGCATGCCAGCACCTCGTTCCACCAGAGCTACCATGGCGGCAGCTACAGCGATGAAGTCGAAAAGACGCTGCTATGGGAAAATCGCAATGGTCGTTGGGTCATCGTTGCCGAGACCGTCGCCCCGCACTAAGACGGCCTATCAGTCCATCACGCAGTGCCATAGCTGCGTGACGGATTGCCTTTCCTGCTCTATCACCGTTGGTTCCGCGCGTGCGCGCTCGGCGCCTTGCAGCCGAATCTGATGCTGCAACTTGCGGAACCGCCGGTAGGCATTGGCGACAGAGACTGCCAGTTGCGCATCGATCAGGCCCAATTCCCCGCACAGCTGTAGCAGCGCGATGTTGCCGATGTCGGCCGTCAATTGCGGATAATTTGCTGCGTGCGCGAGGATCAGGAATTGCACGATGAATTCGATGTCGATCATGCCGCCGTCGTCGTGCTTCAAGTCAAACAACTGAGAACGATTGGGATGCGCATCGTGCATTTTCTTGCGCATGGTGCGTACTTCGCGCTTCAATTCATTCGCATCGCGCGGCCTGCGCAGCATCGCTTCGCGTATTGTTTCAAAACAGGCGCCGATCTCGGCATCGCCGGCGCAAAAGCGGGCGCGCGTCAGCGCCTGATGTTCCCACAGCCATGCCGATTCGCTCTGGTATTTTTCGAACGAAGACAGCGATGAAACCAGCAAGCCGCTGGCGCCGTCCGGGCGTAGTGCGGTATCGACATCGAACAGAATGCCTGCAGGCGTATGCGCCGTCATCCAGGTAATGAAACGCTGCGCCAGCTTGGCGTACAGCGCCGGCGCATCCGGATGCTCGTCGCGATAGAGGAAAATCACGTCAAGGTCAGAGGCATAGCCCAATTCCTTGCCGCCGAGCTTGCCGTATGCGATGACCGCGAACAGCGGCACAGCGCGGTGACGGTTGGCGATGGTTTCCCAGGCGGCCTGCATCGTCGCGGCAATCAGTATGTCGGCCAGGCGCGATAGGTGGTCGGCCAGGCGTTCGACACTCAATTCTCCCTCCAGATCTTGTGCCAGCAGGCACAGCAATTGCGCGTGATGCAGTTCGCGCAATACATCCATCTGGCGCTCGGTGTCGCCGGCGGCGGCGGCGAGTTGCGTGCGGCAGTCTTCCGAAAACGTATCCCAGTCCGGTTCCGCTTTGAGCGACCTGTCGTCGAGCAATTCGTCGAGCAGCAGGGGGTGTTGCGTCAGGTATTTGGCGGCCCAGTCGCTGGCGCTCATCATCCTGATCACGCGTTCCAGTGCATGCGGGTACTCCGTCAGGAGCGCGAGATAGGCGGCGCGGCGCGCAATGGCTTCAAAGAAATCGAGCAGCCGTCCAAGGGTGGCCGAGGGGGACTCGGCATTGCGCACAATCAGCGGCAGCGCCGCGTTGATCAGGGCCAGCAGGCGATTGCGGCTGACCTCAGGCAGCATTTGCATGCGCGGCGATTGCAGGCTTGCATGCAAGCGCAGCGCAGCGGTTTCCGCGTCGGCAAACGCCATGTCGAGCAGGCGGGACCTGGTCGCGTTCAGACTGCTGGAGTCGGAAAGGGCAATCGAGGCCGGGGCCGGTTGCGCGTCGCCGGAATTCGCCTGGCCGGGAACAGCGGCGCTGCTGTTCTTGTCGCGGAAAATCGCGTCGAATTGTTCGGCGACAAACTGGCGCTGCCTTTCCAGTTCGATCAGGAACGATGCTGTGTCGCCATAACCCATCATGCCGGCGATATGGCGGCGCTCGTCTTCACCGGGAGGGAGAGCATGGGTCTGCGCGTCTTCGATGTATTGCAGACGGTGTTCGAGATTGCGCAGGAAAGTGTAAGCTTCGAGCAAACCGTTGACGACCTGCGCTTCCATCAATTGCTTTTGCAGTAGCGTCTGCAGGATATTGCGCGTTGAGCGATCACGCAACGCCGCCTCGCGTCCGCCGCGTATCAACTGGAAAACCTGCGCCAGAAATTCGATTTCGCGGATGCCGCCGCGTCCAAGCTTGACGTTGTTGCTGCGGTCGGGATGGCGCGTTTCCTGGCGCACCACTTCGGCACGAATCTGCGCATGCATGTTGCGGATCGCATCGATTGAACCGAAGTCGAGGTAACGCCGATAAACGAAAGGCCGGATCAAGGCGTCGAGCTGGATTAGATCCGCTTCATTGCCGGTCAGCGCGCGCGCCTTGACCCAGGCATAGCGTTCCCACTCGCGGCCCTGCACCACAAAATATTCTTCCAACATCGCCAGGCTGGCAGCCAACGGGCCCGAGGCGCCATTGGGCCGCAGCGCCATGTCGACACGGAACACGAAACCGTCGCCCGTCATTTCCGACAGAGCGGCGATCAGGCGTTTGCCGAGGCGGGTAAAAAATTCGTGATTCGAAAGCTGCCTTTGTTCCGGCAATTCGGTCCGCGTCATGCCGTCTTCGCCGTAGATGAAGATCAAATCGATGTCCGACGAGACATTCAGTTCGCCGCCGCCGAGTTTGCCCATGCCGAGCACGATCATTTCCATCGGCGCGCCGGACTCCTCGCCATGCGGGGTGCCAAAGAGCGCAATCATGTCGCGATGCAATGCGTGCAGCAGCGTTTGCACCGCAAAATCGGCAAATAGCGTCATCGTGCCGATCACCTCATCGAGGTCCGCCAGGCCGGTCAAATCACGCTGAATCAATATGCAAATTACCAGATTGCGCAGGCGACGCATGGCTGCAGGCAATTCAAGGCCGCTTTCTGTGTCTTTTTGTAATAATTCTGCGAAAATGACGGTGGTCAGCGATAATCTGGCATGTTGGTCGATTAATGCCGTGCGACTGGCGTCGGCCGCTATCCATCTTTTGAAAAAGCGTGAACCGACGGCGGGGGGCAGGGTAGAATTGGTCACAGTCGCTGCGTGTCGAATGTTTTTCGGAAACCAGTATCAATGGCGAGGTAGTTGCTTCTCGCTGCAACATTCTACGCTGACTCTTTGCCTTTCTGACCGATGTCCAATAATTCCGATCAACATTCCCATTCCGAAGCAACCAGGCAATTAATCCTGTATTGGCGCAAGGTCCGGGCTGTTTATCGCTACGCCAATATTGTCAGCTATCACGTGCTCGGCGCCGTGGTCAAGACGCTGGTGGTACTGTATTTTTTGTTTTGTCTGCTGTTTCTCACGTTGCGCTACGCAGTTCTGCCACACATCGACCACTACAAGCCCGATGTCGAGCGGCTGGCCTCGCAGGCAATCGGGCAGCCGGTTGCAATCGGCGCGCTGCAGGCGGACTGGGACGGCCTGCGTCCGCGCCTGGCCCTGACGCGCATGGTGATCAAGGATAGTTCCGGGCGCGACGCATTGACCCTGCCCCGAGTGGATGCGACCTTGTCCTGGCTGTCGGTCGTGATGGGCAAGTTGCGCCTGTACCAACTGGAAATCGACAAGCCCGACATGGACGTGCGGCGCGACGCCGACGGCAAGCTGTTTGTCGCAGGCATTCCTGTGCCGGGCGCTCAGGACAAGCAAGGCAAGGGCGGCGACTGGCTCTTGTCACAGCGGGAAATCGTCATTCGCCATGGCACGGTGCGTTGGAACGACAATCTGCGCGGCGCGCCGGAATTGTTATTGAGCGACATCAACCTTGAATTGCGCAGCCATTGGCAACATCACGAATTCGCCGTGCGCGCCATCCCGCCGTCGGCCATGGCCGCGCCGTTCGACGTGCGCGCAGCGTTCGATCATCCGGCGTTCGCCGCCAACATCGCCGACCCCGCAGCCTGGAAGGGCGAGGTTTATGTCGATCTCGGCAACACTGACCTTGCTGCGTGGAATGCATACATCCCGCTGCCGACGAGCATACAAATCCAGCGCGGCCACGGCGCCCTGCGCGCATGGCTCGATTTTGACCGCGCCAAAGTCGCCGATTTCACCGCCGACATTTCTTTGACCGATTCCGCCCTGCGCTTTCAGGACCTGCCCGTGCTGGAGCTCGACCAGGTAAGCGGCCGTATCGGCGTACGTGAAGAAATTGATCAGCATGGCGCTGTTGCCGCACCTGCCGGCGGCACATCCACATTCGGATCGCACGGTCACAGCATCTCGCTGACCAACTTTTCTTTCCGCACCAACGACGGCATGGTTCTGCCGCCGACCACGATTAGCGAAACCTACGAAGCGGCAGTTGATGGGCAGCCGGCAAAGACAACATTTCATGCGACCTTGCTCGACTTGCAAACCATGGCAACGTTCGCCAGCCGTCTGCCGTTCAGCCCGGAATGGCGTCAGATGCTGCAGGATTATTCGCCACGCGGTCAATTGCGCAATTTCACGGCGCAATGGCAAGGCAGCTATCCGGCTGTGACCTCGTATGACGTGCAGGGGCAGTTTGCCGGATTGTCGATGAAGGGGCAGGCGGCGCGGCCTGGGCGAGCAAAATTCGGCGCTGTTCCCGCACAAGCTGCGTTACCGATGATTCCCGGCTTTGCCAACATGACCGGTGGCGTCGCCATGAACGATCATGGCGGCCAAATCAAACTCGCTGCAACCGACATGCAAGTCGAATTGCCCGGCTTCTTCGCCGACCCGATGGTGCCGTTTGAAAAATTGAACATGCAGGCGGACTGGACTTTTCAGGACAAGAGCAAGATTTTTTTCAAGATCGACAGCATGGACCTGGTGCAAAACGGACTGGCTGCATCGCTCTCGGGCAGCTATTTGACCGCCCTGAGCCCCGCGGTTGCGCAAGGCGGGGCAAAATCGACCGGCATGGCCGACTTCACCGGGCACATCGATCAGTTCGAGTTGCAAAAGATCGGCCAATACCTGCCTGCCCAAGCCAACGAACAGTTCCGCGAATGGATTACCAACGCACTGGCGGGCGGTAGCGTGCGCGACGTAGCCATCAGATTGAAGGGCGACTTGAAGGACTTCCCTTTTCATACCGAAACTGCGGCGGAAAGACCAAAAGGAGAATTTACCGTTGCCGGCCGCATTGTCGACGGCGTACTCAATTACGACCGGCGCAGCAACCCGCGCGATCCCAGGCTGCCGCTTTGGCCCCTGCTGGAAGATATTCAGGGCACCATCAAATTTGACCGTACGCGCCTGACCATTATAGGTGAACACGCAAAAACGCACGGCGTGGCTCTGACCGAAGTCAAGGCCGTGATCGACGATCTGCAACCGCCGAAAAACATCCTGGAAATTGTCGGCACGGCCAATGGCCCGCTGCAGGAATTTATCGGCTACACCATCGACAGCCCGGTGCAGCAGATGATAGGCGGCTTCACCGACGACACCAAAACCGGCGGCAACGCACGCCTGAACCTGAAATTGTCTCTGCCGTTGTCGCACATGATCGATTCCAAGGTGCAGGGCAAGCTGCAATTTGCCGGCGACGACATTGCATTGTGGAGCGATCTGCCGCCGTTGACCGCCACCAGCGGCAGCCTGGAATTCAACGAAAAGGGCTTCAACCTGAACAATATTCACGCGACATTCCTGGGCGGCCCCACGACGTTGGCAGGAGGCGGCCCGGGCGATGCTGCAGCAATTCGTGCCGAAGGTACGCTGACATCGGACGGTTTGCGCAAGTTCGCGGGAGACGGCATGCAACACCTGGCCCAACGCGTCAGCGGCAGTGCACGCTACAACGTTGCAGTCAATCTGCGAAAAAAACATGCCGACGTTGTGGTCGACTCGAATCTTTCCGGATTGGCGCTCGACTTGCCGGCGCCGCTGCACAAGGAAGCAAGCGAAAGCATTCCGACAAAATTTGAAATGCTCGGTATGGCGGCGCCCGATGCGACGACAGTGCGCGAGGAAATCAAGCTCGCCTTCGGCTCGGCCGTCAACGCGCGCTACGAGCGGGAAAAAACCATCGACCGCAATGCCGCCTGGCATATGGCCAGGGGCGGCATCGGCGTTTTTGCTCCGGCGGCACAGCCGGCCAGCGGCTTGTTGTTGAACGTCAATCTGAAGACACTCAACGTCGACGCCTGGAGCGACTTGATGGCAGGCATGGCTTCCCAGGATAAAACCCGTCCTGCCGGTGCGACGGCCCATGATTCGGCATTTTCCGATTTCGTCACCCCCCAGGTTTTGGCAGCGCGTGCCACGGAATTGATCGTGTTCGGACGCAAGCTCGATAACGTGGTCGTGGGCGCCACGCTGCAAAGGGACGTATGGCAAGCCAATATCGATTCAGCCCAGGCGTCCGGCTACGTCACATATTCCGCCAACGGTGGCCAGGGCAGGGGAGTGGCCACGGCGCGCCTGAGCTCGCTGATCATCCCGCAAGCAATCGCCTCCGAGGTGACCGATTTATTGCAGGGAAAGAGCGCGACCAAGGACTTGCCGGCGCTCGACATCGTCGCCGAAGATTTTGACCTGCTGGGCAAACGCCTCGGACACCTGCAATTGAACGCGAGCAATGTACGTTCGGCCGGCGCCAACGAGTGGCGTATCGACAAGCTGGCGGTGACCAATCCCGATGCGCAACTCGATGCAACAGGCAAGTGGAGCATCAGGGACGGCCAGAACATATCGAACCTGGTGTACGCTTTGAAGCTGACGGACGCCGGCCATATGCTCGAACGCCTTGGTTTTCCCAATGTGCTGCGTAACGGTGCCGGACAGATGGACGGCGAAATCACCTGGAGGGGCGTGCCCTACACGCTCGATTCGGCCAGTCTGTCGGGGCGTGTCAAGCTTGACGTGGGTAAAGGCCAGTTCCTCAAGGGCGACCCGGGCGCCGCCAAGTTGCTCGGTGTTCTGAGCCTGCAATCCCTGCCGCGACGTCTCACGCTCGATTTTCGCGATGTTTTCTCAACCGGCTTTGCATTTGACGGTTTGACCATGAGCGCTGTACTGGACAAGGGTGTTTTAACCACCAGTGACTTGAAAATGCACGGTGTCGACGCCACTGTATTGATGGAAGGCAGTGCCGACATTGTCAATGAAACACAAAACCTGCACGTGGCAGTGATACCCAAGCTCGATGCGGGAGCGGCCTCCGTCGCCTATATACTTGTGAATCCGGCAATCGGCATCGGATCGTTTCTTGCGCAATTATTCCTGCGTGAACCTCTGTCGCGGGCGTTGACAGATGAAATGCAAATTACGGGGCCCTGGAAGGATCCGAAGGTGACCAAGATCGATCATAAGGGCGACAAGACGGACAAGGCAGACAAAACGCAAAGCGCCAAGACCGATGCCCCGGCTGCGCAAAGTGAAACGGGAAAATGACGATGAATTCGAAGACGGACCAATCGAACACGGTCGTGGCCGCCGTGCAAATGGTATCGACCCCAGTACCACAGGAGAATTTCGCCGTCATGCAGCGCCTGGTTGCGCAGGCTGCGCAACAGGGTGCGCAAATCGTATTGCTGCCGGAATACTGGCCCATCATGGGCATGCATGAAAATGACAAGCTTGGGTATGCCGAATCGGGCGAAGCCGCCGCAAGCGGCCCGATTCAGGATTGGATGGCGCACCAGGCCAGGGAGAACAAGGTCTGGCTGATTGGCGGCACCTTGCCGCTCAAGGCCGACGATGCCGGCAAAGTGCTCAACACCACGCTGGTGTTCGACCCTGCCGGGCAACGCGTCGCGCGCTATGACAAGATCCATCTTTTCAGTTTCACCAAGGGTGACGAATCTTACGATGAAGCGCGCACCATCGTGCCGGGTCGGCAGATCGGCACCTTCGATGGCCCTTGCGGCAGAGTGGGATTGTCGGTCTGCTACGACTTGCGCTTTCCCGAGCTATATCGGGCCATGGGCGATTGCACGCTGATCGTGGTGCCTGCCGCATTCACCTATACCACCGGTAAGGCGCACTGGGAAACCTTGCTACGCGCGCGCGCCATCGAGAACCAGTGCTACGTGCTGGCGGCGGCACAAGGCGGCAAGCACCCTAACGGGCGCCGCACCTGGGGGCATAGCATGTTGATCAATCCCTGGGGCGAAGTCGAAGCGCAACTGGACGAAGGTGAAGGCATTGTGCTCGGCACCATCGATCCGGCGCGCCTGCACAGTGTGCGCGAAAGCCTGCCGGCGCTGCGGCATCGCAAACTGTGACGTATCGGCGGCATGTGAGCAAAACCGGCGCCAATCCGTTATCCTCTATACGATATATATAATCCGCGCGAAAGACTTGACATGAAACCATTTGAACCGAATTTTGGAACCCTCGCCGCGGCGCGCGACATTCTGCTGACGCCTTTCGGCCTCGATGAAGCGAAATTGATCAACGCTCTCGGCAGCATGTTCACCCACAAGGTCGATTACGCCGATCTGTATTTCCAGTTCACCAAGAGCGAAGGCTGGAGCCTGGAAGAGGGTATCGTCAAAACCGGCAGCTTCTCCATCGACCAGGGCGTCGGTGTGCGCGCCATCTCGGGCGACAAGACGGCGTTTTCCTATTCCGACGAGATCTCCGAAAAAGCATTGCTGGACGCCGCTGCGGCGACACGTACTATTGCACGCCAGGGGGCGGGCAAGATCAAGGTCGCGTCGACGGCGCAAATGTCGGGCGGCCGCTCACTGTATCTGCCGCGCGATCCGTTGAGCTCGCTCGACGCGACGGAAAAAGTGAAATTGCTTGAGCGTATCGAACGCATTGCGCGCGCCAAAGACCCGCGCGTGGTGCAGGTGATGGCCGGCTTGGCCGGTGAATACGATGTGGTGCTGGTGATGCGTAGCGATGGTGTGCTGGCCGCCGACATCCGTCCGCTGGTGCGCGTGTCGCTGACTGTGATCGCGGAACAAAATGGCCGCCGCGAAATGGGTTCGGCCGGCGGCGGCGGCCGCTATGATTACAGCTATTTCAGTGATGCACTGCTGGAAAAATATGCCGATGAGGCGGTCAAGTCGGCGTTGGTCAATCTCGATTCGCGTCCGGCCCCGGCCGGTCCCATGACTGTGGTGCTTGGCCCGGGCTGGCCCGGCGTTCTGCTGCATGAGGCGATTGGTCATGGCCTCGAAGGCGACTTCAATCGCAAGGGATCGAGCACTTTCTCCGGCCGTATCGGCGAGCGCGTGGCCGCGCCCGGCGTGACCGTGGTTGACGACGGCACGCTGGCCGACCGTCGCGGGTCGTTGAACATTGACGACGAGGGCAATCCGACCCAGTGCACCACACTGATCGAGGACGGCATCCTGAAAGGCTATATCCAGGACACCATGAATGCGCGCCTGATGAAGATGCCGGTGACCGGCAATGCACGGCGCGAATCATTTGCCCATCTTCCGATGCCGCGCATGACCAACACCTACATGCTGGGCGGCGACAAGGACCCGGAAGAAATTCTCGCTTCGGTCAAGAATGGCTTGTATGCAGTCAATTTCGGCGGCGGCCAGGTCGACATTACGAGCGGCAAGTTCGTCTTCTCGGCCAGTGAAGCCTACATGATCGAAAACGGCAAGGTGACCTACCCGGTCAAGGGCGCCACCTTGATCGGTAACGGGCCGGACGTATTGCATCGCGTTTCCATGATAGGCAACGACATGCGCCTCGATTCGGGCGTCGGTGTATGCGGCAAGGAAGGCCAAAGCGTGCCGGTCGGCGTGGGGCAACCTACGCTGCGTATCGACGGCGTGACAGTCGGCGGCACAGCCTGATGCCGTAATGCATGTTGCAATGCAGAATATTTGAGCCCATGATCTTGCCAAGCCGGTCTATTTGCTGCACAATGAAATCGATCTAGCAGCATTTTTGGAGAAATTCGTGTCCGTTTTGCGTCATTACTTCTTTTTTAGCTTTTTTAGCTATTCCAGCCCAACGGCGGTGGAGAAGCGGATGGTTCACGCAAAAGCGAGACGATAAAACCAAACCGAAATCCTTAAAAACCGCCAGAAATGGCGGTTTTTTGTTTTGTACGAAAAATACTGCAATTCTTACCTGTTCAAGTATTCACCTACTCATAGCCAACTGGAGAAATCATGCCGCGCACCGACGATCTACGGATCAGGGAAATGAAAGAACTGACGCCACCTTCGCACCTGATCCGCGAGTTTTCCTGCTCGGAAAAGGCCGCCAATGTGGCCGCAGGAACGCGAACTGCCCTGCATCGTATCCTGCATGGCCAGGATGATCGCGTGATGGTGGTGATCGGCCCGTGCTCGATCCACGATACCAAGGCAGCGCTGGAGTATGCGGGCCGCTTGGTCAAGGAGCGCGAGCGCTTCAAGAATGAACTGGAAATCATCATGCGTGTGTATTTCGAGAAACCGCGCACGACGGTCGGCTGGAAAGGTTTGATCAACGACCCCTACATGGACAACAGCTTCCGCATCAACGACGGCCTGCGGATTGCGCGCGAGCTCTTGCTGAACATTAACGAACTCGGATTGCCAGCCGGCACGGAATTCCTTGATGTGATCAGCCCGCAATACATCGCCGACCTCATCAGTTGGGGCGCCATCGGCGCGCGCACGACCGAGTCGCAGGTGCACCGCGAACTTGCTTCCGGCCTGTCCAGCCCGGTCGGCTTCAAAAATGGTACCGACGGCAACATCAAGATTGCCGTCGACGCGATCAAGGCGGCATCGCAGCCGCATCACTTTCTATCCGTTACCAAGGGTGGCCACTCGGCTATCGTCTCGACCAATGGCAACGAGGATTGCCACATCATCCTGCGCGGCGGCAAGACACCCAACTATGACGCCGCCAGCGTCGATGCCGCCTGCAAGGAAATCGCAGCCAACGGCCTCGCGTCGCGTCTGATGATCGATGCCTCACACGCCAACAGCTCGAAGAAACCGGAAAACCAGGTGCCGGTCTGCGCCGACATCGCCCGTCAGATCGCCTTGGGCGATACGCGCATCGTCGGCGTGATGATCGAATCGCATCTGGTGGCAGGGCGCCAGGATTTGATTCCCGGCAAGGAGTTGACCTACGGGCAATCCGTCACGGATGGCTGCATCAGCTGGGAAGACAGTATTGGCGTCCTGGAAGGTTTGGCTGAAGCGGTCAAGCAGCGCCGTCACGTCAAGGATCCGGATGCCTGACGAAGCACCAGGCTGATTGCAGTTTCCGGCGCGCCTGCTATAACCAATACAGGGCGCGCCATCTGGCGCACCTCATGTTGGGGGATTTTGAATCCGCGAACGAGGAGACAGCCATGCGCCGCAGACTTTATTACATGTTGCCTGACGTTAGCAGTGCCCGTACCTTGCTTGACGTCTTGTTGCTGGCCCGGGTAGAGGAAAGGAATATGCATTTCTACGCCAAGGACGGCACCTTGCCGGCCGACATGCCGGAAGCCAGTTTTGTCCAGAAGACCGATCTGGTACACGGATTGGAGTCGGGCATGGTGATCGGCGCCGGCGCCGGTTTGCTGGGCGGCATCCTGCTGGTATTGTTCCCGCCAGAAGGCTTGCAATTACAGGTATTTGCGATCCTGGCAACGGCATTCGGCGGTGCCGTGTTCGGCATGTGGGCCTCGGGCATGGCGGCGGCCGCCATACCGAATTCCCGTCTCAAGCAATTCCAGCCTGGGATAGAAGCGGGACAAGTATTGTTGATGATCGATTTGCCGCTGGGTCGTGTGTCGCAGATCGAGCAATTGATCGAACAGCGCCATCCAGGCGGTAAATTTCGTGGGCAGGAGCCGCACATCCCGGCCTTCCCGTAGGCACCTCTAAAATCTACTGCGCGACCCAATCTCGGGCCTGTGATGCTCGCCGTACATTCGTACGGTTGCGCTTCTCAACCCGACCCTTGGGCCGGGCCGCGTAGGCCGCTCGCTACGATTTTAGAGGCACCGCAAGCACAGGCGACTAAAAATCCCGGTCGGGAAATAATTCCTGGTGGATATGCTGCAGCAAGTCGATTTCCTCCCAAGCCGGAGGAGGGAAACCGACGCGGTTGCCGCCTTCGTTGATCATCAGCTTGCGGAAATAATCGTTCAATTCGCGATAGCCCCACAGTGCTTCGATTGCCTGTAGTACGCGCGGGAAGCCCACTTCCAGTTCGCAACGATATTCATCCTCGGCCATGCTCCGGGTGTTACCGGTCATGAGTTCGGTCAGGTGCGGGTGGCCTGCGACGAATTGGTAGCGGGGCATGATTGGGCGCCTAGTCGCGGAAGTTGTTGAATTCCAGGGGAAGGTCGGCCACATCCTTGCGCAGCAGCGCCATGGCCGCCTGCAAGTCGTCGCGCTTGGCGCCGGTGATGCGCACGGCGTCGCCCTGGATGCTGGCTTGTACCTTCAGCTTGCTGTCCTTGACGATGCGCACGATCTTCTTGGCCGCTTCGCTTTCGATGCCGTTCTTGATCTTGATCACCTGCTTGACCTTGTCGCCGCCGATCTTCTCAATCTTGCCGATGTCGAGAAAACGCACATCGACGTTGCGCTTGACCATCTTACCCGTCAGCACGTCGCGTACCTGGCTCAATTGGAAGTCGGAGTCGGCATAGGCTGTCAATTCGCGTTCCTTTTGTTCGACGCGCGCGTCGCTACCCTTGAAATCAAAACGGGTGGAAATTTCCTTGTTGGCCTGGTCGTTGGCATTCTTGACTTCGACGATATTGGCTTCGGAAACGACATCAAAAGAGGGCATGGCTGGTATTCCTGTATTCAAATTCGAAAGACATTGTTAAATTTGATTTTAACCCAGATTCGGCGGGATTTTGAGTTCAATGGCATCGACGGCAAATCCTTGGCAACTCCGTCTATAATCCTTCGCCATGAATCCTTCTTTGCCCATACTGCACAACGTTTCCTTGCGTGGAAACAATACCTTCGGCATAGAAGCCGCTGCGCAGGCTTATCTGGCCCTGACTGATCTCGCGCAACTGCCCCTTTTGTCCGTCGACAAGACGCTTGCAGCCATGCCCCGCCTGGTGCTGGGTGGCGGCAGCAATATTCTGCTGACGGCCGACTTTCCCGGCCTCGTGCTGCACGTAGAGCTGAGGGGCATAGAGACGTTGGGCGAACATGCCGGCACGCAGCGCATACGCGTGGCGGGCGGGGAAAATTGGCATCGTTTCGTCCTGTGGACGCTCGAGCAAGGCTATGGCGGGCTGGAAAATCTATCCCTGATCCCCGGTAGCGTCGGCGCCGCGCCGATACAAAATATCGGCGCCTATGGTGTTGAGGTCGGGGAGTTCATTGAATCTGTGACGTATTTCGATTTTGCCGGCGGCGGGTTTTTCGATTTGTCGCGGGAAGAGTGTACTTTCGGCTATCGCGACAGCGTGTTCAAGCATCGCCTGCGCGATTCCACCGTCATTGTGGCAGTGACCTTTGCCCTGCCCCTGCAGTGGCAGGCCAATACTCGTTACGTCGAACTGGCGCAGGAGTTAGCCGCGCGCGCAATTGCGGAACCGACTCCGAGCCAGATCAGCGAAGCAGTGATTGCGATCCGCCGGCGCAAGCTGCCGGACCCGGCACAAATCGGCAACGCCGGCAGTTTCTTCAAGAACCCGCTGGTGCCGGCCGCGCAACGCGATGCCTTGCAAAAGGCGCACCCGCAATTGGTCAGCTATGCCCAACCGGATGGCAGTTATAAGTTGGCGGCAGGTTGGCTGATCGATCAATGCGGTTGGAAGGGGCGCAGTATCGGCGCAGCCGGGGTCTATGAGAAACAGGCGCTGGTGCTGGTCAATCGCGGTGGTGCCAATGGCGCAGATATCTGGCGTTTGGCCCAGGCAGTGCAGGCAGATGTGAGAGCGCGCTTTGGCGTGATTTTGGAAGCCGAACCGATTGTGATTTGAACCGTTGCGCGAGAAAATATTGGGGAAACACCAGGCGCAAAGGGCAACCAGCGCCTCAGGAATTAGTTGAACTGACCGGACTCCCCTCTCCCGCCCGCGGGCGAGGGGAGCCAGGCGGCACCGGAACTTAGTAAATCATCAAAGGAAATGACAAACGTAATCGAGCGTCTCGACCGTTTCGATCTCGAACTTGGAATTACCCGGCACATTGAATTGCTCACCGGCTGCATAAGTCTTCCACTCGCTTTCGCCTTGCAACCGAATGCGGCATTCGCCCGCATTCAATTCCATCAATTCCGGCGCGCCGGTATTGAACACAAGTGACGAAGGGAAAATCACGCCTATGGTTTTCTTGCTGCCGTCGGGAAAAACGACGGTATGCGAAACGCACTTGCCGTCAAAGTAGATGTTGGCTTTCTTGACGACGGATACTTGATCGAACTGGGTGGTCATGCCTGATTCTTTCCAAAAAAAGTTGAAGTACGCCTCAAGCGTCTTTATCCAGGTGCGGCAGGGACACAGCCGAACTGGTCGCCAGCAAACCGGTGTTCTGGTAAATCGCCAGCTTGTGCCGCGTGTCGCTGATGTCGAGATTGCGCATGGTCAGTTGGCCGATGCGGTCTTGCGGCGAGAACGCGCCTTCGCCCTTTTCCATGGTCAGGCGTTCAGGTTGGTAAGTCAGGTTGGCCGACTCGGTATTGAGGATCGAGTAATCGTTGCCGCGCCGAAGTTCGATCGTGACTTCGCCGGTAATGGCGCGTGCGACCCAGCGCTGGGCGGCTTCGCGCAGCATGATGGCCTGCGAATCGAACCAGCGGCCCTGATACAGCAGGCGGCCGAGGCGGCGGCCGCTGTCGCGGTATTGCTCGATTGTGTCTTCGTTGTGGATGCCGGTGATCAGGCGTTCGTAGGCGATGAACAGCAGCGCCAGGCCCGGTGCTTCGTAAATGCCGCGGCTCTTGGCTTCGATGATGCGGTTTTCGATCTGGTCGCTCATGCCGAGACCGTGGCGACCGCCGATGCGGTTGGCTTCCAGCAGCAGTTCCACCTGGCTCGAATACACGATACCGTTGAGCGCAACAGGGCGGCCTTCTTCGAAGCGCACCGTGACTTCCTCGCGCTTGACCTCGACGTCGTCACGCCAGAATGCCACACCCATGATCGGCTGGACAATCTTCATGCCGCTGCTTAACAGTTCGAGATCCTTCGCCTCGTGCGTGGCACCGAGCATGTTGGAGTCGGTCGAGTAAGCCTTCTCGGTCGACATCTTGTAGTCGAAGCCGGATTTGATCATGAACTCCGACATTTCCTTGCGTCCGCCTAGTTCATGGATGAACTGGTCATCCAGCCAGGGCTTGTAGATACGCAGGCTCGGATTGACCAGCAAGCCGTAGCGGTAGAAGCGCTCGATGTCATTGCCCTTGAACGTGCTGCCGTCGCCCCAGATGTCGACATTGTCTTCACGCATGGCGGCGACCAGCATGGTGCCGGTGACGGCACGGCCGAGCGGTGTCGTGTTGAAGTAGGTGACGCCGGCCGTGGAAATGTGGAACGCGCCGCTTTGCAAGGCTGCGATGCCTTCTGCCACCAACTGTTCGCGGCAATCGACCAGGCGCGCAAGTTCGGCGCCATAGGCCATGGCTTTCTTCGGGATGTCGTCGTAATTTGGTTCGTCAGGCTGGCCCAGATTGGCCGTGTAGGCGTAGGGGATTGCACCCTTCTGGCGCATCCAGTGCAAGGCGGCGCTGGTGTCGAGGCCGCCGGAAAAGGCGATACCGACTTTTTGATTGACGGGTACGGATTGCAGTATGTTGGACATGATGGAATCTTGCGAACGGTAATTGGTATGACGGGAAGATGCTTAGCTGACTTTGCCGCGCACCAGGTATTCGAGCAGGGCTTTTTGCACGTGCAGGCGGTTTTCCGCTTCGTCCCACACGACCGATTGCGGGCCGTCGATGACTTCTGCGGATACCTCTTCGCCACGGTGCGCCGGCAGGCAATGCATGAACAGTGCGTCGGGCGCGGCGCGGCGCATTTTGTCGGCATCGACGATCCAGCCGTCGAAGGCTTTCAGGCGGGCGGCGTTTTCCTGCTCGTAACCCATGCTGGTCCAGACGTCGGTGTTGATCAGGTGTACACCTTCGCAGGCGTCGCTCGGGCTGGTGAACAGGGTGTAGTGCTTGTTTTGCGGGTCGACCAGTTTCATGTCGAGCTCGTAACCGACCGGGGTCGATACGTTCAAATGGAAGCCAAAAACCTGCGCCGCTTGCAGCCAGGAATACAGCATGTTGTTGGCGTCGCCGATCCACGCAACCTTCTTGCCGGCGATCGAGCCGCGATGCTCGACGTAAGTGAATACGTCGGCCAGCACCTGGCAGGGATGATGTTCGTTGGTCAATCCGTTGATGACCGGCACGCGCGAATGTGCGGCGAAATTCTCGATGATTTCATGGCCGTAAGTGCGGACCATGATGATGTCGCACATGCGCGAAATCACCTGCGATGCATCTTCAATCGGCTCGCCGCGGCCGAGCTGGCTGTCGCGCGTGTTGAGATAGATGGCGGCGCCGCCCAATTGATGCATGCCGGCCTCGAAGGACAGGCGTGTGCGGGTCGAGTGCTTTTCGAAAATCATCACCAGTGTGCGGTCGAGCAAGGGGTGATAGGTCTCGTAATTCTTGAACTTGTGTTTGATAATGCTGGCGCGTTCCATCACGTATTCGAACTCGTCGAGCGTGAAATCGGAAACCTGCAGAAAGTGTTTGATTGCCATAATTGAAGACTGCGATGAATTCTGCCGAAAACTACGATGTTTACCGCGAGGACGACTGCGGCGATAAAGCGTCTCTCAATACCCGAATGTAGGAGGGTGAGGATGCCTGGGGGCACCCTGCTCTGATAGGCCAGGTGCGACTTCATTATAAGGGAAACGAAGGCCAAAAACCGCTTGGCAATTGATAAACGGTCACTATTGCATGTGGCATCGGGCCGGCGACGCATGGCCCAAACGACTATCCACACACAATTTCGCGTAATTCGCCTGTCGTTTCGCACGATGCCATTTGCGATCAATAGCCGATGGTTTGCATCGATTCGTGGCGCAACTGCACATACAGGGCATGCCGTTCGCGGCTGATGGCGCCGCTTTTTACCGCCGACAGAATGGTGCACTCCGGTTCATTGACATGATGGCAATTGTAGAACTTGCATTTGCCCAGATGCGGCCCAAATTCCGGAAAGGCGCGCTCCAGCATGCCTTCGGTCAAATGATGCAGGCCAAACTCCTGGAAACCTGGCGAATCGATGATGTTGGACGATTCGTCCATGCGATACAGGCGGGTAAAGGTGGTCGTGTGTTTGCCGGTATCGAGTGCGGCTGAAATCTCGCGCGTGGCGATGTCGGCATCGGGAATGAGCAAATTGATGAGTGAGGACTTGCCCATGCCGGATTGCCCGATCAGGATGGTCGATTGGCCCTCCAGCAGGGGGCGCAATGTGGCGCACGTTGCATCCGGTGCGGCCTTGGCCGATACCTCGTGCACCGGATAGCCGAGCGCGGCGTAGACTGCCACGCGTTCGCGCGCCTTGGCCAAGGGTTCGACAACGTCGACCTTGTTGAGCACGATATGGGCGTGGATGCCGGCCGCTTGCGCGGCAACCAGCGCGCGTGACACCAGGTCGTCGGAAAAACCGGGCTCGGTCGCCACCACAATGAACAATTGCGTGAGGTTGGCCGCCAGCAGTTTCGATTTGTATTGATCTGAACGATAGAGCAGGGTGCTGCGCTCCTGGATCGCCTCGATCACGGCCTGGTTGGGCGAAGTCGGCTTGATGTCGACCATGTCGCCAACCGCCACGTCGCTCTTCTTGCCGCGCGTGACGCAATTGACTTTGCCCATCGCCGAATCGACCAGATAATGCCGGCCATGCGCGGCGATGACCAGCCCCTGGTCCATCAAGTGAACGACTGCTCGAACACGGCATCGACCTTGGCGGCACAGATGAAATCGTTCACCGAGATGCCGCCTTTGCCGCCATTGACGGTGTGGGTGTCGAACTTCACCACGCAGCGGTTGTAGGTGACAGTCAATTCCGGGTGATGGTCTTCGGCATGGATCACGTAGGCGATGGCGTTGATGAAGGCCAATGTCTCGTAATAGTCGTGGAAATTGAAAGTCTTGACGATGCGGGCGCCGTCCTGCGCCCAACCTTCGACCGCGCCGAGGTAGGCTGCGACTTCATCGGCGGACAGGCCTGTTTCCGTGTGTTGGCATTTCGTTTCGAGTAATTCGGTAAGCGTAGGCATGGTTATTCCAATATCAATGTGCCACGAGTCGGTCTATCCTCAATGAGGCGTGAGGGTGCGAATCGTAAAAGGCGGAATGCAGAGGGTCCGGAGTCAGCGTCGACGCGTTGTCTTCATAGAGTTTGACCAGGGCGGTCACCAGGTCGTGCGCATTGGCGTTTTTCGAGGCGAAGGCGTCGGCCTCGAATTCGTGTTTGCGCGAGCCTATCGACATGATAGGCGAAAACAGGAAAGTAAATACCGGCAGCGCCAGCATGAACAGGAGCAAGGCGACAGCGTCGTTGCTGGAATTAAGCATCGGTTCGACGCCGAGGCCCGTATAAAACCAGGTTTGCCCTTTGAGAAAGCCGAGCAAGGCAAGGAAGGCCAGCGAGACGACGAACATCATTACGCTGCGCTTGACGATATGCTTGAGCTTGAAATGGCCGAGTTCATGCGCGAGGATGGCTTCAATCTCCTGCGGTTCAAGGCGTGCCAGCAAGGTGTCGAAAAACACCACGCGCTTGGCGCCGCCGAATCCGGAAAAATACGCATTGCCATGGCCGCTGCGTTTCGAGCCGTCCATCACAAACAGGCCGCGCGAAGCGAAGCCGACGCGGTCCATCAATTTGCCGATGCGCTCGCCAAGGGCGGGGTCGTCGAGCGGCGTGAATTTGTTGAATAGCGGCGCAATCAGCGTCGGCGCAAGGATTTGCATCAGGATCATGTAGCCACTGAATACCACCCAGGCATAAAACCACCAGAGCGCACCGGCCTTCTCCATCAACGCCAGCATCACCCACAGCAGCGGCAAGCCGATGACCGCGCCGATGGCGATCGATTTGATCATGTCGACGAAGAACAAGCTCGGTTTCATCTTGTTGAAGCCGAAGCGTTCTTCGAGCACAAACTGGCGGTAATAGTCGAAGGGCAGGTCAATGACGCCTGAGATCGCAAATACGGCGATGATTAGGGCAATCTGCTCCAACCGGCCCGGCCCCATGGCCCCCAATAGACCAAGCGACAGTGCCTGCAAGCCGCCAAGCAAGGTGAAACAGATCAATACGGCACTGCTCACGAGCAATTCGACGAGGCCGAACTTGGTCTTGGCAACGGTGTAGTCTGCTGCCTTTTGATGCGCCGCAAGCGGAATCTTCTCGGCAAATTGTTGCGGAACGGCTTGCCGGTGCGCCAAAACATGACGAATCTGGCGCGACCCGAGCCAGAAACGTACTGCCAGGCTAAGCACAAAAAAAGCGATAAACAAAACTGAAAACGCAGATGAAACCATGCCTTGCCTGTGAGAAAATGGTGAATTAACCGAAAATGATGGAAAATCGGCAATATCTGAATGCCGGAAATCCGGATATCTGAATAGAAAGCGGTCTCGCTGGAAAGAATTATGTCACAACCTACTGAACAACACGCGGATACCACCATGCAAACCACGCCCAGCCGTCCCAACGAATTCAATCTGGTGTGGGTCGACATGGAAATGACGGGCCTTGATCCGGACAATGACCGCATCATCGAAGTCGCCGTCGTGGTCACCGACTCCAACCTGAACGTGCTGGCCGAAGGCCCGGTATTTGCCATCCACCAGTCTGA
This sequence comes from Burkholderiaceae bacterium, assembly GCA_036561005.1. GTDB lineage: Bacteria > Pseudomonadota > Gammaproteobacteria > Burkholderiales > Burkholderiaceae_D > PKWO01. Next base: position 4,756 of record DATBQE010000062.1, on the reverse strand, counting down.
TGAACTGCTCGACGGGATGGACGCCTGGAACAAGGGCACGCACGGCCGCTCGGGGCTGATCGATCGCGTCAAGGCATCCACCGTCACTGAAGCCGACGCCGAAAAAGCCTTGATCGATTTCCTCAAGAACTTTGTGCCGGCGGGAAAATCGCCGATGTGCGGCAACACGATTTGCCAGGACCGCCGTTTCATGGTGCGCGGCATGCCCAAGCTCGAAGCTTTCTTTCATTACCGCAATCTTGACGTCTCGACGCTCAAGGAATTGTGCAAGCGCTGGAAGCCGGAAATCGCTTCGGGGTTCAAGAAACACCAGAAGCATACGGCACTCGCCGACATTACGGAATCGATTGAAGAGTTGCGCTATTACCGCGAGCACTTTATCAAGGAGTGACGGTGTGCCCTTTCGGGCACAAGCCATTGCCCGCAAGTGAACCAATTGGGAGCCCTTCTCCTGCCTGCGGGAGAGGGCGGCCCGCGTAAGGGAGTTAGCAGCGCATCGATCTGCGCACGCGAGGGGAGCTATTTAGTCGGCGCACTCGACTTATACCCAATCCGAAACCCGCCCCAATGCTTTCCTTCGACATATATCGGCGCGGACAGGTCATGCATCACTTCCCCGGTATCGCGCTTGTAAGTCTGCAGCAGGAATGCCTTGGTGTTCGAACCGCAGCGTGAACCTGTGCGGTCGCTGAAGATGCGCTTGGTGCGGTTGTTGACGAAGTCGGTGTCGTAATTACCCGTCAGGGGCTGGGAAAATTTCTTGTTGTGCGTCGGGAAGTAGCCATTGTTGTCAACTGCGCCGGCATAGGCGATCTGCGGCATGGATGCCAGCAGACCTTCCTGCAAAGGCGGCAGGACGCGATCGGTGAAGGCGTCGAAGCTGGTGCTGTGCTTTTGCGGGTTGGTATTCGGGATCGGTTTGTAACGCCGGTCGAACAGGGCCTCGCGCGTGATCTGGCCCGCATTGATCGCTGCCGTAAATATACGCCCCACCTCATCGGCTGCCTGTTGGGCGGCAGCGCGGATTTCGTCATGCGAAGTCGGTATGCCGGACGCGGCCATGGCGTCGGCAATTGCTTCGGCGCGCTCGGCCAGCGACATGGCCGAGGCCGCTGCGCGCGGCAGGCCCGATTCGGTTGCCAGCAGGCTATCGCGGATCTGTGCAATCGCGCTACTGATCATGTCGGTGGTGGCGACGTGCTCGCGCGAGGCCAGGGCAATCTTTTGGATCTCGCCTTCGGAAGAGGAGGACGATTGCTCGATATTGGCCAGGTAGCCATGCACGCTTTCCACATTGCGCGCTGCAGCGCCAACCTTCTCGGTCAGTTGACCCATCCCGCGCGCTGCTTTCTCCGACTGCTCGGTGATTTCCCGCACCATGGCACCGATCTCGTCGGTCGCCGATTTCGTCCGTTGTGCCAGTTGCCGCACTTCGCCGGCAACCACGGCAAATCCGCGCCCGTGCTCGCCCGCGCGTGCCGCCTCAATGGCTGCATTGAGTGCCAGCAAATTGGTGCGCGCTGCAATTTCGTTGATCACTTCGGTGATGCCGTGGATGCGGCGCGATTTTTCCTGCAGGGCGCCCATCATGGCTGAAGATGTGACGGCTTCTTCACGCGCCCCCTGGATTTGCCGCAAGCCATGATCGACTTCGCTGCGCGCTGCAACTGCTTCCTTGCGCACTTCGGCTGCAATGTTCGATGCGCGCTCGGCATTGCTGGCAATCTGCTGCGTCGTGTGCGCGTTTTGCTGCGAGCTGTTCGTGATTTCCTTGATCGTCGTGACGTCGGATTCGATCTTCTTTTTCACCGTATCGACGAAATAGGAAGTTTCGGCAGCGCCGATCATGATGTGATCGATTTCCCCCTCGATTTCCTTGGCGAAGGCCTCTGCACCATCGGTGCTCTTGCGCGAGGCAAGCAACAAGGCAGCGGCACAGCTTCCCGCTGAGGCAAGTAACAGGACAAACCAGCCGTCAGCGAAGGCAAGCCCCGTTAATCGGGCGAGCCATGCCAGGAACATGCCAAGGCCGATGGGCCCCAGGACAAGCAACAGGCGGCGTATCGTTTTTTGCACTGACATCGTTATCCCCGGTGTTCGTGAATCGAGCGACGATAGGTTCGTGAAATTGACCGACAACGCGCCATTTGGCCAACCCGCCGATAGGTCTTCACCTATTGCCGCCGCTTGTTCGTCGGACGTGAACGCGTTCGAAGCTTGGGGCGTCCCCTTTTGGTCTCGGCGGTTCAGGCCAATGCATCCGGCGCTATTCTGTCGAATCGGGTCCAGTATATCCATCCGCCATCCACACGCCAACGATACACGATGAGATGTTGCGTTTCATGACACAAATCAATGAATGTGGATGTGAAGCGCGCAACAATCTGCTCTAATTCGCGTCGGCAGCGCCAAGCCTGAGGTCGATTTTCACGGCGAAGCCGGCAGCCGGCATTGTAGGGAGTTGGTCCGGGCCATGTTTTGCCGGATATGCCTCAAATTGCATGAGGTCAGCGCTTGCGTTTCAAATTAGTGCAGAATTTGTTCCGCGCCGCAGCATTTCTTGAACTTCTTGCCGCTGCCGCAGGGGCAATCGTCGTTGCGCCCCACCTTGGGTGTGTCGCGTTCTACCGTCTTGATGGCCGATTTGCGCTGCGGCAGCCAGAATCGATAGATTTCCGGAATCGCAGCTTCGATCTCGATGGCCAGCTTGTGGCATTTGAGCGGATTGTCGACCAGCGGTAATTCCTCTTCTTCAATCTCTTCCGCACCGAGCAGGTAAATCGGGCGCATCAGCGGCGCGATATTGGAATTCCAGATCGGTTGCCATGCTTCTTCACACAGCGTCATGCCTTCCCAGAAACCCCAAGCCCAGGCTTCACCGTCGGCCACTTTGCGCCCTTCCCATTCATGCTCGCAAAACAGCGGTTCGAACTCCTTGGGGGCGACTTCCAGCGTGATGGCGATCTCGTTCATATAGCGCACGATCAGGCCGACGATGCGCTCGCATTCCTTTTCCGACTTAAAGGCCGGCAAGCCTTCGTCGGACGTGCCCCACACCAGCGGCAGCCAGGTTCCCAGCAGCACTTCCTGCGGGCCGACCGCCAGCGCAGTGAGGAAACCGTGCAGTGAATCCATGGTCATGCAATCGTCGGCGCAGCGGTCCGACAGCAGGAATTTGTCGAGTTCGTTGAATTCTTTGTCGGAGAGTGGCTGTTCGAGTTGCATGGCTGGTCTGGGGGATAGATAAGGCGGCAAGGCCGCGACACCGGACAGGATACTCGCCTCACAAGGACACTTCAACCGCTTTGCATGAACAGATTGCCAACCCAGGCCGTACAATGGCGCCATGAATATGCTCGTCACCCCTTCTTTCTCGCATTTGAGCCCGGACACCGTGCTCGACGCGCTCGACAGCGTCGGACTGCGCGCAGATGGCCGCCTGCTGGCCTTGAACAGCTATGAAAACCGCGTCTACCAGCTCGGCATGGAAGAGGGGCCGCAAGTGGTCGCCAAGTTTTACCGCCCGGCGCGCTGGAGCGACGAAGCCATCCTCGAAGAGCATGCTTTCACGCTCAGCCTGGTCGAGCAGGAGATACCGGTGGTGCCGCCCATGGTGCTCAATGGGCAAACCCTGCACCGCTTCGCCGACCTGCGCTTTGCCGTATTCGAGCGGCACGGCGGCCGCGCACCGGAACTCAGCGACCGCGATACGCTGGAATGGATGGGTCGCTTCATGGGCCGCATTCACGCCGTCGGCGCCTTGCAGCCCTTCGTCCATCGCCCGACGCTCGACATCGAAACCTTCGGCATCGAGCCGCGCGAATTTTTGCTGGCCAACGGCTTCATACCGGCTGATCTCGACAGCGCCTGGCGCAGCGTCTCGGCCCAGGCCATCGACGGCGTCAAACGCTGCTTCGAGCGCGCCGGCGATGTGGCTGCACTGCGACTGCACGGCGACTGCCACAGCGGCAACGTGCTGTGGACCGACGCCGGCCCGCACTTTGTCGATTTCGACGACAGCCGCATGGGCCCGGCGATTCAGGATTTGTGGATGCTGTTGTCAGGCGAGCGCCAGGAGCGCGTGCAACAGATGGGCGACCTGTTGGCCGGCTATGAAGACTTCTACGATTTCAATCCGCGCGAACTGCATCTGATCGAAGGCTTGCGCACGCTGCGCCTGATTCACTATTCAGCCTGGCTGGCGCGACGCTGGGAAGACCCGGCGTTTACTGCGGCATTTCCGTGGTTTAACACGCAGCGGTATTGGCAGGATCGTGTTTTGGAATTGCGCGAGCAGGTGGCGTTGATGGATGAGGCGCCGTTGTGGCAGGGATAGCATTGATTCATTTCATCTTCATGGTCAGCGTGGAATTGTCCTCATCCCAGGTGTAACTTTGTATAAATGAAGCTCTGACCGGCTTTCCGCCCTTTGAAGCCGCTTGGAATTTGCACAAAGACTGCCCTCGCAGAGTTGTTACGTCGATTGCTTTATAACCACTGGACTTCAATATGCGGGCGCCGATTAATTTGTTATCTTCGCCAACTTCAAATTCAATTTCAACCGTACCCCTATAGGGAACCATATCTCCTGGGCGGTAATGCTGCGGAATGCATTTGCAATAGTCGACAATTCTTGGGGATTCTGGAGAAGTCGTTGGTGGCTCTTTGCAGTTTGCAGGGCCATACGACCTATCGTAGGTTGTTATTGTTTCACTCGCAAACGAGTTGCAGCAATAGAAGAACAATACAAGGATGA
>DATBQE010000061.1:0-11863 GCA_036561005.1 Burkholderiaceae bacterium | reverse complement strand
CGGCCGAACTGACCGGGCAGAAAAAGAACGCATTGTACGAACGCGCGTTGCAGATCAGCGCTGCACGACAACAGGTTTGATATCGCTGTTCGCCTGCAGTCGCTGCGCCGCAGTTTGCGCTTCTTCGCGCGTGGCAAACGGACCACTGTGCAAGCGATAAAACAGGCCGACAGAATAGACCTCCAACGGCGGGAGCGAACCATCCCAGGATTGTTGCAGTCGAGAACGCACCGCCTCCGCGTTTCCTTGCTCGGTGTACGCGCCAAATTGCAGATAAAAGCCGCTTGCCGGGGACGCTGAATCAAATGTCGGGATTGAAGGCGCAGGGTTCGTCGGCAATGAAACGGGCGGCGAGGCGCTCGTGTCCGGTCCTGCCTTGGCGAGACCCAAATCGGGCGAAACAGGCATGGTGGACGTTGCGGCTTGCGACGACTGCGGCGCGATGGCCGCGACTCCCGTGGCACTGCCTGCAGCTACGCCATTGCGCGGACCTGCCGCATTGATACGCGCAATCTCGTCCGGCAACAGCCTGTCGACCTGGAGTTCGCTGCTGCCCCTGCCGAGATAGCCGAGTTTCAACGCTGCCGTGTAGGACAGGTCAATGATGCGTCCGCTATGAAACGGGCCGCGGTCATTGATGCGCACGATCACTTGCGCGCCATTGCCAAGATTGGTCACGCGCGCATAGGATGGGATCGGCAACGTGGGGTGCGCGGCGGTCAGCTTGTACATGTCGTATAGCTCGCCCGACGAGGTCTTTTGACCATGGAATTTCTTGCCATACCAGCTTCCCGTGCCGCGTTGCGTGAACGGACGCTCATCCACCATCGGCACATAGGTCTTGCCGAACACGACATAGGGCTTATTGCCGGTCGCCGAATAGGCTTCCACTTTCGGCATCGGGTCCGGCAGATCGAGCAAACCGTCCGGCGGTCGGTCGCCGGGGCCGTCGTCCTGGTAGTAACCGCCGCGCCCCGAACCCGCAGCAGGCAGTGCGGGTAATCGCGTAGTATTGCTTTTTTCGCCCGGTGCGGCGCCTGAAGTTGGCGACGCAGTTGTGGGAACCGGCGCTGCATTCGGAGGTGGCATTCTGGGGGGCGTGCTGCAGGCGGCCAGCAAGCCGGCAGTAATAACGGCAGGCAACAGCGAGTTCCGGCGGCAGGATTCAAAGCGCCGCGCAATTGTTTTCATCGGTGACCTCAAGGCAACAGTCATCAGCTCTGTACCAGCTTCCGGTTCCTTTGTATGCTCATCAGGATGCCAGCCCCCAAGCCGAGCGTCAACAACGACGTGCCGCCATAGCTCATGAACGGCAACGGTACGCCGACCACGGGCAGGATGCCGCTGACCATGCCCATGTTGACGAAGGCATAGGTGAAGAAAATCATCGTGATCGCGCCGGCCAGCAGACGCGTGAAAAAGGTGGGCGCATTGGCGGCAATGATCAGGCCGCGCCCGATCAAGAGCAGGTAGAGCGTCATCAAGACAATATTCCCGATCAACCCGAATTCTTCCGAATACACGGCGAAAATGAAATCGGTGGTGCGCTCGGGAATGAATTCCAGATGGGCCTGCGTACCCTGTTGCCAGCCCTTGCCGGTAATGCCGCCCGAGCCGACCGCAATGGTCGACTGGATAATGTGAAAGCCCTTGCCCAGCGGGTCGGACGACGGGTCGATCAGTGTCATGATGCGTTCGCGCTGGTAACTGTGCAGGAAACGCCAGGCAACCGGCATGCTGGCACCGGCCAGGATAACCAGTCCAAACAAGACGCGCCACGACAGACCGGCCAGGAAAATGATGTAAAAGCCGGCCGCCAAAACGAGCAATGCCGTGCCGAGATCAGGCTGTTTCGCGATCAAGGCGACCGGCAACAACAAGAGTAAGCCGGCAACCAGGAATTCGCGCCAACGTACGACACCCTCATGTTTCTGGAAGAACCACGCGAGCATCAGCGGCATGGCAATCTTCATGATTTCCGAGGGCTGCAAATTGGCCACACCAAGGTTCAGCCAGCGACGCGCGCCCAACTTGACCGTGCCGAATGCCGCAACGGCGAGCAACAGTATGATGCCGAGACAATACACGGGCGCGGCGAAACGCATCAGCGTCTGCGGCGGAATATTGGCAGCAAGCCACATCACGACCATTGCCGCGAGGATATTGCGTATCTGGTTACTCATGATGCCGGGCAGGCCTATACCGGCCGAATACAGAGTGACCAGGCCGACGGAAAGCAGCAGGCACATGATCAGCATCAGCGGCGCGTCAAACACTGCAAGATGGTCCTTGATCATCGGCCAGAGCGGCCTGCGGTTCGATAGTTGCATCAGCGCTTCCCGTTCGGTAGAGCCGGCGGCGGCAAAGCAGGGTTGTCCGGCATGTCCGGGTCGCCGTCCGGATCGCTCGGCGCGTCGTTTTCCGGGTCACCTTCCTTGATGGGAACCGGTGCCTCCTTGCTGTCCGGGCGTTTGCCGAGCAGATAATAATCGAGCGCCTTCTTCACAATAGGCGCCGCCGCCTCGGCGCCGAAACCGCCGTTTTCCACTACGATCGCAATGGCGATGCGCGGATGGTCGACCGGCGCGAAAGCCGTGTAGAGCGCATTGTCGCGCAAGCGCTCGATGGCATTGCGCGAACGCTTTTCGTTCTTTTTAAGGCCGACAACCTGCGCCGTTCCCGTCTTGCCGGCAGAAATATAGCCGGCGTTCTGGAATACCCGGTATGCCGTTCCGCCCGGTATGGTGGTGGCACCAACCATGCCTTCCTTCACTACTTCAATGTTTTCCGGTTTCAGCGGGATACGGCTGCTCGGGTCGCGCACCACCAGGCTACGCTGCTGCGTGACACCGCTCTCGATCATCTTCACCAGATGCGGCTTCATCACCACGCCGTCATTGGCCAGCGTGGCCACGGCCTTGGCGATCTGCATCGGCGTAAATGAGTTATAACCCTGGCCGATGCCGAGCGAGATCGTTTCGCCGGCATACCATTTCTTTTGTTCCGGCGCCTTGTAGTAGCCGCGCTTCCAGGCTGTCGACGGGAGCACGCCGAGATGCTCGTTTTCCAGATCGATACCGGTCAACTCCCCGAATCCGAACGGCTTCATGAAATCGTGAATGCGATCGACGCCGAGGTCGTTGGCCAACATGAAGTAATAGATATCGCACGACACCGCAATCGACTTACGCATATCGACCACACCATGGCCTTCGGGCCGGTCGTCGTTGAACGTGTGATTGCCGAACACATAACGACCCGGATCGGAGATGCTCTGGCTTGGCGTGCGCACACCCAGTTCCAGCGCCGCCAACGCCATGAAGGGCTTATAGGTCGAACCGGGCGGATAGGTGCCGCTGATGGGGCGGTTGACCAACGGCTTGTCCGGGGAATTGTTCAACTCATCCCAGCTGGCCTGGTCAATGCCTTCAACAAACAAGTTGGGGTCGAAAGTGGGCTTGGACACATAGGCGAGCACGTCGCCGGTCGACGGTTCAATTGCCACCAGGGCGCCGCGGTGATCGCCGAACGCTTGCTCAACCACCTTCTGCAGTTCGATATCGATAGACAGAATCAGGTTGTTGCCGGGGCTGGCCGATGTGCGCGAGAGTGTGCGCACAGCGCGCCCGCCGGCGGATTTCTCCACTTCCTCGTTGCCCGTTATGCCGTGCAATTCCTTTTCATAGCTTTTTTCCAGGCCTTCCTTGCCGATGGAATCGGTACCCTTGTAGTTGGCGGCGTCTTCCATGCCCTCGATCTTTTCGGCATCCTTCGGATTGATGCGGCCGATGTAGCCGATGACATGCGATGCGACTTCACCGAGCGGATATTGGCGGAACAGGCGCGCCTGGATTTCTACACCGGGGAAGCGGTAACGCTGAGCGGTGAAACGGGCGACTTCCTCGTCCGTCAGGCGCGTGCGGATCGGCGTACTTTCGAAATTCTTGGATTCCTCGAGCAGTTTCCTGAAACGCTTGCGGTCCTTGCTCTGGATTTCCACCACTTCGGACAAGCCGTCAATCACACTGTCGAGGTCGCCCCTGATCTTGGAGGGCGTGATCTCCAGCGTGTAGGCGGAAAAATTGCGCGCCAGCACAACGCCATTGCGATCGAGAATCAGGCCGCGATTGGGCACCAGGGGAACCACCAGAATTCGATTGTCTTCGGCCTGGGCGGCATAGTCGCTGTGCTTGTAGATCTGCAGCCAGACAAAACGCGCCAGCAGCAAGGCAAAGCAAAAGAACACGAAACTGCCGACCGCCGTCAAGCGCAGGCGGAAGAAATACAGTTCACGTTCGGTATTCTTGAACTCGGTCATGATTCCCAGTGCGATACAGCAGCGTTAGATTGGTCGCGTTTCATCGCGGTCTATGGCGCGACGCTGCGGTGCCAGCAACAACCATGTCGCCACCGGCCACAATGCCGCAGCGACAAAACTCTCGCTGAAATACAACCAATCGGGGAATCTGCCGCTCACGATCAGGCGCACGGCCATTTGCACGACTTGCGCCAATAACATCAGCGGCAATACATGAAGCGTCTGGGTGCCGAGCTGGAACCACAGCACGCGCCGATGGATTGTGATCGCGAAGTAGGACAACAGGGTGTAAGCCAGGGCATTCTCGCCAAGCAGCGCGGCATCATGCACATCCATCAGCAAGCCCATGAAAAAAGCCACCCCGATGCCAACCCGGCGCGGTTGATGGATGCTCCAGAACACGAGCACCAGCGCGACAAAATCGGGCACGCCTATCCAGTGGCCCCATGGCAGCATGTTGAGCATGAACGCTGCCGCAAGGCTGACAGCAATGAACAACGGGCTGACCGGCAGCAGGATGTAGTGGGGACTGTTCATGGCGCCTTTCCCGTTGGGTTGGCCGGGGCGTTCGGCGCGGTTTTGGGCTGCGTATTGGACGGTGTGTTGGACTGTGTGTTGGACTGGGTACTGGTCTTATTGTCCGTCGGTTTGGCCGGCGCCGCTGCAGGCGCAGCCGTAACAGGTGTCCCGGCAGGCGCCGGCGTGGTTGCCCCCGGCTCCAGACCTTCTGCGCGCCTGCGGGCAAACTTGTCTTTCTTGTCCTTCACTTCTTCCGGCTCTTCGCGCGGCGGTCGCGGGTCGACCAGCAACACCAGCAATTGTCGATTGCGGTCGACGCCCGCTGCAGGCTGGCATGTAATGTGAGCGAAGGCATCGTTCGATTTGCTCTCGACCTGCAGTACCTTGGCCACGGCCAGGCCGGCGGGAAACACGCCATCGATGCCGGAAGTCACCAACATGTCGCCCTTCTGGATGTCGGCGTTGGTCGCCATGAATTTCAGGTCCAGGCCCCCTGTCTGGCCGCGTCCATAAGCAACGCTGCGCAAACCGCTGCGTACATCCTGGACTGCAATCGCCTGGTCCTTGTCGGTCAGCAGCGTGACTTCGGCAGTAAACGGGTAGACCGAGGTCACTTGCCCTACCACGCCGACATCGTCGATCACCGGCTGGCCCAGCGCAACACCGTTTTGCGAACCGCGATTGAGCACGATCTTGCGTGTGAACGGGTCACGCGCATCGTAAAGGATTTCGCTCATGAGGAATTTGGCCGGCAAGCGCTCGCTGGCGCCAAGTAATTTGCGCAACTGTGCATTTTCCGAAAGCAATTGTTGCGATTGTTGCAACAACTCGGCATTGACAGCCTGCCTTTGTGTCAACTCGCGGTTTTCCTGCTTCAGGGTCGAGGCAGATGCGAAATAGTCACCCATGCGGTAGGCCGCATCTCGCGGCGCGAGGGCCGCCATTTGCAGGGGATAGAGCGCCGAACCAACAACTTGCCGGATGATGGATAGGGATCGAACGCGCGAATCGGCAACCAGCAAACCGATTGCAAGAAAAGAAAAGAACACCACTTTAGCGCGCGCCGATGCACCTTGCTTGAAGAGTGGTGGTGGACTGTATTCCATTAATAACCGCTAGCCCGACAAAAACATGAAATCGCCCTGGCGCACACCATTGCAGTCATTGCAGCAGCGTCTGCGTCAAATTCAATAGCCGCGCTATTGATAGCCCGGCCTCTACGTTCCTGCCAGATTTACTCGTAAGAGAAGATCGATCCAAGCTTGTCCATGCGTTCCAGGGCCATGCCCGAACCACGCACCACGCAAGTCAATGGATCTTCCGCCACGATAACCGGCAAGCCGGTTTCTTCCATCAGCAAGCGATCGAGGTCGCGCAACAGTGCGCCGCCGCCCGTCAGCATCATGCCTTTTTCGGCAATATCGGCACCCAATTCGGGCGGCGTCTGCTCCAGCGCATTCTTCACGGCCGACACGATGTTGTTGAGCGGATCGGTCAACGCTTCAAGGATTTCGTTGCTGGAAATAGTGAACGAACGCGGGATGCCTTCCGACAGGTTGCGCCCCTTGACTTCCATTTCCTTGACTTCCGAACCAGGGAAAGCCGAACCGATTTCCTTCTTGATCGCTTCGGCAGTCTGTTCACCAATCAGCATGCCGTAGTTGCGGCGGATGTAGTTGACGATGGCTTCGTCGAATTTGTCGCCGCCGACACGCACCGAACCCTTGTACACCATGCCGCCCAGGGAAATGATGCCCACTTCCGTGGTGCCGCCGCCGATGTCGACCACCATGGAGCCGGTTGCTTCCGACACCGGCAAGCCGGCGCCGATGGCAGCGGCCATCGGTTCTTCGATCAGGTAAACCTGCGACGCGCCGGCACCGAGCGCCGATTCGCGGATGGCACGGCGCTCCACCTGGGTCGAACCGCAGGGTACGCAAATGATGATGCGTGGCGAAGGCTTGAACAGCTTGGAATCGTGCACCATGCGGATGAACTGCTTGAGCATCTGCTCGGTGACGGTGAAGTCGGCAATCACGCCATCTTTCATCGGGCGGATCGCCTCGATGTTGCCGGGAACCTTGCCCAGCATCTGTTTCGCTTCCTTGCCGACTGCCTGGATGGTTTTCTTGCCATTCGGGCCGCCTTGCTGGCGGATGGCAACAACCGAAGGTTCGTCAAGTACAATACCCAGGCCACGCACGTAAATCAGCGTGTTGGCGGTACCAAGATCGATGGCAAGATCATTGGAGAAATAACTGCGTAGAAATCCAAACATTAAAATTATCCTGATGCGCAATCAATGTGCGCTGTGACTCGTTAGGGGTTGGCGTTAGAACCTGTTCATGATCTGACGGCGCGAGTATGATTCTAGCCAAAATCGCATCGGAAATCCTTATGTACTAAAGTACACCCCGGTTTCTTCGTTCGGTTTTGACCCACCTGACGGCGACTTGCCGCAGATCGCAAACAGGTTCTTCGGGATGATTCCGAACCGGCTGGCGCACAAATCCGCGCCGATCAAGTATTAACCAGACATTCTACCTTATAATTTGTTTGAATTCAGTCGACTGAGAACGCAAAAATGCAAGCGCGTTACGTCATTTTGACAAGTATTTACCCGGGTTAACGCATACTTTTACGAGCTTTTCGTACTCTTGCCGCTTCCCCCAATTTGCAACTTTATTCTGCGCGCCCCATACCATGTCCCTTACCATTGAAGACGTCGATAAACTGGTCAAACTGGCTCAGATCAAGCTCACGGACGAGCAAAAATCGAGGACGCTGGAGCAATTGAACGGCATTTTCACGCTGGTTGAGCAAATGAAGGCTGTCGACACCAGTGCCGTCGAACCCTTGAACCAGCCTATCGAAGCCTACGAAGACCACGTCGCCCTGCGCCTGCGCGACGATGTCGTGACTGAACCGAACCGGCGCGAAGACTACCAGGCCGTGGCCCCGGCGGCCCAGGACGGGCTGTACCTGGTACCCCAGGTGATCGAATAACAAGACCGGTCAACAAGGCAACGTTGCCCGAATACGCTCCTTTTTCTCCAAGCATTATGCACACCAAGACTCTGAAAGAATTATCGGCATTGCTGCAGGCGCGCGAGATTTCCGCGGTCGAACTGGCGCAATTGTTCCTCAAACGCATTGCCGGGCATGGCGAACTGAATGCCTTCCTGCATGTCGATGAAGCATTGACTTTGCAACAGGCGGCGCAGGCGGATCGCCTGCTTTCCGAGGGCAAGGCCGGCCCATTGAGTGGTATTCCGATCGCGCACAAGGATATTTTCGTCACGCGCGGCTGGCGCTCCACGGCCGGCTCGCACATGCTGGAAAATTATGTCAGCCCGTTCGATGCGACCGTGGTCGAGCGTTTCAACAACGCCGGCATGGTCACCCTGGGTAAGCTTAACTGCGACGAATTTGCCATGGGGGGCTCGAACGAAAATTCGTATTTCGGTCCGGTGAAAAATCCCTGGGACACTGCTGCCATTCCGGGCGGCTCTTCGGGCGGTTCGGCCGCTGCGGTCGCCGCGCGCCTGACACCCGCCGCCACGGCTACCGATACCGGCGGCTCGATCCGGCAGCCGGCATCGCTTTGCGGCGTCACCGGCATCAAGCCGACCTACGGCCGCGTGTCGCGCTTCGGCATGATCGCCTTTGCCTCCTCGCTCGACCAGGGTGGCCCGATTGCCAAGACGGCAGAAGATTGTGCCATGCTGCTGGGTGCGATGGCAGGCTTCGACCCGCGCGACTCGACCAGCGTCCTGCGCCCGACGGAAGATTTTGCCGCTGGATTGAACGGCGACATCAAGGGCCTGCGTATTGGCGTACCGCGCGAATTCTTCGGCGCCGGCCTGGCACCAGACGTGGAACAGGCCGTACGGGCTGCATTGGGTGAATACGAAAAGCTTGGTGCCGTACTGGTCGATATCTCCCTGCCGAAAACCGAATTGTCGATTCCCGTGTACTACGTGATCGCCCCGGCCGAAGCCTCGTCCAACTTGAGCCGCTTCGATGGCGTGCGCTACGGCCATCGCGCCAAGGATTACGACGGTCTGGAAGACATGTATCAGCAGACCCGCACCGAAGGTTTCGGCGAGGAAGTCAAACGCCGCATCCTGGTCGGCGCGTACGTGTTGTCGCACGGCTATTACGACGCCTATTACCTACAGGCGCAAAAGATTCGCCGCATGATCGCGCAAGACTTCCAGGCTGCCTTCAAGCAATGCGATGTGATCATGGGCCCGGTCTCGCCGACGGTTGCCTGGAACATCGGTGACAAGTCCGACGACCCGGTAGCCAACTACCTGGCCGACATCTTCACCCTCTCGACCAGCCTGGCGGGACTGCCCGGCATGTCGATCCCGTGCGGCTTCGGCCAGGGCGAAACGAACGGCAAACGGCCGGTCGGTCTGCAAATCATCGGCAACTACTTCGCCGAGGCAAAATTGCTCAACGTTGCGCACCGCTACCAGCAAGCGACGGATTGGCATCTGCGCCAGCCGGCGCAGGGGTAATCTTGAAGCAGGTTCGAACATTGATTCTGTTTGCCGCCTTGGCATGCTTGTCGCTGACGGCCGCCGCCCAGCAGCTCGATATGCGTTTGTCCTGCGGCGATAAGCGCGACGATCATGGCCTGGCCAGTTACTTCGCCGATAGCGGCACGATCCGCTTGAAGGGCAACCTGATCGAAGAGTTCAATTGGGAATCGTCGGTATTTCGCAGCATGTCCGGCGTCGAGTGCAGCATCGACATGAATGACGGCTTGTCCGCGGAGTTCATCGGCGACGAGCAAAATCCGGCATGGCGCATCCGCCTGAACGACCCGGCAACGGCACGTGACAAGCGCGGCTACGATTTCAGTCATGGCCTCAATTGCACGATCCGCATTGAACGCATGGGTGACAAAGTGCACATCAATCCAAGCTGCCCGGCGATGTGCGGATCGCGCCAGAATTTTTCGGAATTCAGCTTTGACTTGAAGACCGGCAAGTGCCGGTATGAAGATTAATGGGCGCGTCAGCGCAAAAAGAACAAATAGCGAGGAATATTATGCAGTGGGAAGTAGTGATCGGGCTGGAAACGCATACCCAGTTAACCACAGAATCGAAGATATTTAGCGGCGCGTCGACACGCTTCGGCGCCGAACCGAATACGCAAGCCAGCCCTGTCGACCTCGCGTTGCCCGGCGTGCTGCCGGTCTTGAACCGCGGCGCCGTTGAACGCGCGATTCAATTCGGGTTGGCCATCGGCGCCACAATCGCACCGCGTTCAATTTTTGCGCGCAAGAATTACTTTTACCCCGACCTGCCCAAGGGTTACCAGATCAGCCAGTTTGCCATTCCCGTCGTCCAGGGAGGTTCGCTGAGCTTTCCGCTCGAAAAGGACGGCAAAACGGAAATGAAAACCGTGCACCTGACGCGCGCCCATCTTGAAGAAGACGCCGGCAAATCGTTGCATGAAGCGTATCAAGGGATGACCGGCATCGATTTGAATCGTGCCGGCACGCCCTTGCTCGAAATCGTGACCGAGCCCGACATGCGCAGCCCGGCCGAAGCTATCGCCTACGCCAAAGCTTTGCATTCGCTTGTCACCTGGCTCGGCATTTGCGACGGCAATATGCAGGAAGGCTCCTTCCGTTGCGACTTGAACGTGTCGGTCAGGCCCGTCGGGCAAGCGGAATTCGGCACGCGTTGTGAAATCAAGAACGTCAATTCGTTCCGCTTCATGGAAGAGGCGATGAATTACGAAATTCGACGCCAGATCGAACTGCTGGAAGACGGCGGCAAAGTGATACAGCAAACCCGCCTGTACGACCCGGACCGCAAGGAAACGCGCCCGATGCGCAACAAGGAAGACTCGCAGGATTACCGCTACTTCCCCGATCCGGACCTGCCACCGCTGGTGATCGCGGCAGACTGGATCGCACGCGTTCAGGCCGGTATGCCGGAATTGCCGAGCGCGATGCGTCAGCGCTTCATCGACGAACTCGCCCTATCGCCTTATGACGCCTCGGTATTGACCCAATCGAAGGCTATGGCCGCCTATTTCGAAGGCGTGGTCTCTGTAGTCGGCAAGGACCAGGCCAAGCAGGCCGCCAACTGGCTGATGGGCGACGTATCGTCCACGCTCAACCGCGAAGGATGCGACATCGCGGATTCGCCGGTCTCGGGGCCACAGCTCGCATTGCTGCTGCAGCGGATCGCCGACGCGACGATTTCGAACAAGATTGCCAAGGAAGTATTCGGCGCGATGTGGGAAGCCAAGTCCGGCGACGCCGATCTGGCCGACAAGATTATCGAGGCCAAGGGGCTGAAACAGATTTCGGACAGCGGCGCACTGGAAACCATCATTGATGAAGTACTCGCGGCCAACGCCAAGTCGGTCGAAGAATACCGCGCCGGCAAGGAAAAGGCCTTCAACTCCTTGATCGGCCAGGCAATGAAAGCGAGCAAGGGCAAGGCCAACCCGGCGCAATTGACCGAGTTGTTGAAGAAGAAGCTGGACGCCTAAGGAATTTGTCTCGGACAGGAAGAGATTGAAGGCTGGGACTTGTCCCGGCCAACTATTCCTCGGATTTCACTCCACACCATAGCGGCTGCGATACGTCGCAATCGCATCCTTGAATTGCGCCTGTTTCGAATCGGCCGAGGCGGCAGAAATATAGGTGAACAAGTCATTGAGATTGCCGATTGAAATCACCGGCATGCCATAGGTCTGGCTCACTTCCTGTACTGCCGAATTGGCCGACAATTCACCGTCTTTGCCCGAACGCTCCATGCGGTCGAGCGCGATCAGCACTGCACACGGCGTGGCGCCGGCTGCGCGTATCATGTCGACCGATTCGCGCACCGATGTGCCGGCGGAAATCACGTCGTCGATGATCACGACCTTGCCCTGCAATTTTGCGCCGACGATGGTGCCGCCCTCGCCGTGGTCCTTGGCTTCCTTGCGGTTAAAGGCAAAGGAAACGTTGCGCCCCTTGCGCGCCAGCGCCACCGCCGTCGCCGAAGCCAG
>DATBQE010000060.1:0-49686 GCA_036561005.1 Burkholderiaceae bacterium | reverse complement strand
GTGATTTAACGCCGCGTTCAATCCGTGTTCACAAAGCTCTAAGATCGGGGTCAGATTCGAATTAGTGTTGGCATCTTCAGCGGTTGTGCCAATACGCCTGTTCTTTCGATTCGCTCCTCCGGAACGCGCGTGCATAGATTGGCGAGCGCCGGCTGCGCAAGATTAAGGCTTTTGTGGGTGCAGTGAGGCAGAAATGAAAAAGCACCGACCAAGTCGGTGCTTTTTATCAAAATCCTGGTGCCCGGGGCCGGACTCGAACCGGCACGCCTTGCGGCGGGGGATTTTGAGTCCCCTACGTCTACCAATTTCATCACCCGGGCAGAATTCTTGTTCAGATTGAAACTGAAACAAGGAAAACGACGATTATGACGTATTTTGGCCTCCTGATCAAGTGGCTCAGCCATAAAAGGGCGCCTGCGCGTTGTCTTCCCTACGGCTAACACGTATCATCGCCTTCCTGATCAAAAGCAACCGCTGCTTGTGGAAAAGGCAATGAAGAGCGCAAAAATTCGTGAAGTGTTGTTGGGCAAGGCGCTCGACCCGATGAAGGTGGAAACCCGGCATTCGCTGGCCCTGGTGGCGTTCATCGCCTGGGTGGGGCTGGGGGCGGATGGTTTGTCTTCCTCGGCTTATGGTCCGGAAGAGGCGTTCAAGGCGCTGGGTACGCATGGGCATTTCGGGTTGTACCTGGCGATTGCCACGGCGGTGACGGTGTTCATCATCTCGCTTGCTTACAACCAGATCATTGAATTGTTCCCCACCGGGGGCGGCGGCTACCGCATTGCCACGGTGCTGATCGGGCCGCATGCGGGGCTGGTGTCGGGGGCGGCGCTGATCGTCGATTATGTGCTGACGATTGCCATCTCAGTGGCCAGCGGTGTGGATGCGCTGTTCAGCCTGCTGCCGGTTAGTGCGCAGGCTTACAAGCTGACTTTGGAATTGGCGATCGTGGTGTTGCTGTCGTGGATGAATCTGCGCGGGGCCAAGGAATCGATCAAGATCCTGTTGCCGATTTTCATGGGCTTTGTGATTACGCACGTGGTTGTGATTGTGTATGGCTTGCTGGTGCATGCATCCGGCATTCCCGCGCTGGTTCCCGATACCATGGCCGAGACGCGCCAGCTGGCGGGGCAAACCTCATGGCTGTTTACCATTGCCTTGCTGCTGAAGGCGTATTCGCTCGGCGGCGGTACTTATACCGGCATCGAGGCGGTGTCGAACAACGTCAATTCGCTGGCCGAACCGCGCGTGCGCACCGGCAAGGTGACGATGCTGTATATGGCAACCAGCCTGGCTTTCACTGCCGGCGGCATCATCATGCTGTATCTGTTGTGGGATGCGCGGCCCGTGGAAGGGCAGACGCTCAACGCGGTGGTGTTCAATACCATTTTCGGCAACATGGGCTTGCATGGCACGTCATTGGCCCTGGTGTTGTCGACCACGCTGGCGTTTGAGGCGGGCCTGTTGCTGGTGGCGGCCAACACCGGTTTTCTCGGCGGGCCTTCAGTGCTGGCCAATATGGCGAGCGATTCGTGGGTGCCGCATAAATTCCGTTATCTGTCGACGCGCCTGGTCACGCAGAGTGGCGTGATGGTGATGGGGATTGCGGCCTTCGCATTATTGATGTGGAGCGCCGGCAAGGTCGATCTGCTGGTGGTGCTGTACAGCATCAACGTGTTCCTGACTTTCAGCCTGTCGCTCACAGGCTTGTGCCTGTACTGGTGGAAGCAGAAGAAGGCCGGGCAACCGTGGATGGGGCGCATGCTGTTGTCGGTCATCGGCCTGTCGGTCACTTCCAGTATTCTGGTGGTGACGGTTATCGAGAAGTTCAACGAGGGCGGCTGGATGACGATTTTGATCACCACGCTGGTGATCGCCGGTTGCCTGGTGGTGCGCACGCATTATCGCGAAACGAAGGACAAAATACGCATGGTCGACCGTGTGTTTGCCAACCAGCCCTTCGGTTCGCATGCCGGGCCGATCGTGCCGGACCCGAACGACCAGACGGCCGTGTTCATCGTCGGCAATTCGCGCGGCGGTGGCTTGCATGCCTTGCTGTGGGTGCAGCGCATGTTTCCGGGACACTTCAAGAACTTCATTTTCATCAATGCGCGGACGGTGGATTCACACGCCTATGGCGGCGACGGTGCGCTGGAGCAGATGCGGGCCGAGGCCAATGCCACGCTGAAGTTCTTTGTCGATTTTTGCCATAGCCATGGCATGGCTTCGGCTTCGTCGCTGGTGTTCGGTACTGACGTGGTCGATCAGGTCACGCAGTTGTGCATCGACACGAATCGGGAATATCCGAATGCGATCTTTTTCACCAGCAAGCTGATTTTCGAGACCGACAACTGGTTCACGCGGCTGCTGCACAATCAGGCGGCGCTGGCGATACAGCGGCGCCTGCATTTTGATGGATTGCAGATGGTGATTTTGCCGATGAAAGTTTAGGCGGGCCTAAGGCAGCAACATCTTCATTCCCCACCCATCGTAATCCGCCCAACTCCCCCGCCGCTTCGGTTGCTCATCGATTCTATCCATTCGGCGGGCACGGCAAAGTTCAGGTTTTGCCCCGACCTGCTTTGAAATGTCGTGATGCCGACCAGGCGTCCATAATTATCGAACAGGCCGCCGCCGCTCGAACCCGGCGAAATCGCCGCACTCGTTTGTATCACGGTGCCGACGTCAGGAATGTCGCGCAGCGACGAGATGATGCCTTCGCTGATGGTAAGGTCCAGCCCCTGCGGCGCGCCGATCGCATAGACTTTTTCGGCCGTGTGTACGTCGGCCATCTTGGCGATGGTCACCGGTTGCGACGATATGCCATAGACGTGCAGCATGCAGAGGTCATAATGTTCGTCCGCCGTTTCCACGGTACCCGTGACTTTTTCGTTGGCAATGTATAACTCAATTTGACTACCTACCCTGGCGACGTGGCAATTCGTGATGACCTGGTTGGTGCCGACCAGCACGCCGCTGCCGCTGCCCAGCAGCACACCCTGATCATTCTTCATGTGGATGAGCGCGACACTCGGTGCTACTGTTGCATACAGCTCTTCCGGCGATAGCGCGCGCAAGATTTTATTTTGCGCGACGCGTGCAGCCGCATTCTGGTTTGCCGGGCCGACCGCCTGCGCGGGAACAGCAACTTGCGGCGTGCCGGAAGCGCCAATGTCTTGCGCCCGATGCTCGGTTTTCTTTATGGCGACCCAACCCACCAGGGCAATTGCGACGACCGCACCGAGCAACCATACCATGCGCCTGGATGCAGCCGGGTCTTCCTCGCGCGCTGCAGCTTGCGTCAGGCCGCTTTCACGATTGCTTTGGCTGGTGTCATAGACTATGCGCTTCTGCGGATGCGACAACACCTGGTAGGCCTCGCGCAAAATGATGGCCTCATTCGGATCGGGGTTGGCATTCTCCGCCAGCTTGGTGCGCGCTTTTTCATAAGCGGCCGAAATGTCCTCAGGGCTTGCTTCCTTGGTGACGCCTAATATCTGGTACAGCGATTTTTTCATGCGCTTCCTTGAGTGGCTCCGGTTCGCAATTGCGGGCAAATTGTGCGGCGGGAGGTCGTTTCCCGGGATTGCGGAAGGAGTCTTTGTCTGTCGCGTTGCACCCGGTTGCGGCAGCATCACGCTGGAAGTGTAGCGAACTTCTTGCAAAGTGGATAGAGGCGGGCGTTTCGGCGTTCGGCGTATCGATCGTGCGGCGATGTTGACGAGCACATAAAAATGCCCGCACGATCCGGTCTGGGCCGGAAGGTGCGGGCATCGTCTTGCGTAAGGCGTTGCGCAGCCTGATTGCCTTGTTTGGTTTTCAGGCGCCGCTTACTGCCTCGCTTGCCGACGTTACTGGCGTACTTGCGCCTTGCAATTTGCGCATGGTGCAGGCTGGCCGGTTGACGGATCGAGGAACAGCGTTGCCGTGCTTGGTGTGCCGCTCAGATTCAGCATATTGTTGAGCGGACCGGCGATGGCATCAAACGAACCGGTGATGCGCTGGCTACCGAGCCAATTGTCTTCGATAAAACGCAGGATTGAGGCTTGGTCGGTCAGTGTGTGGTCGATGTAGTTGACCTTCGCATAAGGCGAAATAACCAGCAGCGGCAAGCGTGGGCCATAGCCGCAGCGACCTTGGGCGTTGGCTTTGCCGTCATAGCCAGCCAGTGCGGTTGTCGGTGTTGCTGTGCCTTGTTGCAAGCCGGTATTGCAAACGCCGGGGCCGTTGAGGAAGTCGCCTTGACCCAATACCGTCACGCCGTTGCTGACCATGTTGGCGGTGGCACCGGCAGCGCCGGCTGCGCCTTCAACCAGCTTCGACGGATTGACGATCGGGCTCATCTGATGGTCATACCAGCCGTCCGAGTCGTCATACGCGATGATGACCATGGTGCTGCTCCAGCCCGGTTGCTGCTGCAGGAAATTGATGACTTGCGTGACAAACGCCTGTTCGTCCAGCGGGTCGGAATAACCTGCATGGCCGTCCTGATAGCCAGGCGCCTTGAGGAAGCTGACAGCCGGATAGTTGCCTGCGGAAACGGCATCGAAGAAGTCATGGATGTCGTACTGGTGGTTGGCCGGGTCGACTGTCTTGCCGTCGGCTTCATAGGTGTTGCCGATAGCCGTCACCGAGCTTGGGCGGGCGTGCGTCAGGTTCTGGGTCGATTTGTAGTACTGGAACGGTTGATGATGGGGAATGTAGTCAACTTTGTTGACCGACGTCACGGCGGAAACGGTTGTGCGTTTGCAGCCGGTTGTGCCGTTCGTGTTGGTCACGGTCAGGTCGAAGCCGCCCATGAAGAAGCCCCAGCTGACATTGGCCGCGTTGAGCATGTCGCCGACGTTCTTTCCGCCCATTGTGACAGCGTCGCGCGTCGAGCAGGCGTCGCCCAGAGGTTGCGGATCGCTGGTTTGCGAGATGCCGCCGTTGCCGTCATTCGACAATTCATAGTCGATGTTGGTGCCGCCGGAGGCTGCCGCGGCGTTGGTCGCGATCACGCCGTTGATCTGGCCGGCGATCAGGTTCAGCGCGCCGACGTTGGACGGGCCGAAATTGGTGCCGTAGGAATTGTCGCTCATGGCGTAGTGCTGCGCATAATTCCAGAAAGCCGTGACGGTGTTGCCGTCAAAGTAACCCATCACGATGCCGGGCGTATTGAATGGGGCTTGCAGGGTTTGCGGTGCGGCAGTGTTGGCAGTGCCGGTGGAGGCAGGGAACAAGTCCATGGCGCCGTTGTTGAAACCCTTTTGCTCGGCGTCGTAGTCGTGGTTCTGGCTGTTCGGGTTGGCCTGCGAGCGGTCGATACGGAACGGGTTGATGCCGTTGGTGCCGTTCGCAGCATTGACTGCGGTCGGGTTTTTCGTCATCAGGTCGATGCCTGTCAACGGAGCGAAATTCTTTGTGACGTCAAGCGGTGTGACCAGCGTGTTGGCCACGGGTGTGCCGGAGGCAGCCGTGAAGCCTGGTTCGCCGACTGGATTGGCGGCCTTCGGATAGGTGCCGAAGTAGTGGTCAAAAGACACGTTTTCCTGGAAGATCACAACGACGTGTTGGATCGGCGTGGCGGCTTTTGCTGCGGTTTGGTCTGTGGCTGCAGGCGTAGACGTTCCGGAGCTGCATCCGGCCAGAACGGCTCCGGAGACAGCCAGCGTCAGCGCAGCCAGCTTCAGGAAGCCGTTTTGCGCGTACAAAGATTTCAAATTCATTTTTCCCCCTTGCAAGGTAATTGGAACATGCGGTTGCCGGTTTTTTCGAGCCGGCAAATTGCATGCGGTGTAGTGTATTTCTCCGCCGTGTCGATTATTTGGGTCGGACCTGTGTCCAATTTGCGTTGGGCGACCGAGGCAATGCCTTGAACAAATGCAATGCGCTTGCCTCCACTAACTAATCAACGACGTTCGTCGTTCAGAACAGCGCGCTATCAGAGCGATTCTCGAACCCCGCTGTCACGAGCGACCAGCGGATGTGGATTGTAGGAGCGGCTTGTGACAAGATCATGACGATGAACTGTTTTTGTCTTGGCATGGCGGAAGGCTTGCGCGATGGTCGGAAAGAGCCCGGACATTGCCGCGATTTCATATTCGTGACATATTTCCATGCTAGGGTTGCACCCTTTGGTTGCATGGTCGTTTTGCCTATGTCGTTCTTTCCAGCTGGGTTGAATCAGCTGTCGCCGCGGTCGCGGCCGCCGTGTTTGCGCTGCGCGTTTCGCGTATCGGCAATTCATTTGCCGGGCGCTATCTGTCTTACGGTATCTGTCTGACGCCTCTCGCCTTGTTGCTTGTTGTTTGCATTGACTCCTTTTATGAAATCTTGCACTAACCCAATTCGCCCGGACGTCGTCGCGCACACAGTCCGCCAAATGAGTGCAGACCTGGGATGGACGTCGCCTTTCGCCTTTGCCGCGATGCTCTGCCTGGCCATGGCATGTTCCGCATGCGACCATCATGACGCCGATAAGGCCGCTGCTGCGTCGAGCGGCACAGTTACGGCAACCGCCAATCCGGACGCGGCCGCCCTGGGCGTCGCCGGTGCGCGGGCGCGGCTGGAAGCGCCGGCCGAACCGCTGAGCGCAATGGCGCAACTCGGACGCAAGATGTTCTTCGACAAGTCCCTTTCCGGTTCAGGCAAGCTGGCCTGTGCCTCTTGCCATGATCCTGCCCATGCCTACGCACCAGGCAATGACCTGGCAGTGCAATTGGGCGGACTGACCATGCGCCACGAAGGCGGCCGCGCCGTGCCTTCGCTGACTTACCACGACCACGCGCCACCATTCTCGATTGGACCCGACCTAAAGCCAGACGAGGACGACAAGGCTGCAGCACAGGCGGCGGCGCAAGCGCGAAACAATGTGCAGGACCTGGCGCCGAGGACAGCCAAGGCCATGGCGCCGGCTGTGCCGGAAATGGTGCCGCAGGGGGGATTTGATTGGGACGGACGCGCCGTCAATTTGACCGACCAGGCCAGCGGCCCCTTGCTCGATCCGAACGAGATGGCCAACAAGGACACCGGCGAGCTGGTGAAGAAATTGAAGGCGGCACCCTATGCCGACGAGATGACGATGCTGTTCGGCCCCGGCGTATTCACTTCTCCCAGCATAGCACTCGGCGAAGCGTATTTTGCCCTCGCCCGTTACCAGATCGAGGAACGCAGCTTTCATCCCTATGACAGCAAATACGACTACTACCTGGCGCAAAAAGTGCAATTGAGCGAACAGGAAAAGCATGGGCTTGATTTGTTCAATGACGCAAAGAAGGGCAATTGCGCGGCATGCCACGTCGACAAACCTTCACGCGACGGCAGGATAGGGCCGGCGTTTACCGATTACCAGTTCGAGGCACTCGCCGCGCCGCGCAGCAAGAATATTGCCGCCACGCGCGACGCAAAGTATTTTGACCTCGGCATGTGCGGCCCATGGCGCAAGGATTATGCGAAGCAGAGTAATTATTGCGGATACTTCAAGACGCCGAGCTTGCGCAACGCCGCGACGCGCCAGGTGTTCTTCCACAATGGCGTGTTTCACTCGCTGGAAGACGTGGTGCGTTTCTACGTCGAACGCGAGACCAGGCCGGAAAAATGGTACCCGCGAGGGTCCGACGGCAAGGTGAAGAAATATGACGACTTGCCGGTTGCTAATCAAGGCAATGTTGATATTGTCGATGCGCCGTTCAATCGAACGGCGGGAGAAGAGCCGGCCTTGACGGAAGACGAGATTAAGGACGTGGTCGCTTTCCTGAAGACACTCAATGACGGCTATCGGCCGGATTCGCAGGTCAAGTAGCCGCGCTGCCTGGCACGAGCGCTTAGTGCAGGCGCTTAGTGTGGGCGCCTAATGCAGGCGCTTGTAAAGGCGGAAATGTTCGTCCTTGTCCGACGGGCGGCGGCCTTCCCACATGAGTTGCCATTGGTCGGTCGCGTTGCGAATACGCGCTGCCTCCTCGCGGTTGCGGCTGTTTTCCTGTAACAGCAGATAGTCGCATCGCGCCCCTTCGAATTGGGCGAAATGGATGTCGCCGAAATAGGCGAACGATGCCATCTGGTCCGCGCCGACATCGGCATCGACGCAATGTGGCGTGGCCGGAAGCCGCTCTGCAATCTCAGTAGCTACCGTCGCATAGCTGCGGGCGTAGTTGAAGGCGGGTAGCCACAGCGTCATGAGCAGCAGCCAGCACAGGATGCCGCCGCCGGTGGACAGCACGACGGCGCGCCACAGCACCGACGGGTGGCGCGAAATGCGCCAGTGCACGAGGAATACCCAGGCCACGGTCGCTGTCAGGGCGATCATGAACGAGACGACATGAAATTCCGGTTTGAACCCGGGCAAAAGCTTCAACACTTTTTGTGCCGGCAGCGGCCATCCGGTCTGCAGCGAAATCCAGTACATCCAGATCGCAAAAGCGAACAGGGTGAGGATGATGACGGAAAACCAGTCCACCGCATTGATCGCACCGCGCTTCATGGTCGGCAGGCCGAATGCAGCCAGGATCGCCAGTGGCGGCACGAGCGGCATCAATACGCCCACTTCGGAAACCGGGTTGATCAGGCCGAGGATGATGAAAGCGCCGAAAAACAGCATGGGAAGCGCGATATGCAAGGCCTTGAACTGCTTGCGCCAGGCATAGATAGCCCAGCCGGCGAAAGGCCATGCCGGCCAGGCAAACCAGATGCCATAGCGCAGCAGATATTTGAGCGACTCGAAAGACGGCCAGTCGACGCGATTGAAGTTCCAGATGGTCCAGGCGCGGATCGGGGAGCTTGCAAACGGGTGCGCCAATGAATTGACCAGGAACCATGCGCCGGTGATTGCCAAGGCACATGGCAAGGCGATCAGCACCAGATGGCGCCACACGCTCTTGTCGCGCAGCAGCGTGAGCATGAGCAAGCCGCACCACAGGGCAACGGGCACCACAAAGCCGCGCGTGAGCACCAGCAATCCCAACGTCGCACCGAGGATGGCTGCAGCCTTCCTGGCAGGCGCTTCAAACAGTTTGACCGAAGCGTACATGCAATACGCCACCAGCGCAATCTCCAGCGCCTTGGCCGTCGTGGCATGGACCGGATACAGCAGCCCGAGGCAGCCCAGGTAGATCAGCAGTGCGCCGTCGGCCAGCGTACGTCCATAGTCCTTCGGTTCGGGCTGGCCGCCGAAAGCCAAACGCAGGGGCTGCGCTTCAGGGCGGCAACCAAGCAGGAAGGTGGTGTACCAGACGGATAGTGAGCCGAGCAGGAAAAACACGATGCTGGCAATGCGCGCTGCCATGGGGTCGCCCAGCAGCCAGCCGAACAGCCGTATGCATAGCGCGCCGAGCCAGAACGCCAACGGACCTTCATCGGGCATCGTCAAGTTGGCGATGTGCGGCCACAGCCAATCGTCAAGACTGCCGTGGGCCATGGTCCATTCAATGCCGAAACTGGCCGCATCGACGTTTTTCCATGGGTCGCGTGCAATCAGGCCGGGCAGGATGTAGAGCAGGCACAGGGCGATCAGGGCCCAGCGTGGCAGGGCATGGGTGGCAGATGCGGGGAGACGAACGGGCTTCAATGGTGGCATTGCTTGACCTTAATGCCCAAGTACCGAATTCACGGGGACGGAGCCAATCTCGTTCAAATCATCCTGTCGCGCGGCGAAGGCTGAAGCTTCGCAAGGGCGTCCTGCACGACGATAATTGAAAGTGACCATGGGCGAGTTGTAGTTGGCTTCTTATTTTTAGTTCCGGCGTTATTGTGCCGCAAATATGACGACATTGCCTTGCAAAAATTCCACCTGAAAAATAAAAAAGGCAGCCTGAGCTGCCTTTTCTACGCGAGCTGCGTACTGCGGCGAAATTATTCTGCTGCGACTTGTGTCTTGGAACCAACAGCGCCGAACTTCTGACGGAACTTCTCGACGCGACCTGCCGTGTCGACGATCTTGTGCTTGCCAGTGTAGAACGGATGCGATTCGGACGAGACTTCAATCTTCACCAATGGGTAGCTCTTGCCTTCAAACTCGATCTTTTCACGGGTTTGAACGGTCGAACGGGTGATGAATTTGAAATCGCAGGAGAGGTCGTGGAATACGACTTCGCGATAATCCGGGTGAATATTTGGTTTCATGCTTTTTCCTTTGGTTGATTCGGTAGCCAATCGTCACTTCGCGGGTCGTATTGCCTCTTGACCTGATTGTCGATCACTTGCCGTGAGTGCTAAACCGTCGATTATATAATGAAATCAAAGGCTTGTGCAAGACAGGCCTTTGAGATACGAACGCGGTTTGTGGAAATCAGGCGCTTTTGATCATGCGCAGCAAGACGATCAGGACAATTGCCCCTACTGTTGCGGTGATGATCGAGGAAATGAAGCCGCCGCCTATGCTGATGTGCAGCAAGCCGGCCAGCCAACCGCCGACGAAGGCGCCCACGATGCCGACCACGATATCGCCCAGCAAGCCGAAGCCGCCGCCTTTAACCAGACTGCCGGCCAGCCAACCCGCAATCGCACCAATAACCAACCACGCTATGAGTCCATGCATTTCCATGAAAGGCTCCCAATTTTGTATTTTAAGAATTGCCCTTGCGCATCATATCGAAAAATTCGGCGTTGTTCTTGGTCATTTTCATCTTGTCGAGCATGAATTCCATTGCTTCAATTTCGTCCATGCTGAAAAGCAACTTTCGCAAGACCCAGACTTTTTGCAGCAGTTCAGGCTTGATCAGGAGTTCTTCGCGGCGCGTGCCGGATTTGCTCAGATTGATTGACGGATAGACACGTTTTTCGGCCAGGCGACGTTCCAGGTGCACTTCCATGTTGCCGGTGCCTTTGAATTCTTCGTAGATCACGTCATCCATACGGCTGCCGGTTTCGATCAGGGCGGTAGCGATGATGGTCAGCGAGCCGCCTTCTTCGATATTGCGCGCTGCGCCGAAGAAGCGTTTTGGACGTTGCAATGCGTTGGCGTCCACACCACCGGTCAAGACTTTGCCCGAGGCGGGGATGACGGTGTTATAGGCGCGCGCCAGACGGGTGATGGAGTCAAGCAGGATGACCACGTCTTTCTTCATTTCGACCAGGCGCTTGGCTTTTTCCAGCACCATTTCCGCCACTTGCACGTGGCGCGTGGCCGGTTCGTCGAAGGTTGAGGCAACCACTTCGCCGCGCACCGAGCGCTGCATTTCCGTCACTTCTTCCGGACGTTCGTCGATCAGCAGCACGATCATTGTCACGTCGGGGTGGTTGGTCGTGATGGCGTGCGCGATATGCTGCAGCATGACCGATTTACCGGATTTCGGCGAGGCGACCAGCAGGCCGCGCTGGCCCTTGCCGATCGGCGCAATCAGGTCGATGATGCGGCCGGTGATGTTTTCCTCGCCGCGCATGTCGCGCTCAAGCGGCATCATCTTGTTCGGATGCAGCGGCGTCAGGTTTTCAAACAGGATGCGGTGTTTGGAGGCTTCCGGCGATTCGCCGTTGACCTTGTCGACCTTGACCAGGGCGAAATAGCGCTCGCCATCCTTGGGGGTACGGACTTCGCCTTCGATCGAATCGCCGGTATGCAGGTTGAAACGGCGGATTTGTGAAGGGGAAATATAAATGTCGTCGGTAGACGCCATGTAGCTGGCGTCGGGCGAGCGCAGGAAGCCGAAGCCATCAGGCAGGACTTCGAGGGCGCCATCGCCAAAAATCTGTTCGCCGGATTTGGCGCGTTTTTTCAAAATCGCAAACATCAACTCCTGTTTGCGCAGCCGGGCTGCGTTGTCGATTTCGAGGCCGATTGCCATTTCCAGCAATGCGGATACGTGTAGTGCTTTTAGTTCGGATAAATGCATGGTTTTTGAGCGTCCCGAGACGGGATTTCAGAGGTGGGGGAGGGAATTACGTGGTGTGAATAAACCAAGGTGGCGATGCAGGCGCATCGCCACACGAATTACTTAAATGTTGCTTTCGATGAAGGAAGCAAGTTTGCCCTTGGGGGCTGCGCCGACCAGTTGCGCGGCCGGTACGCCGTTTTTGAACAGCACCAGGGTAGGCATGGCACGAATGCCGTATTTGGTTGGCACGGCCTGGTTGGCATCGACGTCCATCTTGACGATTTGCAGCTTGCCGGTGAAATCCTTGCCGAGTTCCTCGAGGATAGGGGCAATCATCTTGCAGGGACCGCACCACTCAGCCCAGAAATCGACCAATACCGGCTTGTCGGACTTCAGGACGTCTGCTTCGAATGACGCGTCGGTGATGTGTTTAATATTTTCGCTCATGTTTTCCTCGGTGTGAGGGTATAAAAGAAATAGCGCCAAGTGTAACCAGTGAATCCTGCCTGTGTTCGCCTACTGGCGCTGCCAGGGTTTGTAACTGGTGGCGTCTAGCGCGAATTCAAGGAGGTTGAAAGCTGCGGCAGAGGTAACGCGGCGGGGTATGAGGTAAATCATAACCCATTTTCGCAAATTGTGTGGGGGAAAGCGCAATTTGCCGCCACCGGCAAGGATATCGAAGGCAGGATTGTTGGAATTCAGTACAATCCTCACGCCATGGCACGGGTCCTTCGACAAGGATGATCCGGTTGGCAAATTGCTATTTGCCGCTTATAGTGGCCAATCGACCCGTCTCTGCATCGCTTACCCTTCTTTCTATTCATTCATGCTGCGTCGTCCCATACTGATCAATCCTGCTGCGCCATTTTGGGCCGTGGCCGCGCGGGCAATCATCGGGCTGCGGGCCAACGACGCCACGGGCAGTCCGCATGATCTGTCCGGCTTGCGCGTCGTCGTCTCGGCTTTTTCTCACGCACAGTTGCTCAAGCAGGCACTATTGGTTGAGCTGGGCGCGAACTTTGTTCCGCCGCGCATTGTTACCTTGACCAACTGGTGCGCGCAATTGCCTCCCGAAAGCAATCCACCGGCCAGGCCTGGCGCTCGGCTGATGGATTTGTATGCCGAATTGCGCCAGCACGCCTGGCTCAAGAAAATATTCAGCGCGCGCCGCAACACGGATTTGCTGCCGTTGGCTCAGGTGTTGCTCGCGCTGTGTGACGAATTGACGCGCTGCCTGTTACCAAAAGTCGAGCGCAGCGGCGATCATGACGGCGATGCGGCCGGCCGGCTGTGGCAAAGGGCATTGGCGCAACTGTCGCCTCGCGCGCAAAGCGTGGTGTCGGACGAAACGCAACTCGTCTGGTCGATCTGGCAGGCGCAGCTCGACGGCAGCGACCCGCTGGCGCACCGCTTCCGCCAGATGATGCAGTTGGCGCGGCAAGCCGACCTGCCCCTGGTTTGGATCGCGCCCGGGGCGCCGGATACTTACGACGAAGCATTTTTGCAGACGTATGCAGAGCGGCAGGATGTCTTGCCGATCTTGCTCGATTGGCGTGCGCCGGTTGTCACGCCGCTATTGCGTGAAGCGTGGCCGGAACTGATCGAACCGGGAATTGACCCGACCTACCCGAGCTTTATTCCCGAGCCGGTCGACGCAATGGAGCAGATACGCCTGAGCCCCGCCCATAGCATGGAACTCGAAGCGCAGCGCGCCGCGCAGACAGTGGTCGATTGGATAGTCGCCGGCAAAGCTTCGATTGCCGTCATCGCGCAGGACCGGGTGGTGGCCAGGCGCCTGCGCGCCTTGCTTGAGCGCGCCCAAATATTTGTGGCCGATGAAACCGGCTGGAAACTGTCGACCACGCGGGCAGCGTCAGCCGTGTCGGCCTGGTTTGAAGTCGTGTCGACCCGCGCCGGCACGCTGGCACTGCTTGACCTGTTGAAGTCGCCGTTTGTCTTTGCCGACGTGCCGCACAAAGCGCAGCACTTGATGAGTATTGAGGTTTGTCTGCGCAACGCCAATGTGTCGGGCGGCTGGGACGCGGCGGCAAGGGCATTGAGCGGCGTGCCGGCAGCACAGGACATGGTGCGTGCACTGGAGCAGCAGGCTGCCGTTTTTGCCGGGCGCAAGACGCTGCGGCAATGGAGCGCCGCCAGCGAGGGCTGTCTGCAGACGCTCGGTATCTGGGCGGCACTGCAAGCGGATGCTGCGGGGGCGCAGGTGCTTGCTCTCATGCAGGCGATTGCTGCAGAGTGTGCTGCGCAAACGCAGGAATTTTCGTTTGCCGAGTGGCGCGCCTTCATCGGCATGCAGCTTGAATCGACATCGTACATCGCGCCTGATCTTGACCGGCGGGTTGTCATGCTGACACTGAGCGGTGCGCAGTTGCGCGCTTTCGATGCAGTGTTGATGGTGGGCTGCGATGCCGAACATTTGCCTTCCCAATCCGGTGAAACGCTGTTCTTCGCCAACACCGTGCGGCGCGAATTGGGTCTGGCCACCAGGGAAATTGTGCAGTTGCGCCAGCTGCGAGATTTTGCATCGCTGTTGTGCAGTAACCGGGAAGTCGTGCTCTCGTGGCAGGAGCAGCGCGATGGCGAACCCAATTCGGTCAGCGCCTGGATTTCGCGGCTCGATCTGGCCTTGCAACGGGCCCAATGCCGCGCGCCAAAGCAGCATGCGGTGCAGATCGAATGCCGCAACTTGACGGCGCAAACCGGCACCATGCCGCGGCCCAGCGCGCCCGCCTTGTTGCCGGCGAAACTATCTTCAGGCGGCTATGGCAGCATGGTTGCCTGTCCCTATCAATTTTTTGCCGCGCGGATGCTCGGTCTGTCCGGTCTCGATGAATTGAGCGACATGCCCGAGAAGCGCGACTATGGCGACTGGCTGCATCAGATTCTGTTCCGTTACCATGAGACCTTGCGCGACTATCCGGCGGCACCCGATCAGCGCGAAGCGCTGTTACGCACAATCTCGGCAGATCTGTTCGACAAGGCCGTGATCGAAAACGCCGCCGCGCTGGGCTTTTACGTGCGCTGGAAAAAGGTGCTGCCATCCTACCTGGCCTGGGCCAACGCGCGCGAAGCGGATGGTTGGCGTTTCGCCTATGGCGAGCGCAAGTTCGAGAAAATTCTGCGCTGGGGTACAGAGGAAAAAGGCGGCGAGATATTGCTGCACGGGCGGATCGACCGGGTTGACGAAGGTGCCGGCGGCGAGCTTGCGCTTCTTGATTACAAAACGCGCGATGCAACGAAGCTGCGCGAAAAATTGAAGAACGGCGAAGATCGCCAACTGGCGTTCTACGGCATTCTGTCCGGGGGAAGCTTCGAGCATGCCCACTATGTGCCCATCGATGGCGGCAAGGACAAACTTGGTATGGTCGATGCGCCCGATTATGCGCGCACGCAGCAAGTTTTGGCGTCGCAGCTGAGCGCAAACCTGCAAGCCTTGTCGGAAGGCGCCGCCTTGCCCGCAACGGGCACCGAGGAAGTTTGTACGTATTGCGCCGTGCGCGGCCTGTGTCGCAAGGGAGCATGGTGATGCGCGACGCCACATTGCCGCGCGCCTACGAACGCAACGAGATGGCGATCGATGCGGCGGAATTCACGCGCATTGCCTGCGAGCCGGGACATTCGGTGGTGGTCGAAGCCTGCGCCGGCAGCGGCAAGACATGGCTGCTGGTGGCACGCATGTTGCGCCTTCTGCTGGCAGGAGCGGCACCCTCGGAACTGCTCGCCATTACGTTCACGCGCAAGGCAGCGCAGGAAATGCGCGACCGTTTGCTGCAGTTGCTGAAACAATTCGCCCTCGCTCCCGATGACGAAGTGCGCAGCCTGCTCAAGGAACGCGGCGTGGCCGACGCGGCCATTCCGCCGTTGCTGCCTGTGGCGCGCGGTTTGTACGACCGCGTCCTGTCCGATCCGGCTGCCTTGTCCATCGATACCTTCCATAGCTGGTTTGCCCGCCTGATCCAGGCCGCACCCCTGGCTTCCGGCGTACCGCACGGATACGGGCTGTCCGACTCTTCGGGCGAAATGCTCACCGAAGCCTATCGGCGCCTGATGCAAAACTTGAGCGGCGCGCAGGAAAACCCGATCCGCCAAGCCCTGTTGCGCCTCTACGAATTGACCGGCGACTGGAATGGCAGGAAATTGCTCGATGCCTTCGTGGACAAGCGCGCCGAATGGCAGGCGGCCAATCTCAAGCAGCCGCCATTGACGCAACTGGCTCAATTATGCGGTGGCGACGGGCAGCAAGATGCACGTCTTGCGTTGTGGCATGACAACGCACTTGTTGGTCGGATTCTTGCGATTGCCGCCCTGCTCGGACAGGGAGCCAAGCGCAATCAGAACCGCGCGGTGATCATCGAAAGTGCCGTGAGCGCGGGACCGTCTGCAGATAATTTCGCTCTGTTGTTTGGCGAGTTTGTTGACGACAAGGGGACCGTACGCGGCAACGATCATCGACGGGGCAAGCTTCTGACCGAGATCGAAAGACTTTTCGGTGAAAGTGGCGCAGAACGGTTCGAGAGCGAGTTCTCGAACATTGCGGATGAATTGAACAACCTGCAGCGCCGCAGCGCCGAGCCGCTGGTTTTGGAATTGAATCGGGCACTGTTCGCAGTCGGCAGTGCATTGCTCGAATGCTACCAGGAGGTCAAGGGCGAGCGGCGCGAATTTGATTTCGCCGACCTCGAGTGGCATGCTTATCGCCTGTTGGTCGAACCCGAACATGCTGCCTACATGCAGAGCCGCCTCGATACGCGCTACAAGCATATCCTGCTCGATGAATTCCAGGATACCAACCCGCTGCAATGGTGCATCGTGCGCGCCTGGCTCAACGCATATGGCGACGATGCCGCCCAGCCATCGGTGTTCATCGTCGGCGATCCGAAACAGTCAATCTACCGCTTCCGTCGCGCCGAACCACGCGTGTTCGAGGAGGCGCGCGCCATGCTGCGCGCGCGCGGCGCCAGCGTCTTGCGCACCAACCAGACGCGGCGCAACGCGCAAGCAGTGGTTGACGAACTCAACATCTGTATGCACGGGCCTAACCGGATATTTTCGGCCCAGACAACCACTTCTGAAGCGCCCGGTGCCGTGTGGCGCCTGCCTTTGATACCTGACGACGATAGCAGGTTAAGTGCGGACGAGCCGGCCGGCCTGCGCGACCCTTTGACTACGCCGCGCGAAGAGCGCGAAGACGAGCGGCGCTATCGCGAGGGATGTGGCGTGGCGGCGGCACTGCTTGCGGCGCGTCGCCAACTTGAGGCGCAGTCCGGCGAACTGCCGAAGTGGTCGGACGTCATGTTGTTGGTCAAGAAGCGCAGCCATCTCGGTGCCTACGAAAAAGCGTTGCGCGAAGCGGGCATTCCGTTTGTGTCGGACCGGCGCGGGGGCTTGCTGGAATCGCTTGAAATTGCCGATTTGATCGCCCTGTTGAATTTCCTGATTACCCCGGGCGACGATCTGTCTCTGGCCCAGGTGTTGAAGTCACCTATCGTGGGTGCTTGCGACGATGACCTGATCGCGCTGGCGGTTCATTCCGACGGAAGTTGGTGGCAGCGCCTGCAGGCGCATGTGTCGTCGGTGCAAGACACGCCCGTGCTGGCGCGCGCGGTGGCGCTCCTGCAATCCTGGTTGCGCGCCGCGCCGCAATTGCCGGTGCACGATTTGCTCGATCTGATCCTGCATCAGGGCCAATTGCCTGCGCGTTATTCGCAGGCGGCCTTACCCGGCAACCGCGGCCAGGTAGTCGGCAACATCGAGGCGTTTCTTGAATTGTCGCTTGCGCTTGATGCGGGGCGCTACCCGAGTTTGCCGAAATTCATTGCAGCCTTGCAGGCGTTGCGCAAGGGCGCCCACAACGATGCGCCGGACGAGGCCAATGTCGACGCGGCGGTGGACGCAGTGCGCATTCTGACCATCCACAGCGCCAAAGGGCTCGAGGCGTCCATCGTGGCCATCCTTGATGCCAATCACAGCGAACCGGCGCGCGACGATCTCGGCATATTGTGCGATTGGCCGCAGGACAGCGAATGGCCTACGCATTTCTCCGCATTCGGGCGCAAGGATGAGCGCGGCATGGCGCGCAATCATATGTTCGAAGCGGAAGAAAAATTCAAGCTGCAGGAAGACTGGAACCTGCTTTACGTCGCCATCACGCGGGCCAAAAATATCCTGATTGTCAGCGGCGTGGCCGGTAGAAAGAACGTGGACGGGCAGGGTGTCGTCGCCGATAGCTGGTATGCAAGATTGGCGCAGGTAGCGCCATACGACGCTGACGCATTGATCGGACAGTCAGCGGTGCTGGAGTCGATGGAGTTTTCCATCCCTTTGTTCGATCCTCCGGAATTGCCGAATCCCGTTGCACCGTTGCCTTCTGCGCCGCAATCGGCCGAAATCGATGAAGGAATTATTTTGCACAGCCTGATGGAGCGCTTGACCGTTTGCACGCGCTGGCCGGTGGCCATGCCGTCGGCTGCCGCGATAGCGCAATGGCTGGGTTGCTCGCCGACGCTCGCAGCGCTGGCGCGCGAGCAAGCGTCGACTATCCTCAATCAGGCGGCCAGCGCGCGCTTCTTTGATCCAGGCATGTATGTGTCCGCGCAAAACGAAATGGAAGTCGCTTTCAATGGAAACTTTCTTCGTTTTGACCGGCTTGTGCATTTTGAGCAGGAAAGCTGGATACTTGACTATAAACGCCAGCTTCTGCCGGGTGAACGTGCCGCCTACGGGGCGCAATTGGCGCAATACCGCCAGGCGGCGGAGGTCTTGTATCCCGGACGGAAGATTCGCAGCGCCTTGATTCTGGTCGACGGCAGCTTGCACGACGACTTGTAGCCCCTCGACTTTGGTAAAACATGGACATTGCACATATTTTTCACGCCATCCTGCACATCGACCAGTCGCTCAAGCTGCTCGTTGGCGAATACGGCGTGGCGTTTTACCTGATTCTGTTTGTCGTGATATTTTGCGAAACCGGATTGTTGCCGCTGTTCTTCCTGCCCGGCGACCCGCTGCTGTTTGTCTGCGGCGCGTTTTGCGCAAGCGGCGCGCTCGATCTTTGGCTATTGATGCCGACCTTGTTTGTTGCGACCTTTGGTGGCTGCATGCTCAATTACGCTATCGGGCGCTACATAGGGGCGAAAGCCTACACGCACAATTACCGATGGCTTGATCGCAATGCATTGAATCGTACCCACGCATTTTGCGAGAAATATGGCGGCAGAACGCTGCTGATTTCACCTTACATTGCGGTGATCCGCACCTTTGCCCCCTTCGTCGCCGGCGTATCGGCCATGCGCATCGACAAGTTCGCCTGGGCCAATTTTGGCGGCGCCGCGCTATGGGTTGTCGGGCTGGTGGTCGGCGGCTACCTGTTCGGCAACATAGCCGTGATACGCGATCACTTGAATGCCCTGGTCTTGGCCGGCGCAGCAATCGGTCTTGGTGCCCTGTTGCTCGGCACGGTGCTGCGCCTGCTGCGCAAATAGTAGTCCTACTTCTGCAGCTCCGTCATGACGCTGAAACCGATGATGTTATAGCCGTTCAGGCTCGACGCAAATACCGAACCATTGTGCATGGTGGCAATTGCCTTCACGATGGACAGCCCCAGGCCATGACTTTCCCAGCTGTTTGCGCGGGCCGAATCGACCCGATAGAAACGATCAAACAGGCGCGGCAGATGTTCACTTGGAATTTCTTCACCGGGATTGGAGACCGCGATGCGCACACCGAGGTCCGGTTCGTTGGACACATTGACCACGATCTCCGAATTTGCCTGTGTATGCTGGATGGCATTGTGCAGCAGATTGGTCACCGCGCGGCGGAACAGCGACGTTTCAATCTGTGCCTCGGCGTCGCCTTGCACACGCACGGTTACACCCGCTTCGTCCATGATGTAGTCAAGAAATTCCACGGTCTTGTGGACTTCGGCGGCGATCGATACGTTCGCCAGTCGACTGGCGCGTTCGCCCTGGTCGGCGCGTGACAGGAACAGCATGTCGTTGACGATGGCGCGCAGGCGCTCAAGCTCTTCCAGATTCGATTGCAATACTTCCACCAGTTGCGCCGCCGTGCGCTCGCGCGACAGCATGACCTGGGTTTGGCCGATCAGATTGGCCAGCGGCGTGCGTAACTCATGGGTGACGTCGGCGTTGAATACTTCCAATTGCTGGTAGGCCGATTCGAGCCTGTCCAATGCACCGTTGAAGGAAGCACCGAGCTGCGACAGCTCGGTAGGCAATTGCGTCACCCGCAGGCGCTGCGACAGATTTTTCGGGCTCAGTTCCCCGGCTTCCTGCGACAAATTGCTCAAAGGTTTCAGGCCGAGGCGCGCGATCATCAAGCCGAGCGCCGTCACGACGAGGGCACCGAGTGTCGACAGCACCAGCAACGCCAGGTGAAAGGCATTCCTTGTGTGATAGTAGGGAGCGGAGTCGATGGCGACCATGAAACGCACCGCCGGTCTTTCCTCGTTGGGAGGAATATCGCCGACCTTGGTCTTCAGCGGATCGGCACGGCCCGGCAACGTAATGTCGCCGATGCCGGACGGACCATGCAGCCTGGCGCTGACTTCCGGCGACTCCTTGCCGTATTGAAAACGCTTGTCGGCGCTCCAGACCCAGAATTGCGTGCTGCCGTCGGATGGCGACATCGAATCGAGTTTGTCGGTGACCCGGTCCCAACGATCGGCCGTATGCAGGCGCGCGATCATGTATTCCATCACCTGGTATTTGGTATTGATCTGTTCGAGCTGGTGCCGATCCAGTTCGTGTTCGAGCACACGATGCAGCGCGAAGCCAATCAGGCCGAATACCGCCAACGTTGCGACGGCAAACATGGCGGCCAGGCGCAGGGCGATGGAGCGCGTCACGACGCAGCTTCCGCGTCACGCACTTCCAGCACATAGCCCATGCCGCGTATCGTGTGCAGCAGGTTGGACTTGAACGGGCCGTCGAGCTTGGCGCGCAGCCGTTTGATTGCCACTTCCACGACATTGGTGTTGCTGTCGAAATTGATATCCCACACCAGCTCGGCTATGGCAGTCTTCGACAGAATTTCCCCCTGGCGCTTGGCCAGCACCGCCAGCAGGGAAAATTCCTTGGCTGTCAGGTCGATCCGTACACCGCCGCGCACCGCCTTGCGGCTGAGAAAATCGATCTGCAGGTCGCCGATATGCAGCTGCGCCGATTCCTGCACACGGCCGCGCCGTGTCAGAGCTTGCAGGCGCGCCAGCAGTTCGAGAAACGAGAAGGGCTTGATCAGATAATCGTCGGCACCATCTTGCAAGCCCTTGACCCGGTCTTCGACGCGGTCGCGCGCGGTGAGCATGATGACGGGTGTGGCCTTGACAGCACGCAGTGCCTTCAGTACGGCAAATCCGTCCCGCCCCGGCAGCATGACGTCGAGCACGATCACGTCGTAGTCATACTCGAGCGCCATGTGCTGCCCGTCGATGCCATTGTGTGCGAGGTCGACAGTGCAATCCTGCTCGCTCAAGCCGCGATGCAGGTATTGGGCCGTCTTCAACTCGTCTTCAACAATCAGAATTTTCATCGGGGCATTCTCTCGTTGCAACTCGGCTGCGGAAAATTGCAGTGCAGGCTCGATCCATTTTCACGTGATTCTTACTATAAACCTTCGTATCAGACCAAATACTGACTCGAAAATGACAATTTTGTCAGGAAGTTGCTTGATTGCGCGCCTTTCTATCGGTTAGATTGCTATATAAGTTCATAAAATGCTTCCTAAAATAACAAAGTGAGACACTCCACCGCCTTTGCACGCCTTTGTCTGTCGCTGTTTTGCAGCGCGGCAATCGGTATCCCGACTTGTGCCCTAGCAGAGATCAGCAATGTAAGCTCGGCCAGCCTCACAGTGTCGTTGCAGCAGGAAGTCGGTGCCAAACCGTCTGATGTGTTCGCCGATATCGGCAAGGTCGATCGATGGTGGAGTAGCCAGCATACCTGGTCCGGCAACGCGGAAAATCTCAGCTTGCCTCTGCTTGCAGGTTCATGCTTTTGCGAACGATGGGATGGCGGCTCGACGCAACATGGGCAGGTGATCTTCATCAAAAAAGATGCCGTCGTGCGGCTGCAGGCCAGCCTGGGGCCGCTGCAGGAACTGGCCGTCAATGGCATCCTGACGTTCAGTGTTGCACCAGAGAACGGGAAGACGCTGCTCAAGCTTACTTATCGCGTCAACGGCGGCCCGCAATCTGGCCTCGATAAATGGGCCGGCCCGGTCGAAGGCATGCTGAGTGAGCAACTGCACCGATTGGTCTCCTTCGCTGAAAAGGGTGCGCCAGAATAAACCCGGAACCGAGCGCGCAATTTCGACACTGCCCATTGCAGGCACGCAGCATGGTGCCGACATAAAACCTATCCCAAACCCAGGAATTACCAAGAGAATGAATCAAGCAAAGACAACGAGCGAGACGCTACAGGGTATCGACACATTAGATCAGTTGTTTGCACGGCGTGTTGCGGCAACGCCGCAAGGCGAAGCGTATCGGCAGTTCGATGCCGCATCGAAGGCGTGGGTCGCCTATACATGGCAGCAAATCGGAGAGCGGACCGCAGCGTGGGCCGGTGCGCTCGACAGCCTGCGATTGGCGCACGGTTCCCGAGTTGCCGTGCTTTTGCCAAACGGTATCGACGCGGTGACGGTCGATCAAGCTGCTTTGTCGCGTGGCATGGTTCCGGTCCCCATGCATTCCATCGATACGCCGGGCAGCATAGGCTATATCCTCAACGATTGCCAGGCATCGATCCTGGTTGTTTCGACGCGTGCGCAATGGTTGCCGATATCGACTGCATGCGAGCAATATCCGTATCTCAAACTGGTTGTCGTGGCAGACGATGCGGCGGCGCAGACAGAGTCTGCAAGCGCAAATAGCGTGCCCGTGATCGCCATGCAACAATGGTTGGCCGCTAACCCCCTTCCGGGCAACGGGGCAGCAGCGAACGGGTTGGCCATGACCAAGGCGGACCATCTCGCCGCGATTGTGTACACCTCCGGCACGACCGGCAAGCCCAAAGGCGTCATGCTCAGCCACAGCAATATCCTCAGCAACATCAAGGCTGTCCTGGCGCGCGTGGAAGCCAACACGGAAGATGTGTTCCTTTCCTTTTTACCCCTGTCGCATACCTTCGAGCGAACCATCGGCTATTACCTGCCGGTGGCCGCAGGCAGTTGCGTGGTCTATGCGCGCTCTGCGGCGCTCATTGCCGAGGATTTGAAGACCGCCCGGCCGACGGTGCTGGTTTCGGTGCCGCGTATTTACGAGCGTTTTTTTGCCAAACTGCAGGAAAAACTCGGCCAATCAAGTCCGCTCAAGCAGCGCCTGTTCCGTACCGCACAACAAGTCGGTTGGCGCCGCTTTTGCCGCGCCAACGGCCTGCCGGATGGCGATGCCGGCTCGGCACTGCTCGACGCGCTCCTTTGGCCGCTCTTTGATCGACTGGTGGCGCGCAATATTCGCGACCTTTTCGGCGGCCGGCTGCGCGCAGCGGTGAGCGGTGGTGCCGCCTTGTCGCAGGCGGTAGGACAATGTTTCCTGGGTCTCGGTTTGCCGCTCTTGCAGGGTTACGGCATGACGGAAACTTCGCCCGTCGTCGCCGCCAATGCGCTTGACGACAATTGGCCGGCTACTGTGGGTCGCGTGCTCGACGGTGTCGAAGTGCGCCTTGGCGAGAACAGCGAACTGCAGGTGCGCGGACCCGGCGTGATGCAAGGCTATTGGAACCGCCCCGATGACACCAAGGCAGTCATGACGGAGGATGGCTGGCTGCGCACTGGCGATCAGGCCGTGATCGAGCAGGGACGCATTCGCATCTCGGGTCGGCTCAAGGAGATCATGGTCACGTCAACCGGCGAAAAAATCCCGCCGGCCGACCTGGAACTTGCCATTATGTCCGACCCTTTGTTCGAGCAGGTGATGGTGGTCGGCGAGAACCGCCCGTTTGTCTCCGCTTTCGTGGTGTTGAACCGCTCGCTCTGGAATGAACTGGCAGTCACTCTGGGAGTCGATGCACAAGCCGCCGGAAGCCTGGCGAGCGCCAGCGTGCGCGAAGCCTTGCTCAAGCAGGTCAAGGAGGCAAGCAAGCAGTTCCCCTACTATGCCGTGCCGCGCGCCGTGTGGGCGACACTCGACCCATGGACAATCGAAAATAGCCTGATCACGCCGACTCTGAAGCTCAAACGCAATGCGCTGCATGCACGCTTGGCGGCAGATATCGACGCGATCTACCAACGCAAAGCCTGAGTCAATTCTGCAACGCCTGGCAACGGGCATTGCCGGGGAGGCAGGTTGAGCGTGGTTTTCTGTCAATACCACTGCAAGATTGGTCTTGTTTTGGTCTCGTGCCACTCGGAGCTATTGCAAACCGAATTCTTTTTGTTGCACAGGGCTGCGGCAGTGTCGGCCAAATCGGTGAGTTCCATTCTGGAAATGTGCGGCGTGTTTCGCAATGGTAGGCAAGCGGTGCTGCACTTGAGGCTGAAAAACAACGCCAACTCGCCTCTCGGAATTTGCATGTGGTATTGTTCTGCAGCTCGAATTTAGAAACCAGTTGACTAGCCTATGTGGTGAACGCATTCTCGTCCATTGCACATAAAAACGAACGCGGCGGATCGTCCGGCTGACTAGTTCCCGGCCGCAATCCCGCACGCGATTGGATAGACATTTGGTGCCGATGGCACCGAGATTCCGGGTCCAGCTTTGAAGAATGCATTGCACTTTATCGGCATCGCGGGAATCGGCTGGCTGGCCGATACTGCCGTATTCCTGGTTGTCGTGTGGCTTCTACACGGCACGCCTTTCTTTGCCAATCTTGCCGGCGGCCTGCTCGGGGCGAGCATCACCTTTCTCGCTGCCAGGGAACGGATATTCATCGAGCGCACGGGACGCACTTCCGTGCGGCTCGGCGTTTACCTGGCATACACGCTGCTGTTGCTTTTTGTTGCATCGGCCGCCGTGCAGGGCGTCGCCATGGTGCTGGGGCAGGCCGTCCACGCAATTCCCGCGCAATGGGCGGCGCTGCTGGCCAAATTCATCGTGACGCCGTTCACGCTCGCTCTCAATTTCGTCACGGCGAAATTTCTTAACACGCGTTGAGCGGGCCCGCCTGATGGACAAGATACTCGTTTTTATTCCAGCCTACCGGTGCGAAGCGCAGATTGTGCGCGTATTGCAGCAGTTTTGCGCTCCCGGCATCGTGGAACGATTTTTGCGCATTGTGGTGGTGGATAACCGCAGCCCGGACAAAACGGTCGAGGCGGCGGTCGCGGCTGCGCGTGCTCTCGATTGCGGCAAGGTTTGCGTAGTGCGCAACCGGGAAAACTACGGGCTTGGCGGCTCGCACAAGGCGGCATTCCAATATGCGCTGGCAAACGGTTTTACGCATGTCGTGGTGTTGCATGGAGACGACCAGGGCAGCATTGCCGATCTGCTCCCCATCCTTGACCAGGACTTGCACAACCAGTACGACGCCTGTCTCGGCGCGCGCTTCATGCCGCAAGCCAAACTGGTCGGTTATTCGCGCTTTCGCATTTTCGGCAATCGCGTTTTCAACCTGCTGTTTAGCCTTGCCGTCGGCCGCCGCCTTTACGATCTCGGTTCAGGATTGAACATCTATCGTGTTGCGGCCTTGTCCAGTCAATACTGGTTGCGTTTCCACGACAACCTGATGTTCAACTATTGCATGATCCTGGGTCATGCGCGGCGCGCCGACAATATCCGCTTTTTCCCAATTTCGTGGCGCGAAGAAGACCAGATATCGAACGTCAAATTGGCCAGTCAGGCGCGAAGAACGCTGGGAATCCTGTGGCGCTACGTATCGACAGGAAAGGCTTTCCTGGAGTACGAATTCCGTGACGTTACACGTCTGGAATATCGCTTTGACGTGATCGAGGGCGCAACGTGAGCGGCTTGCATATCCGGGGTCCCTTGCGCATCTCCGTCGGCGGCCTGCTGTTCCGCCTCGGTGCGGTCTGGCCGGAACTCATTGTGCTGCCTTTGCTGGGCGCAGCCCTGTGGAAAATGATCGACGTCGCAATGCGCTATCCCTTGCTGGCCCTGCTGCCGGAAATCGATGCCGTGGCGTTGCAATCATTGCTATTGGGGGCGCTGCTGTACATTGGCGCGCACTTGCTGCGGGCGGCGCGATTGTCCTTGCTGATCGGCGTCGGCAAGGTGCCCTTCAATGCCATCCTCGGCTGCAACAGCGCGATCTCGCTGCTCACTTTCGCGCTGCCGTTGAAACTTGGCGAACTGGCGCGTGCGCTGGAATTCTATCGTCTAACGCGTTGCGACCCGCGCGCCATCTTCGCAATCTGGATCGAACGTTGCTTCGACGCCGTGATCGTGTTGTGCCTGATCGAATTGGCCAGCAGCGCCGTCATCGACAGCAGCTTCGCGCAACTGACGCGGCGCGGCTTGATGGTATTGCTCGGATTGTCTTTCTTTGTCGCACTGTTCGGGCGCAGCGCACTATCGGCATTGTTGCGCCTGCTCAGTTCCTCGCATTCCCAACGCTCGCTGAAACTGATGCGCCTGGTGCGCCGGATGGAAGCGCTGGCCTGCCATATTCCGCCACTGACACGGCCCAACCTGGCGTTACTATTCATCGTTTCCTGTGCAATCTGGATATTGGAAATTGCCGCGGTGCTCGTGGTGACGGCGGGAACCATGGTGTTTCAGCACCATGCCATCGATGCCTTTGTGGAAATCATCAGCACGGCCGCAATCGGCATCGGCAATTCCGGCGCGCTGGCCGTATTGTTGTACCGCATGTTGATCAGTTGCTCGTTGCTGCTTCTGACTTTGCTTTTCGTGCGCCCCTATCTGCGTGCGCGCAAGGCCGCAC
Source organism: Burkholderiaceae bacterium (assembly GCA_036561005.1). Taxonomy (GTDB): domain Bacteria; phylum Pseudomonadota; class Gammaproteobacteria; order Burkholderiales; family Burkholderiaceae_D; genus PKWO01. Next base: position 23,021 of record DATBQE010000060.1, on the reverse strand, counting down.
GCTCGTCCTATCGCCGCACGTCCAACTACACATTCCATGTGCGCGAGCAGGTCGCTACGACGCAACGTAACGCGAGGGTGAGATGAAACTGCGTGTCATGTATGACGACAGGAAAATCGTCTCCAACGAGATTTCAGCCTTTGTTTCGGTCAACGGTTACGGCTCGATCATTTTTCGCCAGAAGGCGTTGCGCAGCCGTATGCATGCGATATGCCGCGACAAGGCCTGGGGATTCTCGGTCATATCGGATAACGCCTCACTAGTCGAAGCCAGGCGCAGTGCCATGCAGGAACGAACCGAACGCGTTCTTTGGCTGCCGGCCAGCCTCGCACCGCTGGGCGAGGCGGAAACCGCCGACCAAATGGAGCGTATGTTATTGGTAGATGGCCTTTGCGTAGGCACCGGCTTGCCGCAATGGAGCGGGCTTGCGGCATTCGATGCCGATGCAGCCGAACTATTGGAGCAGGTGGCGCGCGGCGAAACGATCACCAGCGCCGACTGCTATGTCGACGTGTCGCCGGCCTTTGTCGACGTGGCCGACCTGACCAATCTGGTCGATTACCTGAGTGGTGCGCTCGGTGCGCGCCACTTCAACAGCGTCAAGCGCTCGGCCGGCAATATCGTAAAATTCTCGCGCAACAAGGCAAAGATCAAGGCCGAACACGACTATTTTCAATTACTGCCCGCCGCAATGAAGCGCTGGCTGGTGATGCCTTTCGATTACTCGGAAACCGAACTGGGTGCAAGCTACACCATGGAGCGCCTGATGCTGCTCGACATGGGGCAACAATGGATCAATGGCGGCATGCGGCTCGAAGAGTTCCGCCGCTTTCTGGAAGACATATTCCGTTTCGTCGACGAACGGCCGCGCAGAAAAATCGAACGTGCCCAGGCGCGCGCCAATTTCGATGCGGTATATCGCGACAAAGTGAAGGAGCGTCTGAAGGAGTTCCAGGCACTCGACATTTATCGCTTCGTCGACGACATGGTGCGCGGCGCGACCGGGCAGGCTTCGTTGGAATCGGTCTTTGAACGCTACTTTGGCCTGCTCGACAGGGTTGCCGGCAACATGCCGGACTACGAATGCGTTGGTCATGGCGACGCCTGTTTTTCCAACATACTTTATGACCGCCGCACGCGCCTGCTGAAATTGATCGACCCAAAGGGGGCCGTGACAGAGGCGCAGTTATACGCCGATCCATTCTACGACGTCGCCAAGCTTTCGCATTCGATCATGGGCGGCTACGATTTCATTTCCAATGGTCTGTACGACATTACGCTCGGTGCCGACCTGCGCCTGCATTTGCATACGCCCGAAGCAATGTATCCGGACTACGCGCGCCTGTTCGTCCATGAATTGAGTTCGCGCGGCTTTGACCCGCGCACTGTGCGGCTGCTGGAAGCTTCATTGTTTTTGAGCATGCTGCCATTGCATCGCGACAATCCGCGCAATGTGCTCGCCTATGTGCTTATTGCAATCAGTATCCTGCAGGAAGTGGAGAGTAATGCCCATGCATGAACCCGTCGACGGGATTGCCTATCCCAACACCATCTACGTGGACCTTGACGGCACACTTTGCCCGATCAAGGGCGAAGGCGAGCGTTATGGCGATTTGCCGGTCAATATGGAACTGGTTGCACGCCTGCGCCGGGCGCGCGCGGACGGCTTCAAGATAGTTGTCTATACCGCACGCAATATGCGTACCTATGGTGGCGATATTGCGCAAATCAACGCCCACACGGCGCCGACAATTCTGAACTGGCTGGCGCGCCACGACATCCCTTACGACGGGCTGATAGTCGGCAAACCATGGCCCGGTCCGCGCGGTTTCTACGTCGACGACAAAGCGCTGCGTCCCGACGAATTCATCCGTATGAACGATGCACAAATACAGGCATTGATCGGCAATGGAGACTGAACATAACGCAGCATTGCCATGGACGTTCGTGATTACAATGGCCGGCATGGGCAGCCGTTTTCGCAAGGCGGGATTCGATCTGCCGAAATATATGATCGAGACTTGCGGCAAATCCCTGTTCGAATGGTCGCTGACCGGATTGCTCGACCTGAAACGGAACGGCGACAGGTTTGTTTTCATCGCGCGCGCCGAAGACAATGCGCGCGATTTCATCGGCGTGCGCTGCGCGGCGATGGGTATTGAAAATTTCCAGGTCGTCGAAATCGATGCGCCCACGGACGGCCAGGCAACGACCGCGACATTGGCACTTGCAACTATTCCGGCAGACCAGCCGATGGCTATCTTCAACATCGATACCGGACTCGTCCCAGGTGCGTTGCGCCGCGCCGATGCCACCGGTGAAGGCTGGATTCCCTGCTTTCGCGCGCCGGGCGAAGGATGGAGTTTCTGCCGCGCCGATGCCGGCGGGCGCGTTCTTGAAGTGCGCGAAAAATCGCGCATTTCGGAATTCGCAACCATAGGCTTTTACTGGTTTTCCTCGGCAGCCTTGTTTGGCAACAGCTATGCAAACTACTATGCCGTCGCCGGTCGGGAGGAAAAAGGAGAGCGATATGTCGCACCGCTATACAACGAGATCATTCTCGCGGGTGGCCTGGTGACCCTTTCGGAAGTGGCGATGTCTGCCGTGATTCCGCTTGGTACGCCTGAAGAGGTCCGACAATTCGAGAGTGGCCGCGTGGAAGAAAAAAGGAAGCAGTCCGCCTCATGAAGGTTTGACGACTATAACAATCTGCACGCCGAATTCGGACCGCGAGTCGTGCACAGAACAGGGAATTCATCACCATGCAGGCAATCTATTTCGCTCTCGCCATCGGTTTAGTATGGCTACACTTTGCTGCGCTGGCCGCCTTCGTCGGACCGCATTTCGGTAGCTGGGCAATCGGCCGCGCCGTTGCCGTGACTGTGATCGTGACCTTCGCCTTTTTTGTTGAACACCTATCCGGTCTCGGCCCGCTACGCTTCGTCTGGCCGTTCTCAGCCTTGATCGCCTCATTCTACCTATGGTGCGAGAGGGACGCTTTGAAAAAGGGCGGCTTCGTGCAGGCCGAAGCAGTGTTTGGCGCGGCGCTTGCCTATGGGCTGATCTGGCGTTGCTTGTTTCCGAGCATTTACCAGACTGCAGAGCGGCTGCCCGATCTGATGTTCATTTCCAGCTTCATCGACGGATCGACCTTGCCCGTGCAGGACCACTGGCTGCCGCCGTTCAAGTTTGACTATTACTACACCTTGCAGTATTACGCCGCCGGCTTCGCGGGACGCGTGTTCCAGATGCCGCTTGGTCTCACCTATAATCTGAGCGTGGCATTCCTGGCCGCCTTGTCGTTGTCGCTGGTCTGGGACACCGGTTCACGTTTCATCCGCAACCGTTTTTCACTGATTTTACTGATGGCTGCGCTGGCTTTCGGCGGCACCGGTGTCACTATCCTCAATCACATCATCGTCGACTCACCGACCGACATCGCGTCGACCAATGAGCGCATGTGGGGCAGTGCGCGTTTCATAGGCGAATACGATCAGCACATCAATACCGATATCGGGCACAAACTGTTTCCACCGGGCGACGATCCGGGTGTCATTCCTCGCTCTCTCGGCATGGAGAATCTCGGGTACCAATATTTTCTCGGCGAATTCCATGCGCCGCAGGGGGGATATTTCCTGCTGCTGCTGGCTGTTGCCTTGATTGCTGCCATGGAGTTTGTGCCCGACGACGACAAATCGAGGAAACGCCTGGTGCATACTGCAATGGGATTTTCCGTTCCCGTAGTGCTTGCGGTCAATACCTGGGTGCTACCGCTGCAGGGCCTGTTGCTCGGCACGTGGGCCGTGTGGCGCGCGTGGCAGGGCAGGGCTGTGCCGGGACGCAAGCCGGACTGGGCCGCATTGATCGCCGGTGGCGTCGTCGGGACCTTCCTGCTTTATCCGTTCCTGTCTGGCTTTGCCAACCGCGGCATGCCGACACCGATTCGCCTGGTTTTCCCTGGCGACCATACGCCGGTGCCGCAATTTATTGCACTGTTCTGGCCATTGCTGGTGTTGATCGCGCTTGGTCTTTGGCATCGTGAAACGCGTCGCCTGACGCTGTTCTTTGCGCTTGTTTTCGGCGGACTGCTGGTGATGTCCGAAATGATCTTCGTCGACGATCCGTCGGCGGGACAGTTCGAACGCAGCAATACGACCATGAAGTGGTGGGGCTGGATATGGACCGGCGGACTCACCGCCCTCGGTGCAGTCTTGCTGGCCGCCAAAGCGCGCTGGATGCGTTATCTCACGATGTTTGCACTTGGCTGCACCGTGCTCTATGGCTACGATATCGTTCAATTCTGGCGCCTGCAGCACGAGCAAGGCAATGCGAATATGTACGGTTCGAGCTTCTATACGACCGACCCGGTTGCGCGCGACATGTTCCGCTATCTCGCGCAAGCGCCGGATGGCATCATGCTGGAAAATCAATACGCCGATGGTTACCACGAAGGCGGCGCCTATAGCGCATTTTCCGGCAAGCCCTTGTTTGTCGGCTGGACCAACCAGCTCTACAACTGGCGCGGCTATATGGATGTGATCGGCAATCGCCGGCGCGAGACCAATCAGTTCTATTCCGGCGAAATGCAGCAGCCGCTCTCATGGGCTGCGGATAACGAGCTGCGTTACATCGTCTGGAATCGGCGCGACACGCAGCCGCCCGGCCTGTGGGACAAGCGTAACGGAGAATTGTCGCCGCTCTATGTGTGGAAGGCGTTCGGCACCGAAGCGGGCAAGCCCGTCGGGATCTGGGTACGCAGGGAACGCCAGTAAGGGAATCAATCCAGCCTGCGAACCGGCACGCCGACATAGGTGCCGGGCGCGGTGATGGATCTGTGCACCACCGCACCTGCGCCGACGATGACGCTGTCGCCGATCTCGATCCCGTCAATGACAGTGGCGCCGGCGCCTATGATGGCGAAACGGCCGACCCTGCTGCGACCGGCCACGGTGGAATGCACCGATATATGGCTGAATTCGCCGACACTTGATTCGTGTTCGACAATGGCGCCGGTGTTGATGATGCATCCTGTGCCGATGCTTGCCATAGGGCCGACATGGGCATGCTGCCCAACAAGGCATCCTTCCATGATCATGGCGCCGGCACCTATGGTGGCAGAAGACGCCAGCAGGCTGGCCAGGGGCCACGAGCGCGACTTGATGAGTTCGCAGTGATCCTGGCGCAGGATATTGTCGCCGGCTGCAGAAAATGCCTGCCAGCCTTCTGGTAGTGTGGCATTCCAGGCCGCAAGGACCGGATGGCCCAGGAAGTTTTCTCCTGCCCGTGCGTTCGGATCGACGAAACAAAATTCAATGATGCCGGTGGCGATTGCAATATCGGCGACCACGCGGGCATGGCCCCCGAATCCCAGGATCAGCAGCCCCTTCGGCGGTGCGGCGGCAGGTTCGTTCATGGATAGCCGTTCATTTTATTTTCAGGGTACCGAGAAAGATTCCCAAGCGGCGATTGCCGCCGGGTGGGACACTTGGTTCTGGAATCCGCATGACCAGCGTATCGCTCGGCGTATCAAGGTCGAAGTCAGCCGACACTGTTTCAAAGGTATTGATGTCGCCATTGAATACCACGTCCTGTTTCGCATTGCCAAGCGTCAATGCCACTTTTTTCCCCATGTTGCTTCCATAGGGTATGCCGGAAATTTCGACGTGAACCTTTCCGTGCAACGCTTCCTTGAATACAAAGACGGCCTCGGAGCCATCGGTCCAGCGACCCTTGGGTTCCGGTTCGGACACGCCCTTTACTTCCTTGATAAAGCGCGGATAACCTGGCTTGGCAAATAGAATGCCCTCTTGCGGCGTGGCGTCGTAAGCACCATTCGCGCCAGCCGTACCGTTCGCCGGCATGGCCGCGACGATAGCGTTTGCCGCGTCATGATTGCCGGATGGCGCTGCCGGTTTGTCGCATGCGTTTAGCAATATACCCAGGCCGCAGGTGAAAATGAATGCGTGACGGTGTTTCATCTTTGGTTCCTTGTTGGCGACTTGGCGTCCGCTGTCATCGCATTATTTGAGCTTGCAGCCGGATCGGAGATGCGCTCCAGGACGTCGATGTGTTCATCGACAACATCTCTCCAGCTCCTTTGGCGCAAGGCAGAAAAGGTGACCTGCTGCACTCCCAGGAGTTCCCCGCGATGCGTCAGGGCCCATTCGATACGCTGCGCCATGTCCTTCCAATTGTAAGGATCGAAGAACGTTTTCTGCTGCAATATTGGGTCGGTCAATACTTCTTCCGTGACGGGTATCCGCGCCATGACAACGGGAGTGCCAACCGAGAGCGCTTCGCCGAATGTGAACGGACAGCCTCCTTCGCTCAAGCTGGGGTTGACCGCGAGCGCGGCCAGTTTGTAGCATGCAGCCAATTCCTGCACAGTGAGTTTATGGAGGCAAAGCACATCGTTCTCGAGAAAATGCTCGGTAATGAAACGCCGGACCGGCGGCCATGCTTCCGGGTTGCCGGTCAGGATTAATTTGTGCGCGATCAGCCGCTTGCGCAACAGGTATTCATAGGCCTTCAGCAGCGACAGCAGGTTTTTGTTCGGACGGAATTGGCTGGCATAGAAGATGAACTTTACCGAACCGTTTGCAAAGTCGTTCGCATAGCGCGGGTTGGACGATTTTCGCAGGGCTTCGAGCAGGAGCTGCTCGCAATGGCAGCGTGCGGTATCTTCCGCATTGTCAAACCCGCGCACGGTGACCCATTGACTCAAATCATTTTGCGCGTGGCGAATCACCGCGACATCGTGCGCTTCCACCGCATAGCGTTCGACCAGGGTTTGCCATTTGACGGTATTGCTATAGGTGACAAAATGCCGGCCGGAGCGGATTGCCGACTCGACGGCTTCGAACGTGGCAAAGAAACGGTCGCCGCCCACACCTGCATAGTCGACGGGGAATTCCGCCAGCACCATGTCCGGCACGCACATCAATTTTGGTCCGCGAATATCGTTGAACGCCGGCCAGAATGCGGTCGGACAATACCAGGCTGCGACCTGCGGAAGACCATCTATGAGGGTCAACATGCGCGCCGATTCCGCTTGCGCCATGCGCCCATAGAGGCGCAGTACGAAACCGTCTTCCTTGGGGTTCGACAAGGCTATGCGAGCGCGCCGCAGCACGGCCGCCAATGGTTCGATGGCGCGACGGAAGAGACGGCGCACAAGGTGGAGCAGATACAGGCTGAGGGTTGTCAGCAGCAGCAGCGGGGACAATACAACAAGCAGAAACACCAGAGCAAGCCCGGCCGGCAGCAAAGTGAGCAGGCCGGCAATCGAGCGCGCACGCACGAGGCGTTCCTCGACATGTTCCATGAAGCGGGTTTTTGCTGCGCGTGCCCAGGCGATTACGCGCTGATGCAGCGCAGGTTTCACCGGACGCAACTTGTGGCGGCGATACGCCTCATAGGCGCGCATGATGAGCGGCTTGTCCTTCGGATAGCGAAGGTCGAAGCGCTGTTCGGGCAATGCCTCGCTGATGAAGAATGCGCGCAAATCCTCGTGCGACCAGCTCGGACACAGCACGACGAAGCGCACGTCATCGCGTTCGGCCGCACCGCGTAGAAAGGCGGCGAGGTAGCGCCCGAGGCCTTCGTGACGCAGGTCCACGGTCGGCGCGTAGGCCAGGTAAATTCCAAATTGCTTTACAGACATTCCCAGATCGCCTTCCAGTATGTGCCTGCCAGCTTTTCGACACTCTGTGTTTCCCAAACTTCCTTCGATGGCAATAGCTTGCGCCGCGACGTGTGCTCGACCTCCATGCGTTTCAATTGGGCGGCCATGTTTCTGGGTTCGACGGAATCCATCCAGGCAAGATTCAAGGCGAACTGAGCGTCGATTTCGCGCATGGCAGGGTAGTCGCTTGAAAGGGCTGGTACGCCCAATCTGGCAGCTTCGATCACGCTGAAGGTTCCATTGTCGATTTTTCCGGGGTGCCAGAGAAATGCGGCTCCGCCCAGCGTCTTTGCGTATTTTCGTTCGGACAGATTGCCTTTCCAGCGCACGCGTTTCCGCAATGACTTGCTGCCGTTGATGAGGCCGGTCGCTTGCGCAAGATGTTCGAGCGGCGAATCCGGGAGATCGGCCGTATCGCATCCCGTCACAACGCAGTTGAAGCAACCGTCGAGCTCTTCATAGTAGTGCTTCAGCGCCTTCAAGGCATTCTCATGATTCTTGTGCATGCCGGCGTTGGTAGTCCAAATGAAATAACTGGGAGGCTTATCGCTTGCTTCTTCGGCAGGGTTCGGAAAATCGGGCGCCAGCATGGGCAAGCACACTAATTTCTTTCGCGCCACGCCGGCGTATTGCAATGCCTCCTGCTCGGTGAAGCGCGTTGTCACGAATACCCGTTCTGCGTTCCGTGCTACATCCACAAACGATTGATCCGCCCCATGCGGCAGGATGGGGAGGTGGCGCTGCACGTAGTCGTACACCATATGTACGCGTGGCCGTAATGGCAGCATCGGTAGCGACAGGCGATCGGAAATTATTACCCACAGATCGCAATCCTGCAGTTGCCGGATACCGTCATCAGGCACCAGATAGTTGTCGTACACAGGTACCCATCCGCCGAATCCTGCGTAGTGCATCGCACGGCGCGCTTCGTCCAGCGGCAGTTTCTTCCAGTTGAAGCAGCGCCGGGCGATACCCGGAAAAAGATCGGCAAATACCGAGTCCGGGTATGTGTTGGGGTCTTCGGGGTGGACAAACACGACTTCCGCCGGTGCTCCGGCCTGGCGGCTACCTTGGTAAATTGCCTGCGCCAGCAATTTTGCGCCGCGTAGCGTACCGCCGAGGTAGCCAATTGGGACGATTACCGCGATGCGTTTCAACCTTGGGCGTGCACCGCGCATAGTGCGTTCAGCCCTGCTCGTTTCCAAACGCTCTACGATGCCGGCAAAACCGTCCCGCCACGCTTGCGCGCAATTGGCTGCCTTCATCGGTTCCAGCAAGATGCCCTGGCTCATGCGTATGCGTTCTATGAGGGCGCGATCGTCATTCAAAATTCTTTTGATCTTGGCTTTCGCCTCTGCAATCGTGGCGCAACGTCCGGGCAAGTTGGTGCCGCCCATGCGGTCGAGCATGCCGCCGGCCATGAATACCAGCGGCATACCCACCTTGATGGCTTCAAATGGATGATAGTGAATGTGATTCGGTTCGTCGGAGTGATAAAACATCAGGCGCATCTGCCGCATGTTCTCTTCATGCGCGGCTTGCGGGGTATAGCCCAGCACTGCGGCGTCATTGACTTCAATCGGCTGGGCGCCACCGATTGCATAGGGCAAACCGTCGAAATCGGCGATGAATTTATCGTAGATTTTGCGGTAAAAAATACTGACGGCAATATCGGGGCAAATGAAAAATACTCTCTTGTCGCCACCCTGCCACCGGTCGCTCACTTCGGCGTTGTGCATGCCCAATGGCAGGTACACGCTACGCGCGTTGAGGACGTCTTCTTCCACCGCATCGATATGATCGTAAGCCTTGGCGAAGACCAGACGCCTGCCCATTTGATTGGCCCATTGTCTGCCCAGGCCGCGCGACAGGTAATCGAGAATCATGGTGTACGATTCGGTTTTTTGCAGGCCATAGGCGCGCCACAGCAGCATGCCGCCAAAATACCTCGACGCGTTTTTCAGTATTTCCGGCGTCAGTAGAATGAAGAAGCAGACATCGAAATATCGGTTCGCGATTTCCCACGCCTCTTTGCTGGCGCCGGCATACCAATTGACGGAATTCAGGATTGCCAATTCGTCGGCGGGAATGCGCAGGTGCTTGTCTTCGGACCAATCGATGGAAGCGGACCGGAATCCCGGATCGTCGGGGATTATCTTGGGCAGGAAAATTTCCTCGACGCCTAGCGATTTCAGCATCGGGATTTCAAATTTCCTGGCTGACGAGTGGTTCAACAGCCACATAACACGCAATGTCATCGTCGCCTTCATGTTGATTTGACCGTGTCAAATTTGTTCGTCAATTTCTTGCCGAGGCCGATAAACGGCAATTCGCAAAAGCGATACGACAACCAGGCCAGCGGCAGGGTGGCGGCACATGCGAGCAGGCCAACCTCAAAGCCGCCGCCGACGATGCCGGCCGAATTCCCCAGTTTATCCAAACCAGGCGAAAACCAGATAATAAACAATACAGGGACGTTCAGCAGGTAGTAGCTGTAACTGACGTGCCCCAGAAACTGCGAAAATCTATTTTCTAGAAAACGATGAAACCCCGTTCCCCGCGAATGCATGACAAAACCGACCAGGGAGCCGAACAGGATCACTTGCGCAATCAAGCCGGTGATGGCGTTGATGTGGACGAAATGTCTGAACAAAACGCAACTTGCCAACAACGTGATGAGCTTGACGGTCGTTGCCGTCGAAAACAGGCTTTTTGCTTCGGCGAGAGCCGCCAGCATGCCGGCAATAAACACCAGCACGGAAACATTCATGTTGGGCAGGTAGAACACCAGTTCCGGGCGTTCCACCGCGATCAGCGACAGGCAAAACAGCAGCAGTGATCCAGGTACGGCGAAGCGGCGGTACATTATCGCAAACAGGACGATGAATGGTGTCGCCAGGGCTTCGATCTGGATGCTGGTCGAGGGGCTATTCACGCGAATGGCCAGTAGCAAGGCATTGTTGACTGCGTCCGGCAAGCTTACCACCGGGTATGCGCCGACACCGCCAAACTGATAAAGCGCAGACAAACCCCACATCAGCACCATGCACAATGTCAGCGCCGGCAAGAGGCGTAGCGCGCGGCGTGCCAGAAACAGCCCGAGTGAGACGGCAGACAGAGGGGAATTCAGCAACGAGCGGCACAGCACGGCGCCGCTCAGCACATAGAACAACATGACTGCCGCCGTGCCGTCAAAAATGGTCAGCGCAGCCTTGTATAGCAGATCTGCGCGCGCGACGGCGTCGAAGGAAGGCGCAAGTATGCTGTTGACGAGGGCCGGTTCAGGATGAAGAATGGCGTGGAAAAACGTCACCGCGATTGCAGCATAGCCGCGCAAGCCGTCCAACGCCTTGACGTGAGCGGTATGGTATTGCGGTTCGATATCCTGCGTCATACGCGATTCGCCCGATGGTAGTGTTCAATGGCATCCGCGATCTTGCCGTCGAATATCAACGCGCCTTGATGCAGGACCAGGCCGCGCTCGCACAGCGATGATAATGCGACGAGGTCGTGCGAGGCCAGCACCAGGATTTCGGACTGGTCTATCAGTGAACGGATACGCTCCTTCGCCTTGGCCATGAAGTTGGCGTCACCGGCGCCGATTACTTCGTCGAGCAATAGCACTTCGCCGCCGACTGCCGTGGAAACGGCAAAAGCCAACCTGACCAACATGCCGGCCGAATAGGTTTTGATCGGATAGTCGATGAAGTCGCCTAAATCTGCGAAGGCCACGATTTCGTCGGCCACGCTGCGCATAAAGCCCGGTGTGAGACCAAGGAGCAGTCCGCGATACAGGATGTTTTCTCGCCCCGTTGCGTCGGGTTCGAAGCCGAGGCTGAGATCGAAAAGGGAACGCACTCTGCCGCTCACCAGGCGCCTGCCTGCCGAAATCGGGTAGAGGTCGGCCAGCATTTTCAGGAAGCTTGTTTTCCCCGCTCCATTGTGGCCGAGCAATCCCACGCGTTCGCCCGCGCGGATTTCGACACTGATGTTTTTCAGGGCATGGATGTCGTGAATTTTTTTCGACCGCTGCCTCAGACTGAACAAACCGGCAAGGAGCGATTTGAGCGAGCGCTCTTGATAAGCCACGGACGAGTAGTGGAGATCAATATGCTCAAGCAGGATTCGATTTCCTGTGTTTTCTTGGCTCGGCATCATAGGTAGAAAATAATTTTATTTTCTGCTTGACGCCCGACTGCGTAAGCCAGCAAAGTCAGGCAAAAAATGGAACCGAAACAGTAACCGTAATTTTCCCATGTCGGCCAGTGGCCGTGCAGCAGCGGAGCGCGCACGATTTCCAGCAAATGATAAATGGGATTGTCGTCCACCAATGCCTGCAAATTATTATTGCGAAAGGTCCTGGCCTCGAAATAGACCGGCGAGATAAACCACATCCCCTGGAAAACCAGCCCCAGGGCATGCGGCAAGTCGCGAAAGCGGGTCGCAATATAAGCCAGCAGCGTCGCAAGCGGCCAGGCGAGCATGAGCAGGATAGGGAAAAGACTCAGTGCCGCCAGCCAAGGCCAGCCGAAGTTTTGCGGCATCGCGATCAATACCCAGGCGATCAGACTCAGACTCGCAAGCGCCATGGCCATGAGATTGGTCAGCACGGTGCGCAGGGTGTAGATCGCGAGCGGGTGTCTACACTGTTTTATGTAGGCATCGGCCTGCACAAAGCTGAGCGAACCGGCGGTGGCCGACGCGACCACAAACTCCCAAACGATCATGCCGGAGAGTATGTAAGGCGCGTACTCCGCAATGTCGGTTTTGAAGATTCTGCTGAACACAAGCGCCAGGAGCGCAGTCATGCCCAATGGTTGAATGATGCTCCAGAGCACGCCAAAAAACGACCTGCGCCAGCGTGATCGAAGATCGGAAAGCGAGAGGTGGATCCAGAAATGGCGCGCCGACCAAATCCCTTCTATATAGTGGCTATGCATCGCCAGTCTTACCATGTGGAGGAAAAACCAGGACGCCTGCCGGGCGCGCGATAGGCGAATCGTGCATGTCAGGCGAAATAGCGACGAATTTCGCCGCATATGGTGTGCACCTGCGCGTCGGATAATCCGGGATAGCTAGGCAGACTGATGCCACGTGCAGACAGCGATTCGGCCACCGGCAGCGATTGGCCCGTCGCACAATGCGGCAGTGTGTGCGCAGGATAAAACAGCGGCCTGGTTTCAATCTTCATTTCGCGCAAATGCTCGCGTAGCGCCTGTCGGCAAGGGTGGTCATCAACCACAATGGAACACAACCAGAACGAATGTATCGTGCCTTCCGTTTCATCATGCAACCGTAATGGCAGATCGCGCAGGCCTTCGCGATACCATGCGGCGATCCGGCGCTTTTTGGCAAGGATCGATTCGGCTTGCTCCAGTTGCGCCAATCCTATTGCGGCGCAGATATTGGTCATGCGATAGTTGTAGGCCAGTTCATCATGCCAGTATTCGCGATCGGGCGAGACCCCCTGGGTTTTCAGGTGAAATGCCCTGGCCATCAGCGCCTTGTCCCTCGCGATGACCATGCCGCCTTCTCCGGTGGTGATGGTTTTATTGCCAAAGAAACTGAAAGTGGCGATATCGCCAAAAGTGCCTACATGCTGCCCGGCGTAATAGCTGCCGAACGCTTCGGCGCAATCTTCAATCAGAAACAACTCATGCTCGCGGCAGATGCGGCTGATCGATCCCATGTCGCAGGCTTGTCCGTACAAATGCACGGCCATCAAGGCTTTCGTGCGCGGCGTGATTTTGCGAAGCACGTCTTCCGGGTCAAGCTGCCATGTTTGCTCGAGAGAGTCGACAAAGACCGGTTTTGCACCTGTCATCAGGATGGTATTGACCGATGCGATATAGGTCAGAGTGGGAACGACGACTTCGTCTCCGGGGCCGATGCCAAGTGCACTTAAGGCAAGATGAATCGCCGTCGTTCCGTTACACACACTGGTTGCAAAGGGTGAATCGACGAAATTGGCGAAATCTCGCTCGAATTTACCAATAAATTCGCCCTTGGATGAGATCCAGGTCGTATCGAGGCATTGGTTAACGTACTCTTTTTCGCGGCCGCCAAAATGCGGCTGGTAGATAGGGATCATATTAAACGAGCTGGAATGCGTTTGATTTTGTACAAGGCTGCGTTGGGCATGCCAGCGCGGACCGCTCGCACCTGACTTTCGATATTGCGCGAAGTTGAAGGGGAAATGTTGCGACCGGAGTCGCATTGTATTACCAAAATCCTCCTTTCGGAACCTTCTTCATATAGTGCAGTGGCTGGCCGCCGCCTGAACAAAGTTGCCGCCGCGCCGTCCAAGCAATACCGCGTAGACCCGTGCAATGCAAGTTTGGCATGCAGGTGGAACCTGGTAGGGGCGAGTTGCCTGGCCAAAGTGTTGTTTGCTCACACAGTTGAAACCACTTGGCGGCCCGGCTATTGATAAAATCGGGGTTAAACCAATTCGAATTGAGACAATGGCAAGCAAGCCTGCTCACATGCAGACCTGCCTCGCCACGACCCAAAAGGATGTCAAATGCATCAAGGCGCAACACCGGATCGATCAGACATCATTGTGGAACGCATTGATGCGCTGATGCATGCGCAACCGGAAGAGGCATTGCGGCTTTGTCAGCAAATCCTTGCCGATGCCAAACTGGCACTGGAACCATTGCTCTACGTAACGGTTGCCGAGCGGTACGGCGACATCATGGATCACCTGGGGCGTGCGATTGAAGCCCGAAATATATTGTTTGCAGCGCAACAGGTGGCGCAGTCCGCCTTGCTGCTATCGAACGAAGCCAGATTGCTGGAAAAAATTGCGCGTGGTTACTATTCTTCCAGTGAGCACCGATACGCACTGCAGTATTGGGCACGTTGCATTGAGATAGCGGAGCAAGCCGAACAGTCCGACGAGAGCACCAAGGTTTGGGTGCTGGCCAAGATAGGCCTGGCGCAAATCTACTTCGGTTTTGGCGACTACGCTTCCGGTCTGGACTTGCTATCGGACGCCGCAAGTCGCATACCGGATGTGGGCGATCCGCACCTTGATGCCAAGGTCAAAATCAATGTCGGCGTCTGCCAGCTAGAAACCAAACAATTTGCCCAGGCCGAGGCGGCATTCCTGCAGGCGCTGGAAGTGTGCCGCCGGCATGACTTGCGGGATTATGAGGCTGAGTCGAACTATTACCTGGCGAAGATTGAACTTGCGACGGGTGCGCTGGACAAGGCCGTAAGCTATCTAGATACCGCCCTGGCGATTTCCCGCAAGATGAATTATTGCTGGTGCGAAGCCAACGCCCTCGCTTTCAAAGCCGGCGTGTTGTCGCGCCAGGGCGATAACCTGCAGGCGATAGAACTGATCAAGGCGGCACAAGCGCTTGCCATAGCCAACAGCTTTCTCCACATGTTGATTCAACAGCACTTCCAGGCCGCAGAATTTGCCGAAGCCATTGGCGACTATCGGATGGCCAACGCGGAAAACAAGGCGGGTCGCGAATGCGAGCAGCGGATGTTGGCGCGTACCGCTTCCGAACGAACCCGTGAATTGGAAGAGAAGGCCGGATTGCGGCCCAGCGTTAACCGCTTGCTGGTGGAACTTTCAAATAACAAGCTGATCCAGCAAGGTGATCTCGACCCTGCGTTTCGTTTGATAGCGAGGGAAAGCAGCCACATGCTTGCAGCCGCGCGCGCTTCCCTTTGGCTGCTCGATCCGCAATCGCAAACCTTGGTTTGCCGCTGCCTTTATCTGGCGGGGCAGGACGAGTTTGCCCGCATGGAGTCGTTGCATCAGGTCGAGTACCCCATCTATTTCAGGCGCCTTGCCGAAGGCAGGCCGCTGGTTGCGCACGATGCGCAGCATCACCCGCATACTGCAGAACTCGTGCGCCCATACTTGATGCAAATCGACATCAGGTCCATGCTGGTCGTTCCGATCCTGCTTGCCGACCAAGTCGTCGGGACCTTATGTTTCGATGCGATCGGCGCTCAACGTAACTGGACGCCTGACGATATTTTGCACGGCACGCAGCTGGCCGAGGTTGCAGCCAGAGTGATCGCCGGCTTTGAGCACAAAATGTATCGCGAACAGATCGACACCCTCAATGCGCGCGTGATGCGCGCCAACGAGATGCTCGAAGAACGCGTGCGGGAGCAAGGTGTGTCCCTTGAGCGGCACAGAAGCGAGATGCACAAGTTGCAGGACCAGCTAAGTGAAATGCGCTTCCAGGCCGGCCGTATCGGGCAATCTGCGTCGCCCGCGGCAATCGCGCCTGCACAGACCATGGCGCCCGACGCTTCGGTGCCCGGGAAAAAGCGTGGTGCGACGAATTTCCCGATCCGGAATATTCCGCAGCACGACGTGAAGGACCAGCGCCTGGCGGACTTGCTCCGGCTTTCGGCCGATTGGTGTTGGGAGCAGGATACACAATTCCGAATCACGTATGTGGACCAATTCCATGAAAGCAAAGCCAGTCCCGGCCCGGATTTTCTGCTGGGCCAATGTTTGTGGGACTGGCCGGCCATCAACATGGAAGAGCACGATTGGGCGCAGCATCGAATGCAACTGGAGAGCCGTGCACCCTTCGTCGATCTGGAATTGCATTTGTTTAACGCCATGGAGGATCAACGCTGGATTTCTCTGAGCGGTCAACCGGTATTCGACGCAAGCGGCGACTTTGCCGGCTATCGCGGTATTGCGCGCGACATCACCGCACGCAAGGAAAATGAAGACAGGGTGCGCTACCTCGCCAGCCACGACGCACTGACTTCCCTGCCGAACCGCCTGCTGTTCCATGAATTCCTTAATCGTACGATACAGAGCGCACGGCGTTATGACCGGCGCTTTGCCGTAGCCTTCATCGACCTTGATCGCTTCAAGATGATCAACGATACACTCGGCCATGAAGCCGGCGACACGCTCCTTAAAGTCATTAGCAGCCGTTTGCAGAAATGTTTGCGCACCAGCGACGTCGTCGCGCGTCTCGGCGGCGACGAGTTTGTCGTCTTGTTGCAAGAGGTCGACGAACAGGAGCAGGCCAGCATTGTGGCCGGCAAGATACTGGCGGCGGTGATCAGTCCGGTCACGCTGATGGGGCAGGAGTGCCGGGTTACGGCCAGTATCGGCATTTGCATGTTTTCCGGCGATGAGGACGAGCAGACCATGATGAAAAATGCCGACATCGCCATGTATCGCGCCAAAGAAGACGGCAAGAACAACTTCCGTTTCTATACCGAAGCCATCAAGAGCCAGTCGCTTGAGCGCATGATGTTGGAGAGCAATCTGCGCAAAGCGCTTGAATTCAAGCAATTTTTCCTGCATTACCAGGCCAAGATCGATTTGCGCAGCGGCGCCATCACCGGTGTCGAAGCATTGGTGCGCTGGCGTCACCCCGAGTTGGGAGAAGTCCAGCCGATGCAATTTCTTCCGCTAGCGGAAGAAACCGGTTTGATCATTCCCATCGGTAGATGGGTGTTACAGCAAGCGTGCATGCAAAACGTGGCGTGGCAGCGCCGGGGCGTGGCGCCGCTCAGCGTAGCGGTGAACCTGTCCGCGCGCCAATTTGCCGACGAGTTTCTGGTGCGCGACATTGAGAGCGCTTTGCAGCAATCGGGTATGGACCCTGGTTTGCTTGAGCTCGAACTCACCGAAAGCATGGTGACCCAAAATTTCGATTTCGCGACCAAGCTGCTTGACGCCATCAAGTCCCTCGGTGTGAAACTCGCCATCGGCGATTTCGGCACAGGTTATTCGTCGCTGTCGAAACTCAAGCACTTCCCGATTGACACATTGAAGGTCGACCGTTCGTTCATTCACGATTTACCGCATAATTTCGAAGACATGGCACTCACCCGCGCCATCATCGACATGGGCAAAACGCTCAAACTCAAAGTGGTTGCCGAAGGCGTCGAGTCGGAGGAGCAGATCACCTTTCTGCGCGACAGCTCGTGCGACGAAATCCAGGGTTTCCATTTCAGCAAACCGATCGACCCGGACCAATTCTTCACCCTATGGGCGCATGACAACCCCAGACCGGCAATGTGAAAGCACGCTCTCTGAGCGCGACCTGCAGGCGCTGGCGCTACAGCAGGCAGGGCCGCGCGCACGGCGGTAGGCCATGCAGCAATCAATAGATCACGACCGAACGGATCGATTCGCCGCGATGCATCAGGTCGAAGCCTTCATTGATACGCTCCAGCGGCAAACGATGCGTGATCAAATCGTCGATATTGATCTTGCCTTCCATGTACCAGTCCACGATTTTCGGCACATCGGTCCGGCCGCGCGCGCCGCCGAATGCCGATCCGCGCCATTCGCGCCCCGTTACCAATTGAAATGGCCGGGTTGAGATTTCCTGCCCGGCGCCTGCCACGCCGATGATGAAAGATTTGCCCCAACCCTTGTGCGTGCACTCGAGCGCCTGGCGCATCACTTGCACATTGCCGATGCACTCGAAGGAATAGTCCGCGCCACCGTCCGTGATCTGTACAATCCGGTCGACCACGTTTTCCACCTCCTTTGGATTGAGGAAATGCGTCATGCCGAATTTGCGCGCCAGTTGTTCGCGCGCGGGATTGATGTCGATACCGATGATCTTGTCCGCACCCACCATGCGCGCCGCCTGCACCACGTTCAAGCCAATCCCGCCCAGACCGAACACGGCCACGTTGGCGCCGGCTTCGACCTTGGCAGAGAACAGCACGGCACCGACGCCGGTTGTGACGCCGCAGCCGATGTAGCAAACCTTGTCGAACGGCGCGTCTTCGCGGATTTTCGCCAGCGCAATTTCCGGCACCACCACAAAGTTGGAAAAAGTGGACGTGCCCATGTAATGGAACAAGGGCTTGCCATCGAGCGAGAAGCGCGAGGTAGCGTCAGGCATCAGGCCACGCCCCTGAGTCGAGCGTATCGCCTGGCAAAGGTTGGTCTTGCGCGAAAGGCAGAATTTGCATTGACGGCATTCCGGTGTGTATAGGGGAATGACGTGGTCGTTTTTCTTCAGCGTGCTCACGCCAGGGCCTATATCGACCACGACGCCTGCGCCTTCGTGTCCCAGAATCGCCGGGAAGATGCCTTCCGGATCCGCCCCCGACAGCGTGTATTGATCCGTGTGGCAAATGCCGGTAGCCTTTATTTCCACCAGCACTTCGCCAGCTTTCGGACCTTCGAGGTCAACTTCCTCGATTGTCAGCGGGGCGCCTGCTTTCCATGCAACTGCAGCCTTTGTTTTCATTGCTTGCCTTGGGTTGTGAGCGGTTGCACCAAGTTTATATCATTACGGGAAACCGCATGATCCGCGGATTATATGAAAGGCGGCGCCCATGGCCGGACGCTGTGATCCCGGCGCTGAAGTTGCCATAACCGTATGGCAATGTACCGGCCGGGTCGTCGATATGCGCGGTCGTCGGCCGTTTCCTGCACCAGTCGCATTCCATTCGCCCTTGTATCCGGCCTATCCGTCGCGGCTTTGATCCATTTGGTCGCGAATTGCTGTCCTGCACTGCAATCATTTCCTAAGATTCCCCTAGTCGCTGAACTCCGGGCCGAAAGGCGGTCGAATGTCAGTTCGCAGTACTGGCCAGGCAGCGCTACCGTTACACCCGGATCAAAACGAAACGGGCATCGCAATCAATTGGAGATAGATCATGAAAACCTTCGTCCTCGCTTCCATCCTTGGTGCATTTGCGTTCAGCGCAGCGGCACAAACCACCGGCAACAGTGAAACCGTTACGATCAGCGGCGCAAAGGCCGGCGCCTCCCAGCAAGTCCGGGCGATGTCGCCCGACGAGTTCAATCGCTTTTCCGGTTCATATGAACTGTCAAACGGCCAATCCCTGGCACTCTTTACGAGAGGGTTGAAGAAATATGCGGCGCTGCATGGCGAGGCATGGCATGAACTTGTGGCCACCTCATCGAATTCTTTCGCCTCCAAGGACAAGCAACTGCAGATGACGATCGATATCAATGAAAGTGGCGAAGTGCGCGGTGAATTGCTAATGGTTGTGCCTGACCGGCTCGCCGGCGGTGGCAGCGGGGGCGCCCGCACGATTGCATTCCATTGATGGCGAAACAGGTGCCTTATCGGCAATGATGGCGGATCGATGGTTGCGCAAACGCGGGTTCGCTCCCGCGTTTGCGCGAATTGGCTGGCCGCATAGGTGCCACCCAGGCGGCGCCTGGTGGGCTGCGCTGACTGGATTTCCGCAAGAGCACCAATCTTTACCAGGGGCGACGGAGTCCGTTGGTACGCGGCTGGGCGATTCGGGTTGTTTGCCTGCCAAAAGCCATAAAAACGAACGAGTATGACATTGATATCACGAGCCTTTCGTCCGGTGAACCGAACTGCACCACCGCACGCTTGTCATTGATCACCCCAGAGTGCAATAATCGACCTGACGGAGTCTCTTGTGCCTACAGGATCAAGTCTATGTCTCTTAATGCAGACCAAGTCGCCAATGCGATACCCGCGACCGCCTTCCTGCGAAGGCGGTTTGCAAGCTTGCGGAACATTTTCATGAGTCGCCGTATTCGTCTCTGGGCGATGTATTGGGGAGTGTGGGTACTCCTCGGCGTCTACATGGCCACCATGGATGCCGTGATGTTTCCAAAATTGCCTTTCATGGGCACGGTCCTCCCCATGAATGTGCTGCAGAATCTTGCATGGGGCTGCGCCGGCCTGGGTGTGCTGGCGCTTGCGCGGCGCTGGCCTCTGCAGCATTTTTCCTGGGCCGACAGAAAAAATTGGGCAATCCATTTGGTCGGAAGTGTGATGATTGCCGTCGTTACACTCTGGATCATCTGGCTGATCTCGCTCGGCTTTGAAGGATCCGAGAAAGCCGCCAAGTCCCTGAGCGACCCTGTCTGGAGTTACCTGCATTTCTTCTCCGAATACTTTCACATCAATCTGCTGCTCATGTGGGCCGTGCTCGGCGCATTTCACGGCATCCGCATTTTCGAGAAATACCGCAAGCGCGAAGTGGAGGCAGCCCAATTGGAAAGTCGGTTGGCCCTCGCACAAACGCAGGCGCTGCAAATGCAGTTGCAGCCGCATTTTCTCTTTAACACCTTGAACTCGATTGCGGCACTGATACACAGCGATGCCGAAGCGGCAGACCGCATGGTGTCCCGGCTCGCCGACCTGTTGCGCATGACGCTTGATTCCGGCACCAGTCAGGAAATCAGCCTGCGCCGCGAAATCTCCTTTATCGACGCCTATCTCGGCATTGAAGGGATTCGCTTCAAGGATCGCCTCGAGGTGATCAAAGACATCCCGGCCGAATGCCTCGATGCCATGGTGCCCGCCTTTCTGCTGCAGCCCCTGGTCGAGAACGCCATCAAGCACGGCGTTGCGGACATGGCGGAACCATCGCGCGTTGAAATTCGCGCCAGGCACGAACACGATCAGCTTGTTCTGGAAGTTATCGACAACGGCAGGGGTGTCAATGGCAACGGCAAGCGCAAAAACGGCATTGGCACACAAAATACCGCCGCCAGGTTGCAATTGATGTACAAGACGAACCACAGCTTCGCGCTCCATGGCCTCGCCGAGCTTGGGCAAGGGCGGGGTACCAGGGCGGTCGTGCACATTCCGTGGTCCGTGGAGCAAGCTGGAAAATGACTATCAACGTATTAATCGTCGACGACGAGCCACTGGCGCGCCAGCGCATACGCCAATTAATGGCGGGCGAAGCGGGCTTCGATGTGGTGGGCGAAGCCGGCAACGGACTGGAGGCGGTGACGCTGATCGAAACCCTGCACCCCGATCTGGTTTTCCTCGATATTCAAATGCCGGAACTCGATGGCTTCGGCGTCATCGAAGCAATCGGTGTGGACGATATGCCGCCGGTCTTGTTCATCACCGCGTATGACGCACATGCCTTGAAGGCGTTTGACGTGCATGCGATGGACTATCTTTTGAAACCGATCGACAAGGACCGCTTCCACCACGCGTTGGCCCGCGTCCGCGACAAGCCGCAACCGGCAGCAAGCGACGAAGGCAGATTGACATCGCTCATTACCGAACTGACATCGGCACGGCAAAAGCCGGATCGAATCATGGTAAAAACCGGCGAGCGCTGGGTGCTGGTAAAGACCTCTAACATCCAATGGATAGAAGCAGAAGAAGACTACGTCAGGCTGCGCGTCGAAGGCGCGTCTTATCTGCTGCGGCAAACCATGTCGTCGATACTTACCAGGTTGGACCACACGCAATTCAAGCGTATTCACCGTTCGACAATCGTAAATCTCGATTTCGTTCAGGAAATCCATCCCTGGAGCAAGGGTGACGCGTTGGTTGTCATGCGAGATGGGACCCGTTTGACCCTGAGCCGTTCGTATCGGAATGTGTTTGCCGAATGGCGCTAGCGGTTTGGCGCTCGGCATGGGCCGGCCGATGATTTCCGATAGTAGCTAGCGCCTGACGCGGCTGCGGGAGTTGCCAAGCATCTCGGCAATTTCCCTCGGCGGGACCTTGTCACCAATGTGCCGGTGTTCGAATATTCCTCGTCATGCCACGTCAATGACGTGACCTGATCGCGCTGAACGCATGCGAAGCCATAGTGCTGGCATTTCGCATGGACGTGGTGGGCGTCCAGATACCTATCTGATATGCTGTAAGCGATGTCGCGTAGATTATTGGACGGTCGGCAAAACAGCAAAGTCCACTCGCAAGGAAAACACGCAGATGCATTGGATGGGGTAAAGCGCAAGCGTTTTACCCAATCCGCGCAAACTGCGGCACTAGTGCATGATGTCCAACTCTTACATGTGCCTGCACGTTTTGTTAAGCGGAACAAAATGTTTGTTATCTCGATTTTAATGGTGTGCTCCGCGACAGCTCCTTCTGGCTTACTCATGAAGGTGGCATCAACATAGAAACGCTTGGCCGGCGCTTGTTCGAATGGAAAACCGTACTCATCGAACTACTGGAAACGCACCCACAGGTGGAGATGGTCTTGAGGACGTCATCGGTGCGCATGAAGACATTCGATATCCGAAACACCAGTTACATCGATATGTCAGTTCGCGGGTACGAGGCGCAACCATTGACCATCGAATTGCAACTTCTCAAGAGTTCACGCTGCTGCCCCGCAGTATGCAGAAATGGAGCGACCTGCTACGTCGCAAACCTTCTGACCGGTTCGCAATCGACGACGACAGCTTTGGTTGGGCGTCAGAGGCTGGTGACAAATTGGTATTGACGAAGGGGGTCTTCGGATAAAGAACAAACACCCCGCCAGGCTCACAATTTCCGTGCTGCCCACGTTCTCCTCAAAGTTACCAGGATCAAGAGTCCGCGTACGTTGTGTCGCAATTTTATAAGCCGGCACTTTGCCGAAATCGATCGAGCCT
>DATBQE010000059.1:0-14155 GCA_036561005.1 Burkholderiaceae bacterium | reverse complement strand
AGACCTGACATCGGGATTTCGTGCCGTCCGGGCCGCGAAATTCCGCAAATTCCTGTATTTGCTGCCGAACGGTTTTTCCTATCCCACGACGATCACAATGAGCTTTTTCCGCGCCGGTTTCGCTGTCGCATACGTGCCGATCGTGGCGCCAAAACGCATTGGAAAAAGCCACGTCAAAATTGTCCGCGACGGAATCCGCTTCCTCTTGATCATATTCAAAATCGGCACGCTGCACTCGCCGTTAAAAATATTCCTGCCGGTCAGTCTTGGATTTTTTGCACTCGGATGCGCTCACTACCTCTATACGTTCCTGACAATGCACCGTTTTACCAATATGTCGGGCCTGCTGATCATCGCGTCCATGATCACCTTCCTTATGGGGCTGATGTCTGAGCAAATTACTTCGCTCAACTACAAAGATAGTGAATAAAACCGACGTTCTTGCGGATTTACCGAACGCGCATTCGCTTGTCGGGATCGATGCGGACAGAGGCCTGCTTCCACTTTGTTCAGTTTGCATAGCCAACTACAATGGCATGGCGGTAATTGACGCTTGTATCCGCTCCGTGATGGCACAAGACTGTGCCTTCGCGGTTGAAATAGTTGTGCATGACGATGCCTCGACTGACGGCTCCGTAGAACACATCCGGCAGTGCTATCCTGACGTAACGCTTTTGGCTAACAACCCCAATGCCGGATTCTGCATTTCCAATAATCGCATGGCAGATATTGCCAGGGGAGACTTCCTCCTTCTGCTCAATAACGACGCCGAGCTGCTGCCTGACGCCCTCCAGACCCTACATGATTACGCCACTGGGCAACAGACGCCCGCAATATTGGGGTTGCCGCAGTACGACGCCCAAAGCGGCAGCTTGATCGATATAGGTAGTCACCTGGATTTTTTTCTCAACCCGATTCCCAATCTCGATCCTGGAGAAACAGAAATCGCCATGGTGAGCGGCGCCTGCCTCTGGATCCCACGCGTCCTCTGGCACGAGTTCGGAGGATTCCCCTCATGGTTCGGATCGATCGCTGAAGACACTTACCTATGCTGCCTGGCGCGGCTGCAAGGCTACCGTGTAGAAGCGGTGCCACGTTCCGGTTATCGCCACTGGGTCGGTAGCAGCCTCGGAGGCGGAAAGGTTGTGGAAAACAAGTTGCGCTCCAACGCCTCGAGGCGCGTGACCAGCGAAAGAAACAAAAATTTCGTCATGTTCATGCTATATCCTTCGCCGGCCTTCCACTTGATTTTGCCGGTTCATGTCATGCTGCTTTTGGCCGAGGGGGCGATCCTTGCATTGATCAAACGCGATTTTTCGGTTTTCACCGCAATTTATCTTGCGAGCCTGCGAACGTTGTGGAGCAACCGCGGCGTTCTACGCGGGGAAAGAAAACGACTGCAGACGACCAGGCGCGTCAGCGCACGCCGCTTTTTCTCGGTCTTCCGGGCATTTCCCCACAAATTCAGCCTGCTCTTATCCTACGGCATACCCGATATCCGATAAAAACGAGCATCGCGCAAAACACGGACACAGCTCGCCTTGCACCGGACAGACCTAACCGCTATCCTTGCTAACGTGGCAACCGCGCGCCTGACTGGGCGAAATATGCGGAACGGACCAATATTCCGGGACGAGGCCAAAAGAGCCTATTTATGATCTATTCGATATGCGCGCAGCCACGCAAACCGGTGGAATACAAGGCGCGGCGACGCGTCGTAGCGATACTACGGCAAGGATGCGGATGGCCGCCCCCGTAACGCCGCAAACGATCGGTTTATGGGGTTGTTCGAAGGCGCATAACAAAATAGATCATAAACAGGCTCCAAGGGATATTGATGAAATATCGCACGAACCAATGAGAAAATTACTGGCTTTCAGCGGCATTGATCGCGCCACATTTTATACGCTTGTCGGCCGCGGCTTTAATCTGCTTTCGGGTCTCATCACACTATTGCTCGTTGCGAAGTTCCTTACCGAGCAGGAACAGGGGTACTACTACACTTTCACCGGCCTGCTCGCCATGCAGTTATTGTTCGAACTCGGGATGAGTTACGTCGTCATGCAATTCGCCAGTCACGAAATGGCGCATCTTCAGTGGGGGGAGGACGGCCTCATCACTGGTGACAGGAATGCCCTTAGCCGCCTTCGCTCGATCACCCTGCTGGTGATCAAATGGTACAGCCTCGTGGCGGCGCTGATTGTGCTGGTCGTGCTTCCTACCGGGTGGATCATATTTTCACGGAGTCACCCGGTTGGAGATGTCAACTGGGAATGGCCTTGGGCGTGGCTAGTTCTGAGCACAGCCATCAACGTATTCCTCATGCCTCTCCTCGCCATGCTCGAAGGTTGTGGCAAGGTCACGGAAATCGCAGTTCTGCGAACGACTCAGAACGTCGTAGGTAGTGCATTCGCCTGGATTGTTCTCATGCTCCATGGGGGCGTCGCCGCCCTGCCGGCGATGAATGCGGCGATGGCATTGACCTCGCTCATCTGGCTATGGCATACCAAATTTCCCTTGTTCAAAAGCTTGATGGAAAGTGCCGTTGCAGGCGCGCAGGTAAGTTGGAGGAAAGAGATCTGGCCACTTCAGTGGAAAGTCGCTGTCAGCTGGTTTAGCGCATATTTCATATTCCAATTGTTCACGCCCCTCACATTCATTTATCGCGGGGCCGTGGAAGCCGGTCAAATGGGCATGAGCATCGCCATTGCCAACGCCTTGACGAGTATTGCGCTGGCCTGGATGAACACCAAGGCGCCGCAATTCGGCGCGCTGGTAGCGAAAAAAGATTTTACAACCATGGACAGACTGTTTCGCTTCGCACTCTCCCGATCGCTGACGGTCATGGTGTTGCTTGGTATCGGGCTATGCACGTTAAATTTCATTCTTCACGCAGAATCGAACCAATTCGCCGTACGCCTGCTCGATCCCGCAATTTTCACCCTGTTGATCGCCGCCACCTGCTGCGTGTATGTCACCAACGCACAGTCAATATATCTGCGGGCCAACAAGGAAGAACCTTTCATGTACCTGAATGTCGCGAGCGCCGCCCTGACCAGCGCATCGACATTTTTCCTCGGCAAGCTTTTTGGCGCGAGCGGAATGATCGCAGGATATCTGGCCATCAGCGTATTCGTCGGACTTGCTGGCGGCAGTGCGATATTCTATGCGAAACGGCGTACGTATCGCGATGGCTATCCTGGCCCTAGATGACTAGCGAAAAAACCGTCTTCATGAACCTATCCTCGCCAACTACCCAAGCGCTGCTTACGATCGCCATTCCGACGTATAACAGGGCGACGTTTCTCGACTTGAATCTTCAAAAATTGGCAAGCGAAGTTTCCGCATTGGCAGAAATCCAGCGCAAGCTGATCAATATTCATATTTCAGACAATGCCTCCATCGACGATACGACCGACGTCATCCAGCGTTATCGCGGCATGCCTGTCAATCAATTCGACAGCGTGCGCAATGAAACCAATGTAGGCGGCGATGCTAACATCGCGCTGTGCTATCAGGCGGTTGGCACCCCTTACGTCTGGGTCATGGGTGACGATGATTTGATACTTCCGGGTGGACTGGCAAAGGTCCTCGACTGCCTGGCACAACAGGATATCGATGTGGCTTATCTCGGTTCGTATGGATATCAGGAGGACTATTTGAAGCCTCCGCTGTTTCGTCTCAAGCGGACAGGATGCAAGATATACGACGATCCATTGGATTTTGCCCGCCGTACCAGCGTCCGGCTGACCTACATCTCCGCCTTGATCGTGCGCAGCGGCGTCCCGCTTGCACCGCATGCCAGTCTCCTGAGCGGAAAAAATCTGTCGCAACTCGGGTGGACGTTTGAGCTACTGATCCGGGGCAAACGATTCGCCATTATTCGCGACTGGATCGTTGCCGGCAAGGTGGAAAATTCCGGAGGCTACGGCTTTGTGCAGGTGTTCGCGATCAATCTGCAAGAGGTCGCCACAGCGATCTTGCACAACAAGCCAAGAATTATCGAAATAATTCGCAATGGCGCGATCCTGCTGTATTTTCCATCGGCGGTCATGCGCGCTTTGGCCAACAAGAGCGTCTCGTCACACGATGCCAATTTCAGTGAAGCCTTGCGCCAGACCTTTGGCGACAATTGGCGCTATCGTCTCTTTTTGCATCCATTGCTGGCACTGCCATTTCCGCTGGCCCGTGTCTATCACTACGTCATTACCGCATTCATACGAACCTTCAGCATCTGGCTGATCTGAGCCAGGTCGCCACGCAATACCTACAGGCGCCACACCGTGGCGCCGGCTTCGCGCAACGCAGCGACATCGAATATCGCCTTCACGTCGACAAAACACCGGGGCCCATGAAGCATGGCGAGATACTCACTGACGGGCACATGCACGAATTGCTGGTGTGCCACTGCCGCAACGATCGCATCGGCCTTTGGCAAGGCGTCCCACGCGCACAAATCAAAACCGTATTCATGGCGAACTTCGTTCGAATCGGCGACAGGATCGTGCACGTACACGTCCACGCCATATGAACGCAATTCGCGGATTAGATCAGCAACCTTGGAATTGCGGATGTCCGGTACATTTTCCTTGAAGGTGACACCGAGCACAATGACTTTGGCGCCCTTGATATGGCTTCCTGCCTGTATCATTTGCTTGACCGTTTGCTCGGCGAGGTACTTGCCCATGCTGTCATTGATGCGCCGTCCGGCGAGGATGACTTCCGGATGGTAGCCCAGCATCTCGGCCTTGTAGGTCAAATAATATGGATCGACGCCGATGCAGTGGCCGCCGACCAGGCCAGGTCTGAAGGATAGAAAATTCCATTTTGTGCCGGCCGCTTCCAGCACTTCAAGCGTATCGAGGTTGAGCATGTTGAATATCACCGCAAGCTCGTTCATCAAGGCGATATTCAGATCGCGCTGCGTGTTCTCAATCACCTTGGCGGCTTCGGCGACCTTGATCGACGACACACGGTGAACACCGGCCTCGACGATGCGCTCGTAAAGGTTGGCAACGCGCTCAAGTACTTCCGGGCTGTCTCCGGCCACAACCTTGACGGTGTTTTGCAGGACATGTTGTTTGTCGCCGGGATTGATGCGTTCCGGCGAATAGGCGACGTGAAAGTCTTTTCCCCACGTCAGACCTGATATCTTCTCCAATTCGGGTATGCACACTTCCTCGGTGGCACCGGGGTACACGGTCGATTCGTAAATGATCGTTGCGCCGCGCTTCATGTGGCGACCAATATCTCTGCTCGCCGAAATCAACGGTGCGAAATCCGGTTTGCGCGCCGCATCGATCGGGGTCGGCACAGCAACAATGATGAAATCGGCTTTGCCGAGATCGGCGGCCGAATGCGTAACCAGCAGCCGCGTGGCAGCCTGCAATTCTTGCTCGGATACGGTACCGCTGGAATCATTGTGGTTGCGGATCTCGTCGATTTTCTGGATCGACAAATCGTAGCCTATGGTCGAGGTCAATTTGCCGAATGCGACGGCGAGCGGCAATCCGACATATCCCAATCCTACGATCGCGATGACTTCCATGTAAATTCCTTAGTTCGAACTGCGCTGGCACGGCAGCTTATTTTACCCGCCGAGAATCACCGGGTAGAAATTATTCGTCGCGCGCAAACACTATTTTGGTTCCGGACAAATCGATCACGTCGTCATATCGCAGCATTCGGGCGTTTTGGCCAATCGATATGCCGTTGACTAGCGGAGACGTGTCGCCCTCCACGTGCGAAATGAAATAAGCCTGCTTTCGCTGAGTCAATACAGCGACCTGCACGCCCGGCCGGCCGAAAGTCGTCACCGGTTTTGTCAGGGCCATTTCTTGTCCGGCGGCCGGCCCGTCGAGCACGCGCAAGAGTGCAAACTGTTGCAGCATCGTGTGACCGTCCAGGTTTTCGATGTCGTCCGGCAGTTCCTCCACAACAGGCTTCTTGCCGAGGGTGCCCAGGCTGCCGGCAGAGGAGCGGACTTCAAATTTGATCTGGTAGGGTGCGATGTCGATAACATCGTTGTCGTGCAGAACCACCTTATCGATGGTCCGTCCGTTCACCAGCGTGCCGTTGGTACTGTTCAAATCTTCCAGAAAAAAATCGGCGCCCTGCGCTATCACCACGGCATGTTCCGCACTCACGGCAACATGGTTGATCACAAGATCATTGGTGGAACGCCGCCCTATCGTGACGCGATTCTTTTGCAGCAGCACCTGCTTGAGCACGGTGCCATCGATTGTCAATACAATCTTCGCCATGAGAGCCTCCGCCTATTTCGCCAGCTTCTTTTGCCGCCAGCGCGCCTTGGTCTTGCCGGCAATCCAGGTGAGCGCCCGACGCGGCAATCCCTGCGAAGCCGCCTGACTTGATTGCACATTGATCAGGATGACCGAAGTATTATCCCTGCCGCCGTTCTTGTTCGCGCGCGCCACGAGGGCATCGCAGGTCAACTCCAGATCCGATGCCGTCTTGTTGAGGATGTCGCCGATTTCCTTCATCGACAGCATGTCGGACAAGCCATCGGAACACAGCAGGTAAATATCGCCAGTTTGAGTCTGGTGGTCGTGCACTTCAACGTCGACGACATGGTCGACGCCGACGGCGCGCGTGATCAGGTTGCGGTTTGCGGAAAAACGCGCCCATTCAGGATCGATGAGACCGGCGTCAATTTGCTCCTGCAGCATCGAGTGATCGCGCGTAATCAGTGACAGTTCGCCGCGACGCAATCGATACACGCGCGAATCGCCAACGTGCGCCACTGTCAATTTATTTTGGTGAAATACCGCCGCAACGATGGTCGTTCCCATGCCGGAGAACTGGGGTTCCTTGCGTGCGGCCTCCAGAATGGCCGCGTTGGCGCGCTCGACGGATGTGACGAGAAGTTGTTGCACGAACTTGCTATGGCCGGGACGACCGTTCCAACTACGCCCCTGCAACTGTGCTTCTGTCATCTCTTTGAGCGTCGATGTGGCGATCGCACTGGCAACTTCGCCTGCGTTATATCCGCCCATGCCGTCGGCCAGGATGGCGAGTCCGCATTCATGATTATGCGCTATCGCATCCTCGTTATGCGAACGAACCAGACCGGTGTCGGTTTTCGCAGCGATTTTGAGCTCGACATGATAGGCCATGGGCTTATTCGTAACGTTCGGCGCTTCTTGGAAAGGTGCTCACAAAATCATTCAAATACGTCAGTCAAATAAGTCAATCAAATATTGGAACCAAGAAACTATATTACCATTTACCGGGGGGCTCACGACACTTGCTATTGCAATGCTCACAATCATTCGTAATTGTAGCCCCAATCCTGTCCTGCTCCTGACCGTTCCAGCCAAGCTGCAGACTGCTGCTGCAATCGTTACGTCAATTCCGCATTGGTCGTGCTCAAGTTTTCGATTTCCCTTTGTGCAACCATAGGGACGGCAAAACACACAAAATTGCCGCAACGGTCCCGGCGATATCGAACATCAGCGGCGTATCGTGCAATCCCCATTCGCGATTGACCCAATGAACCCCCAGCCAATCGTGCAATGCGACATCGGCAAACAGCATTTCTCCACCGAGATATCCCAGCAGAGCGGCGCCAAGCACGACCACGATGGGAAAACGGACCATGACTTTGAGCACCATACCGCTACCAAAGGCGATCAGCGGGATACTCAAGACCAGTCCGATAATCAGCAGAGTCAGATTACCGTGCGATGCGGCCGCAACGCCGAGCACGTTGTCGAGGCTCATCACGAGATCTGCGACCAGGATGGTCCTGATCGCTGCCCCTATGGTGGTTGGCTGCGGGTGACTCGCTGATGAGTCCCGGTCGATCAGCAGCTTCACGGCGACGACCACCAGAAGGATCCCGCCGACGATCTTCAGGTACGGCAAGTCGAGCAATTTGAGGGCGAAGATCGTTAGCACGAGACGCATGACGATCGCTGCGAGGCTACCGAAGATCACGGCCGGCTTACGGCGGTTCTCAGGTAGGGCTTGTGCGGCGAGCGCGATCACGACGGCATTATCGCCGGACATGACGAGGTTGACCATCATGATGTCGACCAGCGAGGTCAGCAGATCGGGCGATGCCAGCAAATTACTTGCCTCCAGTTGAGAGCGTCAGACCAGGTAGATCCGGCTCATCTGACACGATTGCACCATGTTGCGATGCGATAAAAAAACGGGGGCGTTGCCCCCGTCATAGTGTATCTCAGAACGCTCCCGAATCTTGAGCCGTCAAGACGATGCGGCGCAAGATTCGTCGGTGAAATGCAAATATTGCATATTTACAGGATGGACTTCAGCAAACGACCCATTTCGGATGGGTTTTTTGTGACCTTGATGCCGCACGCTTCCATGATTTCGAGCTTGGCCTGCGCCGTGTCTGCACCGCCCGAGATCAATGCGCCCGCATGGCCCATGCGCTTGCCCGGTGGCGCAGTCACACCGGCGATGAAGCCGACTACCGGCTTCTTCATGTTGTCCTTGATCCAGTACGCTGCGTTGGCTTCGTCCGGTCCGCCGATTTCGCCGATCATGATGACGGCATCGGTGTCGGGGTCGTCGTTGAACGCCTTCATGATGTCGATATGCTTCAAACCATTGATCGGGTCGCCGCCGATGCCCACTGCAGAAGACTGTCCCAGGCCCAGCGCGGTCAATTGGCCGA
This sequence comes from Burkholderiaceae bacterium, assembly GCA_036561005.1. Lineage (GTDB taxonomy): Bacteria > Pseudomonadota > Gammaproteobacteria > Burkholderiales > Burkholderiaceae_D > PKWO01. The sequence goes on along the minus strand of DATBQE010000059.1, from coordinate 5,490 downwards.
CTGCTTCATAGGTCAGCGTGCCGGAGCGCGATACCACACCGATACGGCCCTTCTTGTGGATGTGACCGGGCATGATGCCGATCTTGATTTCTTCGGGCGTGATCAGGCCAGGGCAATTCGGTCCGAGCAAAAGCGTCTTGCTACCAGCGCGAGCCATGCGGTTCTTCAATTCCATCATGTCGCGCACGGGAATGCCTTCGGTGATGCAGATCGCCAGATCGAGTTCAGCTTCAACAGCTTCCCAGATCGCGGCGGCAGCGCCGGCAGGCGGCACGTAGATGACCGAAACGTTGGCACCGGTCTTGGCTTTGGCATCGGCAACGGTGGCGAAAATCGGAATGCCTTCGAAATCTTCTCCAGCCTTCTTCGGGTTGACGCCGGCGACGAAGCAGTTCTTGCCGTTGGCGTAGTCGCGACACATGCGCGTGTGAAATTGACCGGTCTTGCCGGTGATACCTTGTGTGACGACTTTGGTGTCTTTATTGATCAGGATCGACATATTTGTTCCTTGAGCGCTTATTTGTCCGTTATTTTCCGTTGGCCGCAGCAACTACCTTCTGCGCAGCCTCTTCCATGGTGTCGGCCGCGATGATGGGCAGACCGGACTCGGCGAGCATCTTCTTGCCGAGGTCCTCATTCGTGCCCTTCATGCGCACGACCAGGGGGACTTGCAGCGACACTGCCTTCGATGCCGTGATCACGCCTTCGGCGATGACGTCGCAGCGCATGATGCCGCCGAAGATATTGACCAGAATTGCTTTCAGGCCAGGGTTCTTCAACATGATCTTGAACGCTTCGGTGACTTTTTCTGCCGTTGCGCCGCCGCCCACGTCAAGGAAGTTGGCCGGCTCGCCGCCGAACAGCTTGATGGTGTCCATCGTTGCCATCGCCAGACCGGCACCATTGACCAGGCAGCCGATATTGCCGTCGAGGGAAATGTACGCCAGATCAAACTTGGAGGCTTCGATTTCTGCAGGATCTTCTTCGTCGAGGTCGCGATAGGCGACGATTTCCGGTTGACGGAACAGTGCGTTGGCGTCGAAGTTGAACTTGGCATCGAGTGCGATAACCTTGCCCGAACCGGTCAGGATCAGCGGGTTGATTTCAGCCAGCGAGGCGTCGGTTTCCCAATAGGCTTTGTACAAGCCTTGCAGTTGCGCGCGCGCGTCTGCCAGTGATGCAGCCGGGATGCCGATTTTGGTCGAAATGTCGTCGGCTTGAGCGTCGGTCAGGCCGGTAGCCGGGTCGATCGCCACTTGATGGATCAGTTCCGGATGGCTGGCAGCGACTTCTTCAATATCCATGCCACCTTCGCTTGAGGCCATCAGCACCACGCGCTGGCTGACGCGGTCGGTCACCATGCTGACGTAAAGTTCCTTCTTGATGTCTGCGCCTTCTTCGATCAACAGGCGGCGGACCTTTTGACCGTGTGGGCCGGTCTGATGCGTCACCAGTTGCATGCCGAGGATGGCGGTTGCGTATTCACGCACCTGCTCGAGCGACTTGGCTACTTTCACGCCGCCGCCCTTGCCGCGGCCACCGGCGTGAATTTGCGCCTTGACTACCCAGACCGGGCCGCCCAATGTTTCGGCGGCCTTGACCGCTTCGTCTACGCTGAGGCATGGAATACCGCGCGGCACCGTAACACCGAATTTGCGGAGGATTTCTTTGCCCTGATACTCATGGATTTTCATGCGAGCTTCCCTTCAAACACATATTGTCAAAAATTTATTGAAATTGGATTTTATTAGCTGGGTTCCGATTTTACCGTTTGCCTTACCGCCCAGCGCGGATAATACTTCGCTACTGCCAGGCCGTCGCTACGCAGGGCATGGCAATTGTCGAGTTGAAATGGTTTGTTTGCGGCGGAATTGCCGGGTCTGCCTTCTTCGGGTTCCTCGTGAGGATCGAAAACTTCGCCGGCGAATGCCTGAATTGCAACTGTCGGCAGGAGTTGTGCCAATTCCGTGATGTGCGTGCATCCGAGTACACCGCCGAGCACGTTCCGCATATCCCTGCGAAATCCGCGCATCAGATTCAATCCCGTCAACTTCGCGTAGGCCGGTGCTATCGTATCGCAATAGCCTGGATAAGGCACCGCGTCTGAAGCCGCATCAGCGGCAATCACGTTGAAATGCGTATCGATAGTCAGGCGCAACAACAATTTGTGCAACGGGGCGCCGGCAGGGCGCAAACCCGATGCCAGATGGGCATCGCGCGTCTTGACGTCGGAAATTTGGGCTTCGATATCCCACAGTCCATCTTCGCGCACGTAGGCGTCGATTTGTATGGCACGCTGATGCTTGAGCATGCGCGCTGATGTCGGTTGGGACAGGGGCATAGTGGGCCAATGCCATTGAAGGCTTGTAAGCCGCATTTGCGTGTTGTTGCCGCAGCTTCTACGACAACAGCCGCTTATGCGGCGCTGCAAAAAACCGTAAAAGTGTAGCACAGGTGAGGTAATACCAGCTAACGCAAGCTCGGGAAGCAATATACTGCCAATGATGAGCTTGGTCGGAGAATGCCCGGATTATGTCGGAATTGTCCGAAATGCGATGGAATGTGGCGCATTTCCGCAGTATTCAGGAAGATATGAAGGTCGCGGCTCGAAAATCAGAATTCCTCGCCGACTTCCAGACTTTTCAAGGCGGCTTGTATCGCCCGATGCGAAAAGCCACGCTGCTGCAAAAAACGCATGTACTTCGCACGCTCGACGGCATCCGCCGGCGGTTTGTCGTATTTCCGTGCGAGGGCAACGCAGGCACGCTGCCCCTCATCCTGCATCGATTCAGTCTGGTCTTCAGTCAGGGCGCGCGCATCGATCCCGTGGCTTTGCAATTCAAGCATGATGCGGCTGTTGCCGAAGCGTGCCGAGCGTCGCCGCAGCAGCGATTCGGCAAAACGCTCCTGTGATAGGAATTTGGCCGCCTCCAATTGATCGAGCAGGAGATTGACGTCATCACCCTCTTGCGCATGGCGCGCCAGCTTGCGCCCCAGTTCAGGACGGCTATGCTCGCGCATCGACAAATACCGAAGCGCCCGCGCCTTCAGGCTCATTTGGGGTTTAGCCATGATCTCCCAAGCGGCGCGGGTTTCGGCCCATCACGTGTTCAATGACATTGCGCGACAAGCAAAGCGCTGCTTTAAGCGGCTTCCTTGTTTTGATCCTTGCCGGCCTTTTTATTGATCGACTCAACTTTCGACTGCTTCGGCGGTAACAGCGGCACGCCGAGTGATGCGCGCACCTTGTTTTCAATCTCGTAGGCCAGTTCGGGGTGTTCTTTCAGGTAATTACGCGCATTGTCCTTGCCTTGGCCGATACGTTCACCATTGTAGCTATACCAGGCACCCGATTTTTCGACTACCTTGGCGTCCGAGCCGAGGTCGAGGATTTCGCCTTCGCGCGATGTGCCTTCGCCATAAAGAATGTCGAAATGCGCTTCCTTGAACGGCGGCGCGATTTTGTTCTTGACGACCTTGACTTTGGTCTCGTTGCCGATCACTTCCTCGCCCGACTTGATCGAGCCGGTGCGGCGAATGTCCAGGCGAACCGAAGCATAGAACTTCAAGGCATTGCCGCCGGTAGTCGTTTCGGGATTACCGAACATGACGCCGATCTTCATGCGGATCTGATTGATGAAGATGACCAGTGTGTTGGTGCGGTTGATGGAGCCGGTCAATTTACGCAGGGCTTGCGACATCAGGCGCGCTTGCAGGCCTGGCAGAGAATCACCCATCTCCCCTTCGATTTCGGCACGTGGCGTCAGTGCGGCCACCGAGTCGACCACGATCAAATCAACCGCACCGGAGCGAACCAGCGCATCGCAAATTTCCAGCGCCTGCTCACCGGTATCGGGCTGGGAAATCAGCAATTCAGACAAATTGATGCCCAGCTTCTGCGCATAGCCGACATCGAGAGCATGTTCCGCGTCGATGAACGCGCAAGTGCCGCCCAAGCGTTGCATTTCTGCGATGGTTTGCAATGTCAGCGTGGTTTTGCCGGACGATTCCGGACCATAGATTTCCACCACGCGGCCGCGCGGCAGACCGCCGACGCCCAGCGCGATGTCGAGCCCGAGTGAACCGGTGGAGACAACCTGGACTTCTTCGGCCACGGCACCGTCTTCCATGCGCATGACGGAACCCTTGCCGAATTGCTTTTCAATCTGGGCCAGCGCGGCGGCCAGCGCTTTGCTTTTATCGGGATTTGCTGCTGTCTTCTTATCGTCCATGGCGTTCTTTCTTTAGGATGGGCTCGGTGCTCAATCTGGTAGGGCTACGGCATCAAATTTGCCGTCACGGGATGTACTGTATAAAAAAACAGTGCTTTGCGCAAGGACTGTTCGCAAAATTTGCGAAAAATATTTTTACAACACTTTAAATTTCCAAAAAGCAATTGTTTGTCCACTCCCATGTATCACTCCCCGGAAAAATCAAGCATTTTCCCTTGAATGCCGCGCCCAAAGCGGAAAGCAGCGAGTGGGGCTCCCCCCATTCGCTGCACATTTGCCTTGCAAGCGCTGCGCCTGACATCATTCTCATTGAGGCGCATCGTAGCGGATCATCGCCGGATCACGGCATCAAAACCCCGGTTTTGGCTGAATTGCCGCCTTGTAGAAGGTCTGGATTTGCGCGCTACTGTTATAGCTTGTGAACTCGCTGTCGGGCCAACCTTCGAAATAAACCCATTTTGGTTGCGCCGCAAGTGTGGATGCCGAGGGCACAACGAAGGACTCGCCGATTGCGATGGGCTTGCCGTTGGCAATAGCCAGTAGTGCATTGTAGTTGGCCTGTGTATAGCCAGAGTTACTGGCGCTGTTATACATGTCGAGCGCCGCGATCTGATAATAGCTGGCTGCAGGGGCGTAACTGGCGTAGGTCGATGGCGCGGTCAGGTCCTGAATATCCCATTCCCATATGATGTTGGTGTAACCGTATTTCTGTTTGATGTAGTCCTCGGTCAATTGGAATAGGGCCGCCGAACCTTGGGCGCCTGGCCTGCCGCCCCACCAGAATGCGCCCTGGTTCAACTCGTGAAAGGGCCGGAAGATCACTTGCACGCCGGCATCCTGCAAGGTCTTGAAGTAAGGTGCGATGATGTCGAGCCTTTGCTTCCAGATCGTGTTCAAATGTCCGCCGCTGGTGATCAAGTCGCTCCACTGTGCATCGCTCAGGGACGATGGCGAAACACCGCCGCCGGATCCCCAGTAGCAATTCTGTTCGTCCGTATTAGTCACAGCCTGGGTTGGCGTGCAGGCATGATAAATCAGGTGCACCAACACGCCGAGCTTCGATTGCTGGATCAATTGCTGCATCAAGGCGGCGCGGCTTGCGGGGCTCGCGGCCGACCCGAAACCGAAATCGCCGCCAAAGTAACCCAGCGTTGCACCACCTTCGTCAGCAATGATCTGATTTTCTAACGTGGCATTATGATCCCGCTCGAGCCCACCGACGATGCCATGCCCGCTCAGGCCCTGCAAATAGGAAAGC
>DATBQE010000058.1:0-8062 GCA_036561005.1 Burkholderiaceae bacterium | reverse complement strand
CATCGCGCTGGACGTGCAAGGGCACAAGCGAGCTTGACTGCGAGACTGACAAGTCGAGCAGGTACGAAAGTAGGACCTAGTGATCCGGTGGTTCTGTATGGAAGGGCCATCGCTCAACGGATAAAAGGTACGCCGGGGATAACAGGCTGATACCGCCCAAGAGTTCATATCGACGGCGGTGTTTGGCACCTCGATGTCGGCTCATCACATCCTGGGGCTGAAGCTGGTCCCAAGGGTATGGCTGTTCGCCATTTAAAGTGGTACGCGAGCTGGGTTTAGAACGTCGTGAGACAGTTCGGTTCCTATCTACCGCGGGCGTAGGATATTTGAGAGGAGCTGCTCCTAGTACGAGAGGACCGGAGTGGACGAACCTCTGGTGTACCGGTTGTCACGCCAGTGGCATTGCCGGGTAGCTATGTTCGGAAGAGATAACCGCTGAAAGCATCTAAGCGGGAAACTTGCCTTGAGATGAGATTTCCCGGAGCTTTAAGCTCCTTGAAGGGTCGTTCGAGACCAGGACGTTGATAGGTCAGGTGTGGAAGCGCAGTAATGCGTTAAGCTAACTGATACTAATTGCCCGTAAGGCTTGTCCCTATAACATTAGCCAGGCACCATTGCTAACGTTATATATTCTGACAAGTAACGTATTTGTGTTTGCCTTGTGCAATCACTGCCAACAAATCTAATTCAATACTTCTTCCAAATTCGTTGTTTGCCCTCAAAGCAAACAACATACAAGTCATGCCTGATGACCATAGCGAATTGGTACCACCCCTTCCCATCCCGAACAGGACCGTGAAACGATTTCGCGCCGATGATAGTGCTGCAACCAGTGTGAAAGTAGGTTATCGTCAGGCTTTTATTCCGCAGACCCCCGCTAACTTTCGTTAGCGGGGGTTTTGCTTTTGTAGGAAGACATTTCTCGGGAGCGATTTGTGGCGACATGCCCATTTTCCTTGCTAGAATATGCACCTATGCTGATGTAGCTCAGTCGGTAGAGCAACTGATTCGTAATCAGTAGGTCGGACGTTCGATTCGTCTCATCAGCACCAAATAAAAAAAGGGACTTGCATCTGCAAGTCCCTTTTTCATTTCTTCCAGTTTCATTCCCCGAAGTGCAAAATCCCCGTGCACACGCATAGCTTAAGACATCGCCCGCTTGTCGGCGATGCCAATGCTGAAATGCCTTTCCAATTCAGGCTGATGAAGTAACCTACATAAACAAGATTTTGTTTTGATCTTGATATGCATCAGAATCATGTCACATTTTCCAGCTATTATATTGGTAGTTAGCAAATAGACAGGCTTGGCAGATTTGTCATGCCTTTCTGCTCTTGTGATCTGTCGGAACCACATCAAAGTTGTTCGCCACGGCAGTCGATATCGTTGTTTTAAAAACGGAGAAGCATGATGGAAGAAGTCGTCATTGTCGGTGCACTGCGCACTGCAGTCGGTAAGTTCGGCGGGTCGCTGGCAAAAATCCCTGCGTCCGATCTCGGTGCCCACATCATCAAGGGATTGCTGGCCAAGACCGGTATCAAGCCCGAATCAATCAGCGAAGTGATCCTGGGCCAGGTACTGACCGCCGGCGTGGGCCAGAACCCTGCTCGCCAGGCGGGCATCCGCTCCGGTTTGCCCGATATGGTTCCGGCCATGACGATCGGCAAGGTATGTGGCAGCGGCCTGAAAGCGACGCATCTGGCTGCACAGGCAATCAAGTGCGGCGACGCAGACATCGTGATCGCCGGTGGGCAGGAAAACATGAGCGCTTCGCCGCACGTGCTGAACAATTCGCGTGACGGCTTCCGCATGGGCGATGCCAAGCTGGTCGATACCATGATCGTCGACGGCCTGTGGGACGTTTACAACCAATACCATATGGGAACCACGGCAGAAAACGTCGCCAAGAAATTCGGTATTTCGCGCCAGGAGCAGGATGAGTTTGCCGCAGCTTCGCAAAACAAGGCTGAAGCAGCCCAGAAGGCCGGCAAGTTCAAGGATGAAATTCTGCCGATCGAAATTCCGCAGAAAAAGGGCAGCATTACTTTTGACGCCGACGAATACATCAAGGCCGGCACCACGGTCGAAGGATTGTCTTCATTGCGCCCGGCGTTTTCCAAAGACGGCACGGTCACAGCAGGCAATGCATCCGGCATCAACGACGGTGCGGCCGCAGTTGTCATGATGTCGGCCAGCATGGCGCGCCACCTTGGGCTCAAACCATTGGCGCGCATCAAGGCATACTCTTCAGCCGGCGTCGACCCGAGCATCATGGGCATGGGCCCGGTTCCTGCCTCGCAATTGTGCTTGAAGAAGGCGGGATGGACGCCTGCCGATCTGGATCTGCTGGAAATCAATGAAGCCTTTGCTGCTCAAGCGATTGCCGTCAACAAGGAAATGGGCTGGGATACCAGCAAGATCAACGTCAACGGCGGCGCCATCGCTTTGGGCCACCCAATCGGCGCATCCGGTTGCCGCATACTCGTCACCTTGCTGCACGAAATGGAACGCCGCGACGCGAAGCGCGGGTTGGCAAGTTTGTGCATCGGCGGCGGCATGGGAGTGGCACTCGCTGTTGAGCGCGACTGATATACGACGAATAGTCGACTATATTCATCATCGAATAACGAGGACAAAAAAATGGCAAGAGTTGCACTAGTTACTGGCGGCATGGGTGGTTTGGGCGAGGCGGTATGCATCAAGTTGGCAGCCCTCGGCTATCAGGTTGTGACGACGTATTCGCCGGGCAACACCAAGGCGAAAGCATGGTTGGCGGAAATGAAGGAAGCTGGCTTCAACTTTCACGCCTATCCATGCGACGTGGCCGACTATGATTCGGCCAAAGCGTGCGTCGAACAGGTGGAAAAAGAAGTCGGGGTCGTTGATGTCTTGGTCAACAATGCCGGCATCACGCGCGACATGACCTTCAAAAAGATGGACAAGACCAATTGGGATGCCGTGATGGCCACCAATCTGGACTCCGTGTTCAACATGACCAAGCCGATCTGCGACGGCATGGTTGAGCGCGGTTGGGGACGTATCATCAATATCTCGTCGGTCAATGGGCAGAAGGGTGCATTCGGCCAGACCAACTATTCGGCAGCCAAGGCAGGCATGCATGGCTTCACCAAGGCGTTGGCTCTGGAAGTTGCCCGCAAGGGTGTCACCGTCAACACGATCTCTCCTGGATACATTGGAACCAAGATGGTGATGGCAATTCCTCAGGAAGTTCTCGACAGCAAGATCATTCCGCAGATTCCGATGGCGCGCCTGGGCAAGCCTGAAGAAGTCGCCGGCCTGGTTGCCTACCTGTCGTCCGACGAGGCGGCCTTTGTCACGGGCGCCAATATCGCCATTAACGGCGGCCAGCACATGTCTTGATGTTTGCAGTGGAAATGAATGTGGGAGCAAAACCACATTCATTTCCAATCAAAGCATGTCGTTCGTAATTTTTCGCAAAATGCGATAGCATGCATTCAGCCATTCGGAGGCAGCCGTTGCGACAGATATGAAGCGCTTGGAATGGCGCTCTTTGGATAGGCTCAATCTATCACTTTTGAACAAAGGAAATGCCATGAACAAACGCCATGCTTTGCTCGCATCTGCCCTCGCCACCGTATGCATGACCGGAATGGGGGTCGCCCAGGCCGCCGATGCGCCAAAAGAGAAGTGCTTCGGTATCGCGAAGGCAGGACAAAACGACTGTGCCAGCGTCATGGGCACGCACTCCTGTGCCGGCCAAGCCAAAAAAGATATGGATGCCACAGAGTGGAAATACGTTGCAAAGGGCACCTGCGAAAAGACCGGCGGAACGACCGCAATGCCCAAGGGTGCAAAGTAAATCCACGGGAAGATTAAAAGTCTCTTCCTGACGTGTAAGTTTCGCGGAGCTCCTGCGACTACTGGGTAACCGCAACATGATGTGGTTACCCATTCAAACGCAACGCTACCCAGGAGATTTACCATGAACAAACGTCAAGCACTGTTGGCCACTGCCCTTGTTACTGCATGCATCGCCGGCATCGGTAATGCACAAGCTGCGGATGCAGCCAAAGAAAAATGCTTTGGCATCGCCAAGGCCGGACAAAACGATTGCGCCTCCGTGAATGGCGTCCATTCCTGCGCTGGTCAAAGCAAGGCCGACAACGACAAGAACGAATGGAAATATGTCGTCAAAGGCACATGCCAAAAGGTTGGCGGTGCCATGACGGCCTCCAAATAATCCGCCTCGCTCAGCCAGGAACATCCCATGCCGATTATTACGCGCCAAGCAACGCATGAATTTGCTCGGCTCGGCGTCGGCGTCGGCTTGCGTGCGCCACACTATCGCGCCTTCCTTGAAGACAGGCCAAAGGTTGATTGGCTCGAAGTGCATAGCGAAAACTACATGCATCGGGGTGGCTGGGATTTCCACGTGCTCGATCAGTTACGCAATGATTATCCGATCAGTCTGCATGGCGTCGGTTTGGGCATCGGTTCGGCACAAGGGTTCTCTGATGAGCATTTGAAACGCCTGCGGGAACTGGTTGAATTTGCCGAGCCGGCAATCGTGTCCGAGCATCTTAGCTGGGGTGCCGCCAACGAACGCAACCTGAACGACTTGTTGCCCATGCCGCTCACGCCGCATGCCTTGCGCATGGTTAGTGATCGTGTTGAACGGGTCCAGGAAGTCCTCGGCCGTCGCATCCTTTTGGAAAATGTATCGACTTACCTGCGCTATCGTGTCGATACCATGAGCGAGGCGCAATTCCTGGCTGAGCTGGCCGCGCGGACAGGATGCGGCATCCTGCTCGACGTCAACAACCTCTATGTCAACCAATGTAATCATGGTGAAGACGCCATGGCGGCAATGCAAGCCATACCCATTCACCTTGTCGGTGAAATTCACCTCGCCGGCCACCTGGTAACAGATGATGCCGTCATCGACCATCACGGTGCGCGCGTCGCGCCTGTTGTCTGGGAACTGTACCGCGCTGCGCTGCAGCGCTTTGGTGCAGTATCAACCCTGATCGAATGGGATACCGACTTGCCGCCGCTCGACGTGTTGCTTGGCGAGGCAGACTATGCACGAGATATCGCCCGGAACGTGCCGCCAACGCGACACTCTGATGCGCTGGGTACTCTGCAAAGCGGCTTTGCAGCGGCACTATTCGATGGCAACGTGGAAGATCAAACTTTGCCTCTATTCAAAGGTGATCCGCAGAGCGTGCAACAACGCTTCGCTCTGTACCGCGGCAACTTGACAGGCACGTGGGCCAAAACATTGGCCGCAGCTTATCCGGTATTGCACTCGCTTGTCGGCGAAGAATTCTTTGCCGCATTGGCACGAGCCTACGGCAAGCAATATCCCTCGCAAGATGGTGACCTCAACCGTTTCGGAGCGCATTTCGCCGAGTTTCTCGCCGGCTTCGAGCACGTCGCAGAATATCCCTATTTCCCGGACATGGCGCGCCTGGAATGGGCATTGCATCAGGCGTACTACGCAAAAAATTCTGCCGCGATTTCGGCGGCGGACCTGGCCTTGCTGGGATCGGAACAGGCTGATGGCGCACATTTGTCGCTCAATCCGCTCTGTAGTCTGATCGAATCGCCGTGGGACATTGTCTCAATTTGGCAGGCACACCAGCCGGGAAGCAATGGCGGCTTTCCGGCGGACATTGTGCGCCCAAGCCAAGCCATCATCGCACGTCCGCACTGGAAGCCTGAGCTGCTGCCGACATCGCCTGCTGCAATTGCGCTGCTGATCAAACTGCAAAAGGGCGAATCGCTTGGTGACGCACTCGACGCTGCCCTCGACATTGACCCCGAATTTGACTTTTCGACCAACCTCCAGCAATGGCTGCAAAATGCGTTATTTACGGCAATTGCTTTGACAATGCCTGCCACAGCGACAAATTAAACAAGAGAACAAAATGGAAAAATTACTCAAGCTTCATCAAGAGCTGTCCCGTTATGATCAGGCGATCACGATCTGGTTCGGCTCATTGCTAAGCCTGGCGATACGCTGCTATGTCGCACTCGATTTCTTCAAAGCCGGCCTGGTCAAGATCAGCGACTGGAGTGCGACGCTTGCCCTATTTCACGATGAATACCATGTGCCCGTGCTGCCGCCCGATCTCGCTGCGTACATGGGTGCAGCAGGCGAACTGACGTTTCCGCTTTTGCTCGTACTGGGCTTCATCAGCCGCCCTGCGGCCTTTGGTCTGTTCTTCGTGAATGCGATGGCCGTGATTTCCTACCCGGCACTATTTGGCTTCGAATGCCCGGCCGGATTGAAAGATCACTTTTGCTGGGGTGCGATGTTGCTGGTACTGGTGGCGTACGGACCCGGACGCTTGTCGGTCGACTATTTCCTGCAACGGTTCTGGAAGAAGTGAAAATCGCGTGAAGCGCCAGAAAGTGGCCGATTTCGGAATTTTATTAGATTAACGCAAATTAAACGAAATTTTGAATTGAATAAATTAAAAATACTATTCATTTCTTCAGATTGACTTGCTTTCGTCAATCACGCGACCGAAATCCGCACGTCGCCGATTTTGACAACCTGGCCCGATCGAATCTTGCACGTTTTTCGCAACTCGATCTGGCCGTCCACCGACACGTTGCCTTCGGCGACCAGCATTTTGCCGGCGCCACCGCTGTCGCACAAGCCAACCAGTTTCAATAGCTGATTCAATTCGACATATTCACCTTGCAGTTCGAAACTCAACTGCTGGATTTTGGCTGCTGACATGGTAGGGGTTCGTTCCAGGTGTTAATGAGCGCCTAAGTGCTCAGACCGCAGCAAGTTTGGCCGCGGCTTTGTCGAGCCAGTCGCCGAGCGCCGCCAACAGGTCGTCCTGGCTGTAGGAGCAACTCTCTTCGGAAAATTGGTTGCCCGTCTCAAGCCGGCCGAGCAGGTCTTCCATCACCTCAGCGTAGCGCGGCGGTAGGGCAGCCAGCAAAGCTGCCTGCCCACGCCAAGTGGTACAAAAAGCGTCAATGGGAATCTGCTGCTCGCGCAAGGCGCGAATGCTGGAATTCAGTGCATCAATACTGGACTGGCTCATTCGATGCTACCGGCACACTCGGTTCGAAAAACTGGGGCTATTGTGGCGATCATGGCGATCATGGCGAGTCCGGCGACCAAGGATGGCACCGCCGTGATCGCCATTCCCGCAGCGTCGCTTACGCGCCCGTCTTGTGCGGCCGTGGCGGCTTGCCCGACAGCCGCTGCACAACGCGGTGAATATTGTTGAGCGAGAGCAGATGCGTATGGATGCGTGCCAGGTCGCCGCTGCGCGCCAATTGCAGTGTCACTTCATCGCTCAATGCCAGCAGGCGTTTCTCATCGACAATATGGAAGCCGTCGAGCGTGTAGGACTCGTCTTCGCTGCGTGTGAATACGACTTGTTGTGGAACCAGCAAATCGTGTTTCTTCAAGGTCTCGACGAATTGCCCTGCATACTCGCTTTGCGCCATGAAATCGCTCAGGAATGACAGTGTTGACGTCATGAACGCTGTTTCTTTTCCGTCATCCTCAAACAGGCGCTCGCCTTCGGTGTCACTGATGCCGTCAAATGCTTCGTCGATGAGCACATACGGCGCGTTGCTGGCCGGGTCGACGTTGAGCACAAATGGGTAGCGGCGTACGAAGGCAGGAATGTAAAACCCTTGCCATACACCATTTTCGTCGATGAAGAGATTTTCATTTTCGCGCACGCCGAACAGGCCGATCGGCGTACTGGTGCCCTGGTCATTGATCGCGAACACGATAGGAAATTCGAGCGCGGCATGGGGAAACTCAGCCGGCGCTACCGGAAGGGCAACGCTCTTGGCGGCAAATTTCAAGCCGGTCGGCGTGGTCTTCAAGCGCATCTTGCGATGGGTATTGCGGTCAAGAAGGATGGGTTTCTCGTAAAAACTCAGGATAGTCATGAATTATGTCCAAAAATATAATATGCCGCGATTCGGCTATGCAGGTCATCGAATCGCAACGTGTTGTGTCGGCGCATTTTACCAGCAACAGGCCCTAGCCTGCACAAACCGCAAAACCACCCTTGGTTGCTGATTATTTACCGAG
>DATBQE010000057.1:0-47102 GCA_036561005.1 Burkholderiaceae bacterium | reverse complement strand
GACTGGTTTTGCAAGCCGTCGTTCTTGTAAAAGAACACATCGTCGTTCTTTTTGAACGGTGCGCTGTAACGTGCGTAATTGGCCAGGATCTTGATCCGTTCGAGCACCTTGCCGCGATAGGGAATGGCATTCAGATAGTCGAAGGTCACCTTGTTTTGCGCGGTGACCCAGGCACGGGTCTCGGCGGAATTGTCGTCTTCCAGCCAGCGGTACGGGTCGGCCACTTGCGTACCGAAATAAGTATCGACGTGGTCGGTTTTGGTGGTTTGCGGATAGGTAATATGTTGGGCGTTCACAGGGCTCGATAGTAGCTGACAAGCGCTCAACACGGCCAGCATCAGGCCCGCGCGGGGGACGGCTTTGGTCATCGGTAGGTCTCGTAGGGTTGGTAACTCGTTTTTAGTATGGGAGCCTGCTTGCGGCATCTCCCGCTCTCCGGCCTCGCGACCGCGGCGCATTGAGTGTACCTGCGTCGCCAAATCCCGGCAAGCGGCTATAGGAACGCCGTCGAAATGGCGGGGATGAAGGCGATCAGCAACAGCGCGACAAACAATGCGGCAAGATACGGCCAGACCGCACGCATGGCCTTGTCGGGCTCGACCTTGCCAATGGCGCAGGCGGCATAAAACCCCACGCCTAGCGGGGGCGCGAACAAACCGAGCCCCATGGCAAACACTACCGTCATGGCGTAGTGCACTTCGTTGACGCCGGCAGCGCGCGCCAACGGAAACAGCAGGGGCCCGAACAGCACGATGGCCGGTATGCCTTCGAGCACGCTGCCAAGCACGACAAAGGCCAGCAAGGAAACGGCAATGAAACCGGTTTTGCCCCCCGGCATGGCGGCCATGGCTTCGGCAAGTTGCGTGGAAAAGCCGGACTGTGTCAAGGCCCAGGCCATGGCGGTGGCGCAGCCGATGATCAGCAGAATGGCACCCGACAAAGACGCCGTCTCCACCAGCATCGGGTAGAAGCGGCGCCAGGGAAAACGGCGATAGATCAGCAGCCCTGCCAGGGCCGTGTAGGCAATGCCGATGGTGGAGACTTCTGTGGCGGTCGCTACGCCCTGCACCACGACGGTACGAATCACGAACGGCAGCGTCAGAGCCGGCAAGGCGAGCAGGAATAGCTTGGCAATGCGCTTTGCCGAGGCGCGCTCAACGCCCGAGACGTCTTCACCTCGGCTGTGAAAAAAGACTACAACCGCCAACGCCAGTGCGCCAATCAGAGCGGGCAAGAGGCCGCCGGCAAACAACGCGGAGATTGACACGCCGGTGACCGATCCTATGGTGATCAGGACCAGGCTCGGCGGTATCGTCTCCGACATCGCACCCGATGCCGAAAGCAGCGCAATCAGTCGCCCGTCCGGCGTGCCGCGCCGCTTCATTTCAGGGAACAGGGCGGGCGCCACCGCCGCCATGTCGGCGGCCTTGGAGCCGGATATGCCGGATACAAGATACATCGCGCCGATCAGCACGTAGGCCAAACCGCCGCGCACATGGCCGAGCAAGGCGGCGAGAAAATCGACCATGGCGCGCGCCAGCCCCGTGCATTCGATGAGCAGGCCGAGAAACACGAACAGCGGAACGGCCAGCAGGATCAGTGCCGACATGCCCTCGTCCATGCGGCTGACGACGATGGTCGATGGCGTGTCGCCGGTCAGCAGGAGGTAAGACAAGGTCGCAACGCCGAATGAGAACGCGATGGGCACGCCACAGGCAACACACAAGGCAACCAGGCCGACGAAGAATATCAGCAGATTCACGTTGCCGAGATTGAGAAAGAATGGGCGGGCAAACCACAGGCCGGCGCAGACCAGTGCAACCAAGATCAACGCGGGCGCCAGCTGCCGCAGCGGTACCCGGTCGATCAGGCGCAGCACGACCGTGATCAGCATCATGGCGCTGCCTGTGACGATGGCCGCTACGCGCCAGCTATCGGCAATCTCCAGCGCCGGGGTCGTAATCACTGCCTGATCCTGGAAATAGGAATGCGCTGCTGGCAGGATTTCCAGCAGGAAGGCAGCGACGATCAGTTCCGCACCAAGCACGACGTATTGGCGTGTCGACGGTGGCATCAACTTGACCAATGTGTTGAGACACATGTGCTCGCCGCGGCGCAGCGCCACAGCGGCGCCCAGCATGGCCAGCCACAGGAATAGAATCGATGCAAGCTCGTCGGACCAGACCAGCGGCGCATCAAACACATAGCGTGCGACGATGCCTGACAGCAGGATCAGGATTTCGGCGGCGACCAGCAGGGCCGCCGAACCTTCACCTATCCATCCCAATATACGGTCGAGCAAACCCAGCGCCGGGTAACGCCATGCCACTACGCTCATGGTGAGTTAGCCCAGCTTGCCGGTGTACTTCTCCAGCAATTTCCATGCATCGGCGCCATAGCGCCCCTTCCACTCGGCATAAAAGCCCGATTTTTGCAGCGCGTTGCGGAAAGCTTCCGGATTGATGTCGTTGAACACCAGTCCCTTGGTTTTCAATTCGACTTCGAGGGTATTGTTCAGGCGGCGGATATCGTCGCGTTCATTGACCGCGGCGGCATTGATGTGTTTTGTAATCACCGCTTGTACATCGGCCGGCAGGCGGGTCCAGGTCTTGCCGCTGGCGAGGAACCAGAAGCCGTCCCACATGTGGTTGGTCAGCGAACAGTATTTCTGCACTTCGTACAGCTTCGCCGTCTGAATGACCGCGAGCGGATTTTCCTCGCCTTCTACCAAGTGTGTTTGCAGCGCCGAATACACTTCGCTGAAATTGATGCTGGCCGGTGCGGCGCCGAAGGCCTTGAACAGCGAGGTCCAGAGCGGGCTGACCGGCACGCGGATCTTGAAGCCTTTCAGATCGGCCGGGCCGGCAATCGGGCGCGACGAACTGGTAATCTGACGAAAACCGTTGTCCCAGATCTTTTCCATTGGATGCAGGTTGACCTTCTCGATGGCTGCACGTATGAAGGCACCAAGCTCGCCGTCCATGGCCGGCCACACCTGCTGATAATCCTTGAAGGCGAAACCGATGCCGTTGATCGAGGCTGACGGCACCAGCGTCGACAGGATCAGGCCCGAGATGGTCATGAAATCGATGGCGCCCGAGCGCACTTGCGACAGCATGTCGGTGTCGGAGCCCAATTGGTTGCTGGGGAAAATCTGCAGATCGACACGGCCGTTGGTCTCCTTGCGGATGGCGTCGGCAGCTTCCCTGGCCCTGACGTTGAGCGGGTGCGTGATCGGGAGATTATTGGCGAATTTAGGTTTGAATTCAGCTGACTGCGCGGCCGACTGCGCAAAGGCCGACGTGGTCAATAACGAACCCGTAACGGCGCCAGCGGCGAGGGTGGCAGTGCGGGTCAGGAAATGGCGGCGATTTTGCTGTGACATAGATTACTTTCCGTTTGTTGGCATTTGGCTATTCGTCGAGCCGACCGACAATACGCGGGGAGTCGTTTCGCTGTCAAGTCGAATGCTTGTCTGAACGCCAACATCGTGTGCCGTGACAGTGTTAAAATTGCCTAAATATTAATGATTATCTGTCGAGAGGGTTTTTATGATGCAAGTTAAATATCATTGCTGACATATTCACGTCATAATCAAGCCGAGCAACCTTCATTGTGACGACCTTCAACATTTCAAATTCATGAGTCCTATTTCGACCCCGTCTCTGCTTGCTTATTGGTCAGACGCACAAATATCGACCAACCTGGTCATCATCTTGAACCTGCTCGGCTCCCTGGCCCTCGGTTTGCTGGTCGGCTATGAACGCTCTTATCGCGGTCGCGCGGCCGGCATGCGGACCTATGGTCTGGTCAGCATGGCCTCAACGGCGTTGACAGTAATGGTCGGCTATTCCTCGTTCTGGTACGGCGGGCATGCCGGCTTGCCGGCAAACCCCGATCCAACACGCGTGATTCAGGGTATCGTCACAGGCATCGGATTTCTCGGTGCAGGCATCATCCTGCACGATGGGTTTGCCACGCGCGGATTGACCAGTGCCGCATCGATCTGGATTTCATCTGCCATCGGCGTGATGATCGGCATCGGCTTTTATCTTGCCGCCATTGTGCTGGCCCTGCTGGCGGTATTCTGCATGACCTTGCTGACCCGCATCGAAGGGTGGCTGCCTTCGCGCCAAAGCGTCGCAGTCACACTGCAGTTCAATGAATCATTCATGCTCGACGAAGCAGGCATGTGCAAATTTGCTCTCGAGCGCGGCTATGAAATTGCCAAAGGCAGCATTGCGGTCAAGTGCACCGGCAACAAATCGGAGTGGCATTTCGTTGCCTCTGCTCTTGGACGCCACGACGAGGCCAAGTTGACCGATCTGGCCGCGGAACTGCGCAAGTTCGAAGGCATCGAGAGTTTTCAATTGAGTCACGCGCGTAACTGACCTTGTGCCTGTCGATGCCTGTTCAGGCGTCCGCTCGGTCGTCGCGCCAGAAAGTAACGGAAACAGTATGCAATGTCCGAAGTGCCTTGGATTGCTGAATCAGGACGGGTTTTGCGATACCTGCGGATTGCCGATCGCCAGTTTCGAAGCCGTGCCGGATACCCCGCGCGTGGCAACACCCATGCGCTCGGCGCCCTTGAAGATCGATTTACCGCCTGACCTTGCGCTGGTCAGCGATATCGGCCGGCATCATGCCGAAAACCAGGACTACGGCATGGTAGGCCGCAGCGACAACGGTAATGTCGTCATCGTCGTGGCCGACGGCGTTTCGAGTTCCGAGAATGCGGATATCGCGTCTGCCACAGCGGTCACGGCAGCTTACAACGAATTGATTCGGGCAAGCGCCGAGCAGCCGGGCCCGGAAGTGGTGCAGCGTGCGGTCGCCATTGCCCATGCGGCAGTGATGGAAATTCCCTATACCAGTTCGCACAAGGAAGAGCCGGAGACGACCATCGTCGTGGCCTTGGTGCGCGGCGGCGTCGCGACCATTGCATGGGTCGGCGACAGCCGGACCTATACCGTCAATCCAGCCTACGCGCGCCTCATTACCCGCGACGACTCATGGCTGGCCGATGCCATGGAGGAGGGTGAGCTGACATTGCAACAAGCCATGGCGGATCCGCGCTCCCACTCGATCACCCAATGTCTGGGCATGTTGAATGACCCGATACGTATCCACGTTCGTACCGTCAAACTCGACCCTGGCACCTGGGTTCTGCTTTGCACCGATGGTCTGTGGAATTACTTCGACAATCCGGCGGCAATGGCGGAAAAGTTGAGGGAAGCCGGGCAAGACGCCGACGCCTTTGAAGTATGTCAATTCCTGGTCAGGCAGGCCAATAGCGCCGGCGGGCACGACAACATCACCGTCGGCGCCTATCGCTACCACGGCACGAACCGTTGAGAACGTAATTCAGGCCGTCACGGACAAAGTGCCGATGATGCCTTGGGCATAGGAATCTGCCGCCACAATGCGGGAGAGGTTGGGATTGCTTTGGAGGGCGCTGGCCCAGTTGGCTGTCAAATTGGTATTGCCTGTTGAGGTCGATTGCAAGACGCCCGTGCCGTTATAGAAGCCGGAATTGACAGGGGCGCTGGGCAAGCTACTCAGAATTGCGGAATCAAGCGATTGTTGTGACGAAACTGCCGTACTGCCGGAGGCACCAGCTGCGGCACCCGACGTAGTGCCGCCGGTCGTTGCAGGGCTTGTATTGGTACTGGTTCCCGCTTGCGCAATCGAATTGTACAAGCCGGCAGCATCATAGACCTGAGCTGTTGTTCCGGATGCGCTTCCCAGTGTTGCAACAATCCCCGAGGTGGTCGACAAAGCACTCGCCTGTTGGGCCAAACCGGCATCTGCGCTCGCAGCAACATTTGAAGCTGTGTTTGTCGTGACAGGCGTAGCGTTATAAGACGAGGGAGGACTGTTATAGATTGGTGAAATTGACATGATTGGGCCAGACGATACAAGCACTGCAATGGCAGAATTCCTGGTTCAATATAGCACATAAGCCTGCTTCCTGTTAGCCGCAGTGGCGCAGCCGGTTGGCGTGTCCAATGTGTTACTACGCCGCACGCCACTAGACGCTTTTTGCGAATTTTCATGCCGTTCCCAGGTGCTTTTTCACACTTAGAAATATCGCCAAATCCAGTTGACAGCCAGGAATGTGGCTTGCCGTCAGTTGCCGTTCAGAGCACCTGTAGAAAGCGCGTTGTCGGCCCGACAGCCCGCCACCCAGCCCGCAACCCCGTTGCGATCCGGGAAAATCCTTCGTCGTAGCAAGTTTGAGTGAGTACCGGACTTTTATTATAAGAATAACGGTTTGCAACAATGTAGAGGATATAATTGCCGAGCCTGCAAATAAGAGCGCGTTTCAAAATGAACATGGCATCGTCGCGGCGTCTAGCCCTGCTCATTTTGAAGTGCGTTCTAAATTAAATAGAGACGGGCCAAACATACGGGGAGAAATATGATACGGAAATTAGCATTGTCGCTTTTGATGTTGTTGGCGACTGTATTTGTCACAGGATGCGGTACGGCATATAGGCCAACCAATTTGCCTGCAAATTTTTGGCAACAGCGTAATGTTCCCATAGGCGTGGCCATGTTGCCCGTCCCCACTCCGCAATCATACAAGCAAGGCAGGCAAGGACTTCTTGATGTCCTGGTCAACAATTCGATGGCTTCGCCGCTCGACAGGAGGCTGGCCGAAATCAAAGTGGAACGCGTGGATGAAGCCGCTACCAATTTCGCAGCGCAATTGTCTGCCCGTGGATTCAATACCAGGAATCTGGGTGTGATTGGAGACGACAAGACTCGTGCCGATTTCAAGGAGGCCGGCGATTCCAATGCATTTGCAGCCAAGGATTATCGCGATATGCGGCGCGAGGGAATTGATCGGCTGCTCTTGCTGCGCGTTCAAAGCATCGGCACGCAGCGCGGGTACTACGGTTTCATCCCTCTGGGCGCGCCCGTTGCGTTGTTTTCGACTGAGGGGCAACTGATTGACTTGAGCAATAACAGGATACTTTGGGACAAGAAGATTCTTACCACCATGCCCATCGTGGCGCCATGGGACGAAGAACCCTATTATCCGAATCTCTCGCAGGCTGTGGTCACGAATGCGACCAATGGCGTAGCCAGTCTTGAGCATGCATTTTTTGTCGTGACGAACGCTGACACCTTGACTGCCGATGAAATGACCATCCCGGTCACTACTTCGGCGCCTGTCAGGGCGGAGGTGAGAAAAGAGGCTGCACCTGCCGCGCCACTTGCCCCTTCCGTGCAGGCTGCCCCGATTGCTGCTCAACCGCAGGCGACTCAACCCCAGGCACCCGTACCAGCCGCGGCTGCGCCCAATCGCCCGACACCGGCGCCACAGACAATCCAGCCAGTTGCAAAGATGGAAGCACCTTTGCCGGCACCTGCTTCTGCACCGGCCTTGCCGCCGACAGCCGTCGCGCGACCGGCACCAGCCCGGAACGATGATTTCAAGCTTGGCACGTCTTCCTGGTCCGTCGAGCGACTGGCCAAGGACGAGAGCTGCTTGAGTGATCGCGGCGCGGAGATCATCAGCCCGGAGGGTCCGACGGAGTTCTATCGGGTCCAATGCCGTGACGGACGCATCTTGCAAGCACGCTGCGAACTGCGCCAGTGCGCATTGCAACAGTAGGCGCTGCACACTGCTTGGCTTTTCTCTTTAAAAACCGCTCGCGCCAGGCCATGTGGGCGTGGCTTGCGGGCGATCCTTTTTAACCGAACAGCGTTTCTGACGAATGACTATGTTGATCAAACCATTATTGCTTGTTCTTGGCGTAGTCTGCAGTCTCTTGCCGGCGACGACGATGGGAGCGGAGACCCGCATACTGCGTCGCGTTGCCCTTGCCGAGAATCTGGACCCGAATGCCGGACTACGTCTGATGCAATACACATCGACGTTCAGCCTATTGCCGCAAAAAAATGTCGTTGGCGGGAACTATACGAGCAACACCGCGCCGCCCGGCACCAGTGCAGGGGCGGCGACTGCCGGCAACATTATCGGCATGCTCATTGTCAAGGGCATTACACAAAGCGAGCAAACGCGGGTGCACGAATTCCGCGAAAAGCTTGAGAGCGAACTTTCTCAGATCGACATTGCTGCGGAATTGTCCAGTGAGGTTAATGCGGTATTCCAGCAGGCGGCGTTTAAACAGCTGGCCGTGGAAAAAGTCATGGAACCTGCAAATCTTGAACAAGCGGGATTGCTGGTCCGCATTCCCGAAGACAAGATCTTGACTTTGGTCACTAGCTGCTATTTCGATAGCGCACAAAGGTCCGTACATTTGTCGACCGCAGTTCGCGTCTGGAAAAAAGATTTTGCCAGGCCGATCTATTTCACAGAAATGCGCTATTCCTCGCCGAGCCTGGAGGATGGCAATACCGCCGACTTGCGCAGTCAGTGGACTGACAATAACGGTGCGCTATTGATAGGCTATCTGCGCGAAGGGGTCCGTGAGGTAGGAAGAATGCTGCGTCTTGATTTGCTCAAGATGAATAACGCCGGTTTGGCCGCCTCGCCTGTGTACGCAAACTGGACACAACCGCAGGACGGCAAAAAGGTATCCACCGCTTTCTATTTGCTTGATGATCGGCCGGAGAGAATCATCGGTCGACCTTATTCGCCGGAGGCGGGGTTGCTTGTGTCGATTCCGCGTGATGTGGCTTTGGCCGCGCAATAGCTGTCACCGCGTTGGGTGAAGGCGTACAACGAATTTCGAGGAGAACCTGTGAATAAATCTGACGATGACGCAAACAAGGACACCACGCG
This sequence comes from Burkholderiaceae bacterium, assembly GCA_036561005.1. Taxonomy (GTDB): domain Bacteria; phylum Pseudomonadota; class Gammaproteobacteria; order Burkholderiales; family Burkholderiaceae_D; genus PKWO01. The sequence continues at coordinate 38,344 of DATBQE010000057.1, read as the reverse complement.
CGAGACTTCTCGCGTACCGGTCAGGCTGGTGGAAGACGTTGTGACGGAAACGGCAACACTATTGAAAGACAGCGGCGAACTGGAATTCGGTATCGGGCTGATCAGCGGCGTGCTGGCGCTAACATTGGGTTTCCTGTGTTTTTTGGGCGTGATGGCATTTCATTTCCCGGAATACCTGACCACGCCTGAATTGCGGCATCAGTATTCGGTCGATGTCTTGCGCAAGATCCTCTTTATCGCGCTCATCGCAGCTGGCGGTATTTCGCTCGCCAATATCATTCTGAGCAAGCGGCGTAATCTGAACATTGCGGCCTTGTGCTTCGTGCTGGTGGCCGTTGCCTGCGGCGGCTCGCGCGTGCCGGTCGGCGATTTTCCCGACCACACGCCTTACATAGGCCTCGACTGGTTCATTCTCGATCTGCTCGGTTCGACGCTGATTTTCGTCATGCTCGAGAAACTGTTTCCCTTGTATAAGAGCCAGACTGTTTTTCGCAAGGATTGGCAAACTGATCTAATCCATTTCATTGTCAATCACTTCCTGGTGGGCCTGATTCTGCTGACAGTCAATTTCCTGATCCATCGTGTATTTGGCTGGATGGTGCGCGGCGACTTGCAAGACATGGTGCGCCAGATCAGTTTCGTGCCGCAATTGCTGCTGTGTATCCTGGTTGCCGATCTCATGCAATATTGGACCCACCGCGCGTATCACGAGATTCCCTTCCTGTGGAAGTTCCATTCGATCCACCATAGCGCCAAGACGATGGACTGGCTGGCCGGTTCGCGCATGCATGTGCTGGAGCTGGTCTTTACGCGCGTCTGTGTGCTCGGTCCGCTCTACGTGCTCGGTTTTGAAAAGTCCGTTATGGACGCCTACATCATTGTGGTCGGTTTCCAGGCAGTGTTCAATCACGCAAACGTTCACTTGCCGTGGGGCCCGCTACGTTACCTGATTGTGACACCCGATTTCCATCACTGGCATCACTCATCCGATCGTGAGGCGCTCGATCGCAATTATGCGGCGCACTACGCCTTTCTCGACCACCTGTTTCGCACGGTAGTGAAGACGGACGAGAAATTCCCCAAGGACTACGGCGTGCTTGGCGACTATGTACCGGAAGGGTTTGTCAAGCAGCAACTTTTTCCGCTCAAGAAGATGCCGTCAAGTAATTAATTGGGAAAGCGTTCGCTTTAAAATGCTTGCTCGAAGAAGTTCAAACACGACATAATCGTTGCAACTTTGGGCAACAGTTCGGCGTCGCGCCCGGCGCCGAACTCATTTGGAGAAGCAGGTATGTCGACCACCTTTGGACCGGAAGAAGCGCGCACCTACATGCACCAACTCCTGAAGGTGATGCATCAGGCCGGTGGCTCGGATTTGTTCATCTCTGCGGATTTCCCGCCCAGCATGAAGGCGCTCGGCGGCATGAAGCCGTTGAGCCAGCAAAAGCTGACCGGCGAAATCACCCGCAAGCTGGCCTACAGCCTGATGAACGACAAGCAGCGTCAGGAATTCGATGCAGAGATGGAATGCAATTTCGCCATTTCGCTGCCGGATGTCTGCCGTTTTCGCGTCAACGTTTTCGTCCAGCAGCAGCACGCCGGGATGGTGATACGCACCATTGCCTCGGAAATCCCCAATTTCGAAAAACTTGAGCTACCCGAGATTCTCAAGGAAGTGATCATGACCAAGCGCGGCCTCGTGCTGGTCGTCGGCGGCACCGGTTCAGGCAAGTCGACTACGCTTGCTGCGATGATCGATTACCGTAACAGCAATTCAGCCGGCCATATCATCACCGTCGAAGATCCGGTTGAGTATGTCCACAAGAACAAGGGGTGCCTGGTCACGCACCGCGAAGTCGGCGTCGATACGCACTCCTGGCACCATGCGCTGAAAAACACCTTGCGCCAGGCGCCGGACGTGATTCTGATCGGTGAAATTCGCGACAGCGAAACCATGGAACACGCCATTGCCTTTGCCGAGACCGGCCACCTGTGTCTGGGCACGCTGCACGCCAATAATTCGAACCAGACGATCGACCGCATCATCAATTTCTTCCCCGAAGAGCGGCGCAACCAATTGTTGATGGACCTTTCCTCCAACCTGCGCTCCATCATTTCCCAGCGCTTGGTGCGCACTGAGGACGGCAAGGGGCGCAAGGCGGCTATCGAGATCCTGTTGAACACGCCGACGATTGCCGAAATGATCTTCAAAGGACAGTTTCAGTCGATCAAGGAAATCATGGGCAAGTCGCGCGAGCTTGGCATGTGCACCTTCGACCAAGCCTTGTTCACCCTCTACAACCAGCGCCAGATCAGTTACGAGGAAGCGATTCGCAATGCCGATTCGGCCAACGAATTGCGCCTGCAGATCAAGTTGAAGAGCACGCGCGGCGAGGCCGGTGCCGGTGGCGCGAGCGGCGGCTTCAGCCTGTCGATTACGGAAGACAAGAAGGAAGAGGAAGAAGAGCCGAAGGAAAAGGCCAAGCATTAATATTTCCCTATGCTGCCTGAATTCGTCGAACTGGCGCTACCCGATCGCGTGGTTCTTGTGGAGTATCAGCGGATTGCTTGCTCCCTGGCCGACGCGCCCCTGCTCATTTTCATCCATGAAGGTTTGGGCTCCGTCTCCATGTGGCGCGACTTTCCGCAGCGCATATGCGAGGCAGGGCAATATCGTGGCCTCGTCTACTCGCGTCCCGGCTACGGCAACTCCACACCACGGGCGGCCCGTGAAAAATGGCAACCTGACTATTTGCAGCGCGAAGCCGACGACGTATTGCCTGCCTTGCTGCACGCGCTGGATTTGGGGCAAACTGGATATTGGCTGTTCGGCCATAGCGACGGCGCGTCGATTGCCTTGCTCCATGCTGCGTCCCATCGCGCAACGCGCGGCGCAATTGTCCTTGCACCTCACGTATTTGTCGAACAAATCAGCCTCGACGGCATCAAGCTCACGGTGGAAAAATACCGGACTGGCGGTCTGGAAGCCAATCTTGCGCGCTATCACGCGGAGCCGGACTCCCCATTTTACGGCTGGAGCGATGCCTGGCTGGCGCCGGCGTTTCGCGACTGGAATATCGAGGCGCAGGTGGCGCAGATACGCTGTCCGCTGCTTGTCATGCAGGGCGAGGGCGACGAGTATGGAACCATGGCGCAACTCGACCGCATCAAGGCGGCCTTGCCGCATAGCGAATTACTGAAGCTGGCAGATTGCGGGCATATTCCGCAGCGCGACCGTCCGCAAGATGTGATCGACGCGACGATACGATTTGTGGCCGCCCATCCGTAACGGTTGGGCTCAACCGCCTGCCAGTTTTTCGACCACCGGTTCCAACGCAGGGGGACGGCAGCCATAGCCGGCCAGGCGCCCTTTTGCTCCGGGTGCGAGGTCGAGATCGTAAGGCAAGCGTCCGGCAACCAGCCACATTTTTTCCGCAGGCATGGCCGCAATAAATCGGCGCTGGCCTTCAACCAGCATGGCATTGTAGCTTTGCACGACGATTTGCTGTGCGCCGGCCACAAAAGAGATCGCTTCCGCAAGTTCCGCATCAATTGCTTCGGACGAGAGAGCAAATTCGCGCACGTCGAATCCCGCTTCCAACAAGCCGGGCAGCATGGAACTGCGCGCTTCCTTGTTACGCGCCAGCGCCACCTCGTCGATTTCGGTGTGCGAGCGAACTTCGAATGTGATCAGGGAAACCGGGAGCCGTTTGTCCAATTGCCGGAACGCGCCGTCAACCCGCAGTGCCGCCTTCTGTACCGACCTGGCAAGCGCCAGCGCCTCCGGCTTCATCAATCCAACAGGCTTGAGCGGGCGTTCGCGCCATTCGGTCACCGCCGCGCTGCGCTTCAACTTTTGTACGCGCGCCAGCGCTTCGTCGATACGTTCCATTGCAATGTCACCACGCAGAACCGCATCAACCACAGCCTCAATGGCAGCTTGCTGACGCTCCTCCGTGTGTGAGATAAGGACAATGTCGGTGCCCGCTTGAAGTGTCGCAATCGCGCCCTTGACGACACCAATCCCTTTCGAGATGGCAGCCATTTCGAGGCAGTCGGAAATGACGGCGCCCTGAAATCCCATTTCGCCACGCAGCAAGTCGGTCAGGACGGCCCGGGAAAGCGTAGCCGGAACGCTTGGGTCTGGTTCAATGGCCGGGAACATCACATGCGCAGTCATGATTGCATCGACACCGCCGTTGATCGCGGCCTGGAAGGGGGCAAGTTCAATGGCCTTCAGGCGTGCCTTGTCATGCGGTACGGATGCCATGTCGTAATGCGTATCGGTCGACGTGTCGCCGTGACCGGGGAAATGCTTGGCGGTGGCGATGACGCCGGAAGTGCGCAGGCCGCGCATTGCAGCCATGCCGTAGCGGACCACGGTGTCGGCATCTTCGCCGAAAGCGCGCACGCCAATGACCGGATTGAACCGGTTATTGTTGACGTCCAGAATGGGTGCCAGATTCATGTTGATACCCATCTGGCGCAATTCGTCGCCGCAGACGAAGCTGAGTTTCTCGCAGTCTTGTGTCGAGCCCGCTGCCTGAAATGCCATGGCGGCAGGTATTGGCGTCACGCCTTGCTCAATGCGCATGACCATGCCGCCTTCCTGGTCGATTGCGATCAACAACGGTACGTCACTAACCTCGGCATTGACTTCCTGCAGCTCGCTGCACAGCGCCGAAAGTTGATCCGGGGTGTGCACATTGCGGCGAAACAGAATCACGCCGCCCACACGCTGTTCCCTGATAAGACGCTTGATATGATCGTTCGCCACAAGTGCGTCGAAGCCTACCATGAACAATTGGCCAACCTTCTGCTTCAACTCCTGACTCATGCACTGCCCTTTCCGCGTCATGTCATGACGGTGACCAACGATAGAACATAAAACGAAAATTATAACCGCCGCAACCTTGCCGCCCTACAGGTCGGCCGACCAATGCCGTAGTGTGCCGGCCGCAACCGGAGACGGGTAATGCGTTCCAAGTGTGCCGGCACCTCCGGCAATCTATCGATGGCGCAGCAATTGAACAGCCTGCCCCGGCGCATACGTCATGGAACGCTGGCCAATACCACCGCATCCTGTCCGAATATAGATTGGCGAAAAGTGGATGTCAAGTGGTACTAATCTGGATCTAGATGTGGTCTTAATTGCCGTAGTGCATGCCTTGGATACGGCGATGGCGACAGGCAAGTGGTATCAAGCGTCAAATTGGGCGCATACAGGCATGTCTAGGGCAAGACCGCCTTTGTCACTGCAAGACAAAGACACGATGCGTTAAATAACCTGACAGATCGGTAATGAATTGTAAAAATTCAGGCGCGTTGTATTAGCGCAGGCAGCGACGAGCAAGCTCTCACAATACATGGCGCCAGAGCGGCGCGCGTCGAATGTACACGCATTTGATTAATAACTGTAAGGCGTGAAAGTGCAGTCATTGGTGGATGTCTTTTGCAATCAATCACTTAGCCGGACATTGTCGTAACCGGGGCGGAATTTGATTTACGTTTTGCGCGATGCTACCGTGAATGTCGAACCGTTTCGTTCTGAAACGGATCCCCGGCGAAGGGAATTTCCAAGGTCACTATCGATTGGATGCCTGCTGGCCGCAAATCCGTACCGGCTCCATGTACGGCAAGGAATTGCCCAGTCAATTTGAATTTACGATGACGCGAAAGAAGGAGAAGGAAGTGATTTTATCCAAACCCAGGGCTGCTGCTGCCACCTCGTACCTATTGCTTGGCGCACTTGCGGGGTGTGGTGGCAGTACGGCGACCACACCGGTCACGCCGAATCCCGCTTATCACTTCATTGCACCGCAAGCCGGTGGGCAATCTGTCTATGCAGACGTGGTCGTCGACAATTTGAACAATACCTTGAACAGGACACTGACCGAGAAGATTACTGCAGTCAACGCCGACGGCAGTTTCACCGCTTCGTGGGCGGATGCTTCAAAGACCGTCACAATGTCCGGCACCGTCGACCAGACATTTTATCCAACCGTTTCCGACTATAACAATGTCGGCCAGACGCTTCGCTATACCGTCACATCCTATTCGGGAAGCTCAACCAGCTGTACCGCGTCGCCGCATGGCGAGGAAGTGCCTTCGCCGCTGTCGGGAAGCCAGAGTTGGACACTCGACTATTCTCTCGCATGCGGCGGTTCACCCGCTGTCAGTGTTTCCCAAATCGGCGAATTCATGGATGCCGAAATGGTGGCGGTACCTGCCGGCACATTCAATGCCTATCGATTTGTACACACGACAGTGTATGCGCAAGGTGGAACAACCATCACCAAATACGTTACAACGTGGTTGAATGCATCGACAACCGATTCACGCGTGCTGCAAGTGGTGACGGATTACGCTTACAGCGGTTCGACTCCGGCCGCTCAAGGCAGCATCATTTCGGACACGCTGGCGCTGCAGAGCTATAAATGACAATGGTCATTCGAGCTTCGTTGTTCGTTCAAATATAAATATTGCGGGAACCTGGCATCGGTTTCCCGCAGCCATTTGCCGGCCAGGGTTTGCACCGTAAATCATCTGCCGACAGTGCCGTTGGCACTGCATTTTTGCAAGCGATTGCCTTGCCTCTATCCACATTTTTTTGCATTGCCACTCGTCGCCTTATGTAAGGTTGACCCTGTCTCGTCGTCCCGGAAGGGCAGTCGCAGCGTAGGGATATTGAACGCCCGGTCGTGGCGCGGAGGGCGGCGAGCTATCTTTTTCCATCGCATCAGAGCGCCACCGGTGGATTCGCAAAGCGCACATCGCGCTCGAATGGCGACGCCTGCCTCGGGACGAAACGGGTGACGAATCGGTTCGTGAGTGCCGCCAAAAACAACAATTTACCGAGCACCCGCATTAAATATTGCGTTCGCGAAGTAATGAATTGTAAGGAAGATGCCACAAATTATGAGCGCACGAAACGGCTCGGGCGTCGGGACACCATGGCCGTGCGTAGGGAGGCATGCTGCGGCGCTTTCATTCGGTAAAGGAATGTAAGGCGACGGGCCATCAATTTTCCTGATTATTCAGCTTATTCAATGAGTTAGGGCGGTTTGCCTACGACGCCAATGAACTTTGATTTACATTTTTTGAAGTGCTACTTTGCATTATCGCTGAAGGAAACGCGGCTCGTCGACTGCAACTGAATCGCCGCTTGCGCATCGATGGCAGATTTCCAGCGGCCGGAAGCCGCAAGACTTTTTGCCGTGCATTGGTATGGCGACAATTCGGAGCCTTGCATGTCGACGCAAGACGAGGGAGTCGATCCGATATGTCCGGACGCAAATTTCGGATCACGGAATTCATTCCCGGTTCCAATGAGTTTTTATTTACAAGATCCGGCGCAAATTCGCATATAGCGCCGCTGCCAATTAACAGAGGAGAAACAATTGTTCAATTTGATTAACCAACGCAAACTGATGTGTATTGCAGTCGCCGGTGCATTGGCATCGCTCGCCATGGCGGCATCGGCCCAGGAGGCCGTCAAAGCGACGGAAGGTGCTGCATCGAACAATGCGTCGGACAATGGTGCTGGGGAAAGCGGCAAAAAAACGGCGGCGGCAAAACAGGCTAATCCCGATGTGGTGCAGGAAGTGATTGTCACTGCGACCCGGCATGCCACATCGTTGCTAAAAACGCCGGTCGCAGTCACAGCCGTGACGCAAGAGGAATTGACTCGTGATGGAATCACGGATGTGCGCGGCTTGAGCGGCGAAATTCCAAACCTTCAAATCGGTACGGCAGCCGATGGCAGTTCGGGTGTCCAGATCGCCATTCGCGGTGTCTCCAATAATGACTTCACCGAGGTAGGCAATCCGGCGGTGGGCCTTCATATCAACGGCTTGTATTCGCCTCGCCCGCAAGGCGCCCTGGCGCTCATGTTCGATCTGGAACAGGTGGAAGTGCTGCGTGGCCCGCAGGGCACATTGTTCGGTCGCAATTCCACCGGCGGCAGCATCAATATTATCGCCGCCAAGCCGGAAATCGGCAGCTGGTTCGGCAGCTACGAACAGGAAGTCGGCAACTACAATCACCTGCAGGAATCGATCATCCAGAATATCCCGGTTGGCGAAAACGTGGCCTTGCGTTTCACCGGCATGAAGTCGCAGCGCGACAGCTACATCAACCAGACTCAGGATACGTATACGGTCGACTTGCCGGCGCTGGGTTTCCCTTCCATGGGCGTACCTTCCACCGACCAACGGCATGATACCCACGTTTCCGCCAGCAAAGCCTACATGAACAAGGACGAGTGGGCAGGGCGCCTGACGGCATTGTGGCGTATTACGCCGGATCTCAAGACACTGGCCTCGTTTGAGAATTTCCAGAATAGCGATGCAGGCGATATCGCGCTGAAGGATTGCGAGCAGGCGCAAAATACGCCATTCGCCTGCACGGCAGCGCATCCGCAATTCAGTGCCAGCATCAACTTGCCCGGCATCACGAACATGTCGATTCGCACGATCCGCTCCGACACGACATGGTCGGTCGACAAGCACACGGATATCGAATACAACATCTCGCGCGCCGTGGAGCGTCGCTATGCGCAGCAGGATTCGGACAGCGGTTATCAGCCGCTGCCGTTTCAGGTGACGGCAAATCCTTCGAATCCGGGCGGCACGTGGCCGGTGTATGACAATCAGACTTACACGCTTGCTTCCAAGTATGCGTCAACAACGCAGGAGCTGCAGCTGCGGCAGAACTACGACAACCTGCGTACCGTCATCGGCGCGTTCGGTATGTCGGAACGCAACAGCATCGACTTCGGCCAGGATTTCCTCAATGGCGGCTATCCCTATTCCAACTTCTATCATCAACCCGATCGCGCTTCGGTAGCCAAGGCCTTATTTGCCCAGTCCGACTGGACCTTCGTACCGAAGTGGACCTTGACCACAGGCGTACGCTTCACGCGAGACAGCCGGGCCGACACCGGCGGCGAATATTTTTCCGACTATAACAACCAGTATTTCAACGGCATCACCAACCCGCCGGGCCCGGGCAGCGCAGGATTCAATATCTTTAACAGTTCCAATTATTTGCCGGGCATGGGTGCTGCATATGGCACTTCGGCCTTCAACGGTGCAGCCGTCATTTCCAATAATTCGCAAAGCTGGTCCAAAACGACGGGCCGGCTGGGTCTGATGTTTCAGGCCACGCCGACCGACATGTTTTATGCGTCGCTCTCGTCCGGTTACAAGGCGGGCGGCTTCAATGACTTGACCAATCTCTGCGGCACGGCGCTTGATCCGCAAGGCAACCCGTATAACTGTCTATCCGGTCCGCCCGGTCCGCACTATTCCTTCCTGCCCTACAAGCCAGAGACCGTTGTCAATCTCGAAGCCGGCTACAAGGGAAAAATGCTCGACAACCGGCTGACCTTCTCCGCCACGATATTTTACGAGCGTTATACCAACATGCAGGTGACCGGGCAGCACACGATAGGCGAAAGCGACCAGCCGTGCCCTGCCACCAATCCCACCTGCAACGCGGTGATCAGCTGGTATTCAACCGCCAACGTGGCGCAGGCGAACATCGCCGGACTGGAAATCGAAGGTCAATATCGTCCATGGAAAGGCGGGCGTCTTGCCTATGCCGGCTCGCTGCTGCATGCCGTCGTGGGGTCCTACCCCACCTACAGCGACGACCAGGGCTGCGCGTCGCGCCAACTGGCCGGTGCGGTTCCCTGTGCGCCTTACTACACCGGCAGCGACCCTGCCTTGGCCGAGTTGCGCCCATATAACGTCAAGGGTAACCGCCTGCCCTATGCGCCGGACGAGACCATCAACCTGAGCTTCTCGCAAGAGATCGGCATGCCGGGCGACTACACGCTCACGCCATGGATCATGGCGCGCTGGCAGAGCAAGGAATTCTTCAGTTTGCGCAATCTCGAAACGAGCACGATGTCCGATGAACAGAAGGCCTATGCCACTGTCGATCTCGCGCTGCGCCTGAATTCGCCGATGAACAAGTGGCATGCGGAAGCCTACGTCAAGAACGCAACCAATACCTTATCGAAGACCTGGGCCGGATACGGCGGCCCCAATCAATCGTTTGTTGTAGCCACGTACAACGACCCACGTATGTACGGCGTGCGTTTTGGCGCCGAGTGGTAGCCGCAATAGTGGAAGTTGTAGTCAAGATGCAGCAGGAGACATTTGGTCAAACCACCAGGAGAGAACATGATGCAAAAAAATACGACGAAATTGAGGAAACGAACGAGCATGTCGCGCATTTTGGCCGGCGCGTTGTTGACGGCAGGGATAGGTTGCGCCGTCAGCGCCCATGCCGGTCCGTTTGTGCTGGCCTATACCGACGGCCAGGACCCGCAGTCCTATACCAACCTGCAGAGCTTCCATTCCAGTCTGAGCGCAGTCGGTTTGGGGTCCGCCTACGGCATTCTGGCAAACGGCACGATTGATACATCCGGCCTCAACTCCACGATCACCAATACGATTGCCTATGCCAAGGCGAATAATATTGCCGTGTATCCCACAGTCAGCGATTACAGCAATGCCATCGGCGGTTTCGATCCCAATATTAGCGTGACCATCGGCAAGACGGCAACCAGTCGCGCCAACGCGGTCACGAATCTGGTGAACCTGGCAACCGCCAACGGCTTTGCCGGCATCAATCTTGATATGGAAGCAGTCGGACAGGAATCGGGCGGTCCGACAGCCACTGACACGTCGAACTTCACCGCTTTTGTAACCGCGTTGGCTTCGGCATTGCACGCCAAGGGGCTCAAGCTCATTGAAAGTATTCCGGCGACCAACGGCACCGCCGGCTACGCATGGCTCAATGGCTACAACTACGCTGCGTTGGGTGCCCAGGTCGATTACATACAAGTTATGACCTATGATGAAGTCGGCCCCGGCTGGTCCGGTTCGACATCGGGAACCTGGCCCGGGCCATGCTCCGGTCTGGACTGGATGAACTCCGTCATCACTTACACGACATCAATCGTTTCGCCGGGCAAGATCCTGCTGGGCCTGCCCACTTATGGCTATGATTTCAGCCAGAACATCCAACAGACCTGGGCAAAGGATACCACCTTGGGGACACTGGGCTTTGCCGCCTATGTGAGTTCGAAGGGCGGCACCAACTACCTTGATTCAGCTTCTTCGACGCCGTATGCGACATGGGGCAAGGTGACTCAGCAAAGCGGGTCCTGGAGCAGCGCGACTGCGCAGCCCGCCCTTTGGTACGACAATGTGGCCAGCATTACCGCCAAGGCAGCGCTTGTCCCCAAATACAAGCTTGGCGGTACGGGCGTCTGGGCAATGGGCTATGAAGATGTCAATTTCTGGAACGCGCACAATGCCGGCATCGGTTCCACAGGCGGCGGTGGTGGAGGAGGCGGAGGTGGCGGCGGCGGCAACATTGCACCGTCCGGCACCGGCCATATCTGGACCGCAATGGCAAGCGCGACCGCCAATACCGGGGAAGTTTCCAGCACGGCCGTCAACGACGGCAATACCACTACATCGGTAACGCTGAACCCAAACGGCGAAGGCGGCGGCGCCAAATGGGAATCGGCCGGGGTCACCTGGAGCGCAGCGCATACCATTTCCTCTGTCGTATTCATCAATGGCGCGATCGACACTTATGGCAATGGCTATTTCCAATCGGGCTTGAGCATGCAGTACACGACCAACGGTACCACATGGGTGCAATCGAACTGGACGGTCTCACCGGCCTATCCCAATTCGAGTGCGGCAGCGAGCAAGTCCTATACATTTAGCGGTACCGCCCTGACCGGCGTCACCGGCGTGCGCGTCTCGGGTCAAACCGGGTCGTCCTCCTGGAGCGGCAGTGTGATGGAAGTGCAGGCGATCGGGCAATAATCCGTGCAGCAGATGGATAGAAAATAGTAGTATCGGCATCGTGCTTTCCCGGATTGGCCGGCGGGGCGCGATGCCATTTGGTTTTGATTTGAGAGATTATGTTTTCACTAAAAAAGTCTTTTCGTATTCTTGGTTTGTGCCTGATGCTGATTCCTGTTGCAGTTCCGGCAGCATCGGCCGAGTCGATGAACTTGATGCCGGTGCCGGCAGAAGTCACGCCGACGGCCGGCAAATTGCGCCTCACAAAGGATTTCTCCGTGACCATTTCCGGCAACGCACGCCCGGAGCTGGCAGCAAGTGCGACGCGTTTTCTGCGCCGGCTCGACGGCAGGGCCGGGCTGTTTTTCAAACACACGTTTCCGGCCACCGACCCGGTCGAACCGAATCCGACCTTCATCATTGATTGTGGTTTGGTCACCAAACCCGCGCTGGCGAGCGACGAATCCTATGTACTTGAAGTTGGCCCGTCATCAATCAAACTGTCGGCGCCCACCAATCTTGGCGTCATGCACGGCCTCGAAACATTACTGCAACTACTCGCGGCGGACGACCAGGGGTATTACTTTCCCCAGGTTGCAATTCACGACAAGCCGCGCTTTCCGTGGCGCGGATTGATGATCGACGCGGCGCGCCATTTCATCCCGGTTGATACATTGAAGCGCAATATCGACGGCATGGCGGCGGTGAAACTTAATGTGTTGCACTTGCACCTGACCGACAATCAGGGCTTCCGCATTGAAAGCAAGACCTTCCCGAAGCTGCATCAGCTATCGGGTGAGGAATACTATAGCCAGGCCGAAATTCGCCAACTGGTGGACTATGCGGCGGCGCGCGGTATCCGCATCGTGCCGGAATTCGACCTGCCCGCCCACGCGACCTCGTGGCTGGCCGCTTACCCTGAACTGGGCAGCCGCCACGGTAGCTACCAAACGGAGCGACTGTTCGGCATTTTCGATCCTGTGATGGATCCGACACGGGAGGAGACCTATCGCTTCCTGGAAAAATTCTTTGCCGAAATCCTGCCGCTGTTTCCCGACGAATATGTGCACATCGGCGGTGACGAGAACGTCAAGGGCCTGGATTGGAAGGAGAATCCCGACATTCAACAATTCATGAAGGCGCACCAGATTGCCGACAATAACGCCTTGCAAACGTATTTCAATAAACGCATGCTCAAGATATTTTCCGGCCTGCACCGCAAGATGATCGGCTGGGATGAAATACTCAATGCGGACTTGCCGAGGACCTCGGTGGTTCAGGTCTGGCGCGGCAAGGCCGACTTGCTGCGCGCCGCCAGTCTCGGTTACCAAACCATTCTTTCGGATGGCTACTACATCGACCTGATGCATGAGACGTCGGAATATTATCTGAATGACCCCATCCTGCCGATGGGGAAAAAAATGCCCGCGCAGATGCGCCAAAATATTCTTGGCGGCGAGGCCACAATGTGGAGCGAATTGGTGTCGGCACAAAATATCGATTCGCGCATTTGGCCGCGCACTGCGGCGATCTCTGAGCGACTCTGGTCGCCTGCCAATATCCGCGATGTCGACGACATGTACCGCAGGCTCGACAATGTCAGTGTTCGGCTTGAAGAGCTTGGCCTGACGCATATCACAAGCCGGGAAGTGATCATGCGCAACCTGGCGGGCGGGACCAACGACACCAAAGCCGTGCAAGTGTTGCTCGACGTGGTTGAACCGTTGAAAGATTACAAGCGCAACGGCAACGACGTCATGTATTCGGTCGCTTCACCCTTCACGCTTTTTGCCGACGCCGCCAACACGGACGCGCGGGCAGCGCGAAGATTCAGTGTGACGATGAACCGGTTTTTGGCGCAGGGGAATCCGGCAGACCGCGCGGCCCTGCGCGCCGCTCTGGTCTCATGGCGCGACAATCACGCCGCAATTCTCGCTCTGATCAAGCTGTCGCCCAATCTCAAAGAGGTGGAGCAATTGTCCGCACATCTCAGGGAAGTATCCGAACTGGCGCTGGATTTGCTGGATAGGTCTGCTGCGATGAACGAAGCGCGCCGTCAATCCGCCGAGGTCATTTTAAAGGCTGCACAGGAGCAGGGAGGAAGAACGGAATTGCAGATTGTGGAACCGATACGCAAGCTCGTCGAGCAACGCTTTCAAGAAAGCGGAAGCAGCGCAAAATGAAGTATCTGCAAATTCTGTTGTCGCTTGCATCGCTGTTGTGGATGGCATGCAGTATTGCAGAACCGGTGGATTTCGTCGCATTTCCCCTTACCTCGGTCAACAGTTTTACTGCCGGCATCGAAGGCCCCGCCACCGACGCTGCGGGAAACATTTATGCCGTGAATTTCGGGAGCCAGCACACGATCGGCAAGGTCGCGCCGGACGGTACCGGGGAGGTTCTCCTGACATTGCCGGGCGACAGCGTCGGCAACGGCATCCGCTTCGATCGCAACGGCGACATGTTCGTGGCCGACTACGTTGGGCATACGATATACAGATTCAATCCTGAGAAGGACACACTAAGTATCTTTGCGCATGACGCGCAAATGAAGCAACCGAACGATCTGTCCATCACGGCAGACGGTGTTCTCTACGCCAGCGACCCGGATTGGCATGACGGAACCGGGAAAATCTGGCGCATCGATGTCGCCGGCAATACTTCGGTGGTGGCCGACCATCTCGGCACCGCCAACGGCATTGATGTGAGTCCCGATGGCAAGACCCTCTACGTCAATGAAAGCGTGCAACGCGCCGTGTGGGCCTTCTCGATAGCAGCGGATGGCTCGCTGCATGACAAGCGCCTGGTCAAGCGGTTTGACGACTTTGGCGTTGATGGCATGCGCATCGATGTCGACGGCAATCTTTACGTCGCCAGGTTTGGCAAGGGCACGGTCATCAAGATGACGCCCAGGGGCGAGATATTGCGCGAAGTCGACGTGTTGGGTGCGAAACCGAGCAACCTTTGCTTTGGCGGTCCCGATGGCCGCACCGTCTATGTAACCGAGGTGGAAAACAGGCGAATCGTGCAGTTCCGCATCGACCGGCCGGGCGTGGAATGGCGTCGCTGGAAGATGCTTGAAAGTACGACGGCAACACCATGAAACGCGGGCGCGCAGGTTTTACCCTGATCGAATTGCTGGTGGCAATCGCGGTGCTGGCCCTGATTGCCGTGATGGGCTGGCGCGGACTCGATGTCATCTTGCGCGCCCGCTCCAGCATCAGCGCCGAAACCGAAAAGACCAAGGTGCACCAGATCACGTTTTCACAAATCCAACTGGACTGCTCGCTGCTGGTCCGTCCCAATGCCTTGCCCGGAATGGAGACCATTTTTACCGATCACAACAGGCTGGTGTTCATTCGTTACGTATATGTGGAGAACGAGGCACCGCGGTTGGCGGTTGTAGGCTATCGCATCAAGGATGGCGCGCTGATACGCACGGTTTCCAATTCCACGCGCGACCGCTCGATCTTGCAAACGAATTGGAACGCCATACTGAGCGATAGTAGCGGCATGTCAAGCACAACGCTCGTGTCGGACATCGCGGCCATGTCAATCCGCACCTGGAACAGCCGTGAAGGAAACTGGCGTGTCGCCGGCACCGCTGTCGGTGCAAGCCCGCACGCCTCGCGGCGGCCGATTCGCGGATTTGAAGGGATCAACGGCATCGAGATCAACTTGCTCGTCAACGGGCAGACCGATCCCATGTGGCGAATATTTTTTCTGGGTGCCGGCTAGGGCGCATGGTATTGACGGCCCAATGAAGAAATTGCGAACGGAAAGGACGTTCCGATTACCTGGCCCGGTGGCGCTTCCACGCGCGGGCAAGGCTTAAATTGACGGCCGCTTTGTAAAGAATTGCTAAGTTTTGTACGCCTTTTCGCGTATTCGGCGCATTAAGCGGCGGACAAGAAAATTGTGATTGAAGTATTCCGGGAAATAAAATATTCTGCAATGAAATCAAAAGCCTATGCAGTGTCTTGCTACGCGAAGAATCGGCTGAAACAGTACTGTGCGACGAGCGTGTGCGCGCCGGGCGGTTGGAATAGGACTCAAGGGGGACCTGGAAAATGCGCAAAATACTCATTGTCGACGACGATCCAAAAATGAGGATGCTTCTGAAGCAATACCTCGAGAAATATCAGTACGAGGTCATTCTTGCGCAGGACGGCGTGAGCTTTCTTTCGGAGTTTCAAAGGCTGTCCTCCGAGTTGTCGCTCGTGATACTGGACGTGATGCTGCCCGACACCGACGGCTTTGTATTGTGCAAGACGGTTCGGCAGCAATCGCAGGTGCCCATCATTATCCTGACTGCCAGCTCCGACGAAACGGATAGTGTCGTGGGCCTGGAACTGGGTGCAGACGACTATATCGCCAAGCCATACCGCCCACGTGAATTGCTGGCGCGCATCAAGGCTATTCTGCGTCGGGCCGGGGGCGAAAGTACCGCACCGCCGCGCTATTATCGCTTTGTCGGTTTTACGCTCGACATGCTCGAGCGCACCGTCGTCAGCGAAGCTGGTGAAGTGCTCGACCTGACCGGACTCGACTACCAGTTGCTGAAATATTTTGTCGAACACCCGGGCGAGGTGCTTGATCGCAGCGTGTTATGCGAAGAAACGCGTGGACGTGTATCCGGCCCGATGGAAAGATCGCTCGATGTTCAGATCAGCAAGCTGCGACTGCGCCTTAATGACGATAGCAAGAAGCCGACATTGATCAAGACGGTGCGCGGCTCCGGCTATGTTTTTTCGGCCGATGTCGCCATCGCTTCCGCATGAACCGGATTCCCTTTTTTCTCCCATTGCTATTGAAGGCTTGCCCTGTCTGGTGCAATGGCCGTGATGTGCTTCCACGCTAATCCGGGGAGCGAGTTCCCGGCTCGAGAAAGTTAGCGCGTGTCGGCGCGTTCCTGCACCCGTTTGGCAATCCGCTTATTTGCGGTCTGGTATTTGTCGCTGATTTATTGTCTATCCGCTCAAGCCGCCCCGGTAAGAACGCTCAATTTCGATTACCTGAGCGTCAAGGATGGGCTGGCGCAGGAGACCGTCACAACCATTGTGCAAGACCAGCAAGGTTTCATGTGGTTCGGCAGCCAGCATGGTTTAAGCCGCTTCGACGGCTATCGTTTCACGGTGTACAAAACCGTTCCGGACGATCCGCGCAGCCTCGCCGACAACTGGGTCCAGGCATTGTATGTCGATAAGAAGAATCGGTTATGGGTGGGCACGCGCGGCGGCCTGCAACGCTTCGATCCGGCGAGTAATAACTTCACACGGTTTCTTGCCGACGAAACCGGTGCGCTCGTCAGCGCCAAGCGTCATGTGCAATCGATCATCGGCGACGGTTACGATCAGCTGTGGATTGCAACCAATGACGGGCTGCAGCATTTTGATCCGGAAACTGGACGCTTCGTCGTCATGCGCCACGATGCGGGGCGACCGGGCAGCTTGGCCAATGACGGGGTGACTGCGCTCGCGTTGGACGCCGGCGGATACCTTTGGGTTGGCATGAAGGAGGGGCTCGACCGCCTGGCCCAAGGCGAGACGCAGTTCCGGCACTTTCGGGTCGACAGTGCAAAAATACCCAATCCCGCCTTAAACGAAGTGCAGCAATTGTGGGTGGACCAGCGTCAGCAACTCTGGATCGTGACAGTCGACGGTATCGTGACGTGGCAACTCGGCGCGAGCAACATGACGACGCACCGATTCGGCCCTGCCGACGGACTTGATCGCGGCACGATTACAGCGTTTCTTCAGGACCGGGATAGCAATCTCTGGCTCGGCACCAATACCGGTGGATTGCATCGCTGGGACCCGCGCACCCGCCGCTTCGTCAAATATTCGTCCGATCCGCATGGCCTGGCGGGCAACGAGGTTTCCGCATTGTTTCAGGATCAAAGCGGAACGCTCTGGGTAGGCACCTGGACGGCCGGCGTGAAACGTGTCGATCTTGCCAGTGGCGGATTCAATCGCTTTTATCATGTATCGGGCAATCCGCATACGCTGAGCGACAGCCGCATCTATGGCATTAGCGCAGACAATCAGGGCCATCTTCTTCTTGCCACATTCGGCGGCATCGATCAACTCGACCCGGCCACCGGGGAAGTCCGCATTTTGCGCGCGGACCCCGGCATGAAACACAGGCTCAACAGCGACGAAATCGTACTGTCGATTTATCGCGACCGCCAGGGTAAAATCTGGGCGGGCACCAGTGCCGGTTTCGGCCAATTTGACCTTGCCACGGGGAGTTTTGTTGCGCGCTTGTTTCAATCGCGCGATCCCAATAGCGATTCGATCACCAATATAAACAGTGATCGGGACGGCGTCCTGTGGATCTCAACGCGCGGCGGCTTGCACCGGCTCGACCCGGCAACCAATCGCGAGCAGACTTTTCGCCACGATGCACAACAGCCAGACAGCCTGAGTGACGATTGGGTCAAGATGGCCCTGGAAGATCAGCACGGCGTACTGTGGGTTGCGACCGACGACGGCTTGAACCGACTGGATCGGTCGACCGGGAAATTCACCCAATTTCATCATGACGCAAAGAATCCGGACAGTCTCAGCAACGACCGGATACAGTACTTGTTTCAGGACAAGCAAGGCACGCTTTGGATAGGGACGACCGGCGGGCTCAACAAGATTGAATCAGGGCCGGACGGGGCGATGCATTTTCGCAGCTATACGACCAAGGACGGCCTGGCCGCCGATTCGATCGGCGGCATCCTGGAAGACGACGAAGGCAATCTCTGGCTCAGCACGGCAACCGGTATTTCATGCTTTTCACCCAAGTCGGGACTGTTCAAGAACTACACGTCGCGCGACGGGATGATCGAAGGGTACTATTATTCCGGTTCTGCGTATCGCGATGCCGATGGCACCATGTATTTTGGCGGCGCCAATGGATTGACTGCATTTCGGCCAGAAGCCATCCACGACAATCCCAATCCGCCGCCGGTTGTCATCACCGATGTTCAGGTCCTTGGCAAACCGTTGCAGGGTCATGGTGCGGCTGCGCCGGACTTGACCACGCTCGATTTGACCTACGACGAGTCGATGGTTGCTCTGGAGTTTTCCGCGCTGAATTATGCCGACCCGCAGCGTAATCGCTACCGCTATCAACTGCTGGGTTTCGACAAGGATTGGATCGACACCGATTCCACAAAGCGCATTGCCACCTATACCAACCTTGACCCTGGCCACTACATTTTTCGGGTGGCTGCCGCCAACAAGGATGGCGTCTGGAATGACGCCGGGGCGTCAATGTCGATCAACATTACGCCGCCGTTCTGGAAAACCTGGTGGTTCCGCCTTGTGCTGGCCCTTGCGTCGTTCGTCGCATTGTGGATTGTGGACCGCGCCAGGATCAGGATGCATACGGAACAGAAGCGACGTTTGGAGAATCTGGTCAATGCGCGCACCCGTGAGGTTGTGCAGCAAAAGCAGATTGTGGAACAGCAGAAAAATGAAATCGAAGCCGCGCATCGCAATCTGGTGGCCTTGAGCGACATTGGCCGCAATATCACGGCATCACTGGACCGTGGTCAGATTGCTGCCAGCCTGCACGAACATATTGCCCGCCTGATGGCGGCTGACGTTTTCTGTGTCTGGCAAGTTGCAAGCGAGCAGCACCTCGGTCAATTTTCCTTTGCCTTTGAAGAAGGAAAATTGGTGCGGCCGATCGGCGAGGGTGTCGATGAGATCGGCGAATTGGCGCGCTGGTGCACGACGCATCGTCAGCCATTGCTGATCAGCGATATCGAGGCGGACGGACGCATGGGCTTTTTGCCTGCGAATCAGGGCGTCAAGCCTTTGTCCCTGCTGGCCGCGCCGATCTACATCAATGGCGAAATTGCCGGTGTGATCTGCGTGCAAAGCATTGCGCGCGACGCGTACCAACGCGTTCACTTGGAACTGTTGCTCGGCATCGCCGTGTATGCCGGTGTTGCGCTCGACAATGCGGCCACGTATTCGCAATTGCAGACGGCGCAGCAGAAGCTGCAGCAATACCTTGCCGATCGCGAGCGGCTATTCATGTCGATATCGCACGATTTGCGCTCTCCGATCACGCGCCTGATCCTTCGTTCCGAATTACTGGAAGACGACGTGTTGCGCGACGAATTTTACGAAGATCTCGACGACCTGGAGATGATGGTCAAAAGCGCGTTGCAATCGGTCAAGGAAACCAATATTCACGAAAACGTGACCGAGGTCCGCCTGGACTCGCTGATCAAGCGCATCCTGCGCGGTGCCGAGCTGGCGGGCCACAAGATTGCGTATTCGGAATCGGGACTGACGCTTTTTGCCAAGCCGTTGGCATTGAAGCGCGCCATAGGCAATCTCATCGACAATGCGCTGTTTTACGGCAAGGAAGTCGAAGTCGCCGTCAGGGAAGTCGGTAGGTATATCGAGATTCAGGTGCGCGACCACGGGCCGGGCGTGCCCGCAGAAGCATTGAAATTGTTGGCATCCGCCGCAGTGCGCCTCGAACATGGCCGCGCGCGCAATGCCGGTGGGCTCGGGCTTGGGCTGGGTATCGTGCGCAGTATAGCCGAAGCGCACGGCGGCACCTTGTCGCTGGAAAATCATCCCGCAGGCGGCCTTGTCGCCACGATCCGGCTACCTGCACCGTGAATTCGCGATGCTGTTTGGTAATGAATTTTAATGAATTGTATGGATTCCTTATGCCGAACCTTGCAGCCCGCTCCAACGCGGCATAGGCATCGACGAGACAGCCCGGTTTGGATTGTAAAGAAAGTTAAGATGCGGCTCGGCAGAGACAGATTTTTTCTCAATTAAATCAAAGCACTAAGTGCATTTCTCAAACGTCGGGAAGCGGTTCGCTTAACAAGGCTGAAGGTGGTAGCGTTGCGGCTATTCACATTAGAAAGCGAACTTCGCAATGCCACAACCGATCAACTCGCTCAAAGGCGGTCGCGACCTTTCGCTCGATGCATTCCGGGGAATCACCTTCCTCGTCATGATTTTTGTCAATCTGGCCTCCAACGTCAAAGGCCTGCCATATGGCATCAATCACATGCCGGCCGACCATGACGGGATGAGCCTGGCCGATATCGTCTTTCCCTGTTTCCTGTTCATCGTCGGCATGTCGGTGCCGTTCAGCATCAATAGCCGCATCATGAAAGGCGACAGCATACTCAAGCTGCAATGGCACGTCGCCTACCGGGCCTTTGGCCTGATCGTGATGGGCTTCTTCATGGTCAATACCGAAGAAGGCTACAACGAAAAAGCCATGGGTATGTCGATCGATCTGTGGGCGATGATGTTCTATGCAGCGGCGCTGTTGGTCTGGGGCGTTTATCGTTTCAAAACGCCGCTTGTGAATTACGCGCTGCGCTCGGCCGGCGTGACGATCGTCATTGCCCTGGCGGCGATTTATCGCAGTGGACCAGACGGCAGCGGATGGATGACGCCGGCATGGTGGGGCATACTCGGCTGCATCGGTTGGGCATATCTGCTCGCCTGTTTCGCCTACCAACTGGCCAGAGGGAGCGCACTGGCTCTGGCAGCGCTGATCCTTGTTTGCGCGCTCTATTTTTCGCTTGGCCATGCGTTCGACTTCAATGAAGTGGTGTCCATGCACATTACGCATACCTCCCTGGTTCTATGCGGGGTAGTCTGTGCATTGATATTTTTCGACAACGCAAACGAAAGTACCCACGCGCCTCGTTTCAAGGCCGCTGCAGTGTTCGCGGTGGCACTGACAATTGTGGCCGCGGTTTTTCACCGCTATTTCATCATTTCCAAGATAGGCGCCACGCCGCCCTGGGCCTTGTATTGCGGCGCGATTGCGACCATTGTGTTCATGCTCCTGTATTGGCTGATCAATATTCGCGCGGCGCAGAAATGGGTCGCAATTGTTGAGCCGGCCGCCTCCAATCCGCTTGTCACGTACCTGATCCCGCATGTGGTTGACTGCATCATCCGATATTTCAGCCTGGCATGGCCGGCATTCCTGCTCACGGGCAAGGTTGGCATTGTTTTCGCAATCACCTATGCGTTTGCCGTGATTGGTGCGGTGTCCGTCCTGAACAAATATAACTTCAAGCTGAAAATCTGAGATGTCAAAAACAAATAGCACGCGTTACCTCGCGCTCGACGTATTCCGCGGACTGACCCTGGCGCTGATGATCATCGTCAACACGCCGGGCAGCGATCATGCAATTTATGCGCAATTGGAACATGCCGTATGGAATGGCTTCACGTTGACGGATCTGGTGTTCCCAAGCTTCCTTTTTGTGGTCGGTTCCGCGATGAGCCTGACCATGCAAAAATTCTCGTCCATGTCGGACCGGGAGATTTTGCGAAAAGTGGCGACGCGTGCGGCCTTGATCTTTCTGTGCGGCTACCTCTTGTATTGGTTTCCGTTTTTTAATGCCGATTTCCAACTTTCTCCGATTGCGAACACGCGGATTCTGGGCGTGCTGCAGCGCATCGCGCTTTGCTATTTTTTCGCAACGCTCATTGTTCACTATTGGAAAGACAGGGGTGCGCTTGCATTCAGCGTCTTCGCCTTGCTCGCCTATTGGCTGATCATGGCCAGCTTTGGTGACTATACGATGCAGGGCAACGCGGGCTTGCGCGTCGACAGCGCAATTCTCGGCGCCGCACACATGTACCACGGGGAGGGCATTGCATTCGATCCGGAAGGAATTCTGGGGACCTTGCCTTCCATCGTCAATGTGATCGCCGGATATTTTGCCGGCCGCTTTGTGCAGTCAAACGGCAATCGCCTTTCCGGCTTGGGGTGCTTGGTCATCGTTGGCCTGGGATGCGTGATTGCGGCGCTGATCTGGAACGAGGTTTTCCCTATCAACAAGAAACTCTGGACCAGTTCCTTCGTGCTTTGCACCGTCGGCCTTGACCTCATCATCCTGGCAGCGCTCGTGTACGTGATCGACATCGTAAAATTTCGCCGCTGGACCTACTTCTTCGAAGTGTTCGGAAAGAATACTCTTTTCATCTACCTGCTGGCCGACATTCTGGTGGTTATCCTGGCGCGGATTCACATTGGCTCAAAAAACCTGTATTCGTGGATATACACGAACGTGTTTCAATCCTGGATCGAACCCTATCTTGCATCGCTACTATTCGCCGTGTGCTATGTGCTGGTCTGCTGGAGCGTGGCGTTCCTGATGGACAAAAAGAAAATCTACATCAAATTGTAAAAACGGGAGACCCGCTTGAATATTTCATTGCGCGCGGTGGCGCCAATTTTTACCGGCATGGCCGCCATCGCCGCCGTAGCAGTAGCCTGCACGTCGCAAATTGCATGTGCGAAGGAGATTGGCTCGTACATCACCGCCTGGAGCGCCGAAACCAAATTTCGGCTCAAGCAATTCGATGAATCGAAACTGGCGGGGAAATTTACCTTTCTCAACTACGCGTTCGAAAACGTGTATCGAATGCCCGACGGCAGCTTTCAATGCGCGAGCGGTGCCGATGTCGACAACCACAGCGACGGAACGGGCATGATGGCCAGCCTCGACTACGTCCATCATTTCGGCGCGGATGAATCGGTCGATGGTAGCGCCGACCAGGCAGGCCAGGCTCTGGCCGGCAACTTCAACCAAATCCGCGAGCTCAAATCCAGGAATCCGAATCTGAAAGTCATGGTCGCGCTCGGCGGCGGTGAGTGGTCGCGCTGGTTTTCCGCAGGTGCTGCGACGCCTGCATTGCGCCGGAAACTGGCGGCGTCGTGCATCAACCTCTACATCAAGGGCAACCTGCCGATGTTCAATGGTCACGGCGGCAAGGGTGCGGCGGCCGGATTGTTCAACGGCGTTGACGTCGATTGGGAACATCCGGGATTGCACGGTGCGGCTTATAACACCGTGAGCCGGCACGACAAGAAGAATTTCACATTGCTCCTTGCTGAGTTCAGACATCAACTGGATACCTTCGGAAGAAGCGTCGGCAGGCATTATGTTCTGACCGCCGCGATCAACAGCACGCCGCGCAACATGGCGCAAACGGAACCATCGAAATACGTCAAGTCGCTCGACTGGATCAATTTGATGACTTACGATTTTCACGGTGCGTGGAGCAAGCAGGGCCCGACCAATTTCCAGTCAAATCTGTACAGCGATTCCGCCGATCCCGATAGCGCCAAGCTGAGTGTGGACAGTAACGTCGGCCGATTCATAGCCGCCGGTGTTCCGCGTGGGAAAATCGTTGTGGGCATACCGTTTTATGCACGTGGCTGGTCCGGCGTTGCCGATGTGAACCACGGTTTGTATCAAAAGGCAGAAGGCCCGGCCAAAGGATTTGAAGAGGGTGCCGAACGTTATGGCGACATCAGTACGAAATCGCTGACAAAATTCATTCATCCGACAACCAGGCAGCTTTGGACCTTCGATCAGGGCACATTCTGGACATTTGACGATCCGTCCGTGATCGCCGAGAAGGCCCACTACATCGCCGAAAAAAATCTCGGTGGCATCATGTCCTGGTCGCTCGATCAGGACGATGTGCAATTCTCTCTGTCCGGCGCCATGGTGAAATTACAATGATGGGCAAGGCGACACAGTCGCGTGCCGGGAAACCGGCCATACTGATGGCGCACCTTGGCGCGATCGGTGTCCTTTGTGCTGCCTGCGTCTCAAGTTCTTGCGGCGATACGCCCGCGCCGTTCGCAAAGGCCGGCGAGGCCGGCGCGCAACCCAGGGCGCCGGCCCATATCGTGGCGGGCTACTTTCCGTATTGGACGCTCTCTCCGCCGCGTATTCGCGATGCCAGCCCGCAATACAATGTCATTTACATCTTTGCCGGACAGGACAATGCGGTTGGCGATGGCAGGGACAAGCGATTGAATTTCTCTCCGCCGGGTGACGGCCGCGGCGCCGCATCGAATTTTCCGCGCGATGTGCAGTACGCGCGTGGTGTGCAGGGGCGAAAGATCATTCTTTCCATCGATATCGCCGCGCAGGATGGCGGATTTCCCACGCGGGCCGAATCGCAAAAATTTGTTGACCAGTTGACGTCGTTTTATGGCCGGCTTGGCGGGTTCGATGGTCTCGACTGGAGCACCTTTGGCGGACCCCATGCCGTTGACATCGATGAAATCACCTGGATCAGCCTGCAATTGAAGCGGAAATTTCCTGGTTTCGTCATTGCCGCATCGCCTGCTCCGTGGAGCGCCGTTGACAAGGAATTCTGCCGTGTGATGGTGGAGAGAGGCGCGATGGACTACGCCGCACCGCAATACTACGGCGGTTCAAATCTGGCAGACCCTGAGTATGTGCTGGCCAACCTTCGCGAATGGATTGCGCTGTTGGGGCAATCCCATGTTGTTGTCGGCTTCGGCATCAACAATGCGGCAAACTACATGAACGGATTGCGCGCCGGTGCGACCTGGACGAAGATCGAAAGCAGCTACCCAGCCATTCGCGGTGTCTCCAATTGGGATATCAATGCGGACGAACGGCAAGGCTGGGTGTTCGCAAAAGGAATCGGATCACTCGTCAAGACCAAATCTTGAGCTTCCTCGCTCCGACATGCGGCTTGCCGGAGCCGGTTTTCGGCGGCAATTGGTAACTCAGGAAACTAGATCGTGATGACACGACGCGGATTTGTCGCCGGATTGTCCCAGAAATGCGCACTGGCGCCCTTGGCGAAAATATCGGGCGGGATGCAAGGCATGCGTTCGCTGTAGGTGACCTTTTGCCGTATTGTGTGCAGGCCCGGCATGCCGATACCGGCATCGTAGTCCGGCTCTTCATAGACGACGTTATTGAAATCATGCTGAAACGGTGTCTCGTGCAACTCGCTGTACAGCCTTAGCATGGTGCGCTTCGGCTCCTTGACCAGGTGATCGTACGGCACGATTATGATGCGCCCCGCATGCTCTCCGTACCAGGCCTCGCGCAATGTGCTCCAGGCGAGCCCGATCAGGCCCGAATCCGAATTCATCAGCATTTCCACTCTCGCATAGACCGAGCTACCCGGCTGAAAGCCGAACACGCGCGAAACCTGCAAGGGATTCTTTGCCAGCATGCGTTCGATGCTGTCGATGATCCATCCGATATCGCGCACGCAACAGATGATGCGAGACTGCGGAAACAGATCGGCCAGCAGGGCGGCTCGACCGGTCCACGTACGATTGGTGTCAAAGATGACGGTCTCGGCGGAAAGATTGCCCACCTTTTGGCCATAGTAGTTTGCAAACACGCCGCGCAACATGGCTGCCCGGGTTGCATCGTCGTAAAAGCCGTTGTATTCGCCACCGGACATTTTCGACTGCATGGTCCCGAGCATGGCGGCCAGAGGACTGCTCATGGCGGCAGAGAAGCGCGGATTTTGCCTCAGGATGGCCGATAGCAAAGTTGAGCCGGAGCGCGGCAAACCTGATATGAAGTGCATTCTTGCGAGCATGGGAGTTGCCTGGTTGCGTTTGTCGAAGCCTGCGTGCAGCGATTCCAATCGCATTCTAGCAGCAGCGATGCTACGGCCCCGGCTTGCCTACGCCACCAGCATCGAATCGCGATAGATTGATTCGATACCGAGTCCCGCATTGGCCGGCGTTGTCCGCGCGTTCATGATCGACATAAAGTCGCAAGCGTCGCTGCGATAAAAAGTGTGCGTCAATTCGATCGCTTCGCCGTTTTGCAAATAGCCGACGCGCTTGGTATGAAATACGGCGTCGCCCGGCTTCAGGTTCATGAGTTTTGCCTGGTCCACTGTCGCATTGATCGCACCAAAGTATTGCCTTGCCCGGGCCGGGACGAAATTCGAGCGCTTCAAATAGGCATAGATGGAATCTATTTTTTCTGTCAGATCTGGCAGGTAGCGCGCCGGAATAATGGTGTTCTCAATTGCAACGACGACGTCGTTCTCGGTGCGCAGACGCTTCAGGCGGGTAACCAGGGAATTGGCGGCCAGTTCAAGATGACGCCTTTCCGTCCTCGATGCATAGGTTGTTTCGCGAGAAATCCAGATTGAACCGGGACGCAGGTTGCGCTGCTGTGCGGCTTCATCGAAATCCACCAGATGCGTCAGCAGTTGCGGCGCACGGGAATTCACGTAAGTGCCCGATCCATGTTTTCTGGTAAGCAGGCCTCGCTCGCACAGCACATCAATCGCTTTTCTCGCAGTGAATCGTGAAATGTTGAGGCTTTCCGAGAGCGTGCGCTCAGGCGGAATTGCTTCATTTGCATGGAACATGCCAAGATAAATGTTCGACTCCAGGTTTCTGGCCAATTGCAGGTAAAGCGGGGTGCCATCCTTTGAATCGAGCTTGATTTCGTTCGACGTATTCATCATGAATCCTGTAGGAGTAGGCTGGAGAAATCACGTATCATTGAAGTGGAAAATGCGAGCTCATTCAAGGAATTGACTGCAAGACCGAAAGGCGCGCATTGACGTGTCCGCATTGAGGTATCCATGAATAATGATTCCGTGCAGCTGATGTTCTACAGTAGCACTTTTTCCAGAGTAAGAATTGGCCGGCCTGTGTACTAAAGTCCTTATCGTTTCTCCTTGATTTTATTGAGAAAATTCGCAAAGCCATGATTTTCACATACGAAAATCTTTACATGGCAGCGTGTGCCACCCCGTAGTACACGCGGTGCGATGGACGGCACATTGATACGGTATTTAACATAAAAGAACAATTCTAAATATTTCATTACCATTCGTGACGCAGCGCGGTGTCCGGCTTCTGCGCGTTGACGAAGCGCCCCGGCCACAACGCAGCTTGCGCACGCCAATTCTCATGGCCACAAGGCGACGTAAGGGACGTCGCACAAAATTTATCAATTCGTTACAGCACACGCAGCAAAAATTACCTCCGCATGAGTAAGCTCAGGCTAAACTTCAAGCACGTTGCAATGAGGAATTGCCGGCATTGAAGATGCGGTGATGCACGCAGCAAGATACTGTACAGGTTCAAAGTGAAGCAGCAGGCTGACTGTCTTCTGCCACAAGAATATTCGCCATCCAACCAGAAGCCGCGCACATGCAGACAACTTCCAGGCAATACACGACCTCGATCACGATCATCGGGACCCTGTTTTTTATCTTCGGATTTGTCACCTGGCTCAATGGGCCGTTGATCACTTTCGTGAAACTGGCCTTTGCGCTCGATACCGACGCCAAGGCATTCTGGGTAACCACGGCTTTCTACATGGCGTATTTTTTTCTTGCGCTGCCGGCATCCTGGATATTGGAGCGTACCGGTCTCAAGAAAGGCATGGCGCTGGGGTTGCTGGTGATGGCAATCGGCACCTTCCTGTTTGGCCAGTATGCGACTGATCGCAACTACGCGGCCGCCTTGACCGGACTGTTTATCGTGGGTTCCGGACTTTCGCTGTTGCAAACGGCATCGAATCCTTACATCAGTATCATCGGGCCGTTGGAAAGCGCCGCGCAACGCATCAGCATCATGGGCATATGCAACAAGCTGGCGGGTATATTGAGCCCCTTGGTTTTTGGTGCTTTCGTGCTCAAGGATGTGGGCAAGATCGAGGATTCCGTCAGGGCCGCGAGCGACCCGAAGGTACGTGATGGCCTGCTCTCGGCCTTTGCCGCCGCGATCTATGCGCCGTATATGGCAATGGCGGTGGTGTTGGTGCTACTTGCGGTCTGGATTGCCCGTTCGCCGCTGCCGGAATTGAAGGCGTCGCAAGTCAACGCCGCTTCGGGCGACGCCGGGGCCGTGACGAAGACCAGCATCTTCCAGTTTCCTTATTTGATCCTTGGTGCCTTATGCCTATTCCTCTATGTCGGCGTGGAAGTCATGGCAGGCGACGCCATCGGCACCTACGGCAAGGGGTTTCACCTGCCCACTGACGTCACCAAATATTTCACTTCCTTCACACTCGTTGCCATGCTGGCCGGCTACGCGATCGGGCTGATCGCGATACCGCGCTGGATGTCGCAGTCACTGGCCTTGAAGGGGTCTGCCGTGCTGGGCATCATTTTCACCGCCGCAGCATACGCCACGCAGGGTTACGTATCGGTGGCTTTTGTGGCCTTGCTCGGACTGGCCAATGCCTTGATGTGGCCCGCAATCTGGCCGCTTGCAATCGGCGGGTTGGGCAAGTTCACCGAACGCGGCTCGGCTTTGCTGATCATGGGCATCGCCGGCGGCGCAGTTATTCCGCGCTTGTTCGCCGAGCTGAAGGAAACGGTTGATTTCCAATTGACCTTCTGCCTCATCATGCTGCCTTGTTATTTGTATATTTTGTTTTACGCGCAAAAGGGCTATCGAATAGGGCGATGAAAGTCCGCGAGGCGAACAGGCGGAGGAGGTTCATGTTGCGCTGCAATGACAGCGCGCCGAGCGGTTGTGGTAATGTCGTCGCTTACCAATTTTTGATACGCTCATTCCATGCGACATTTACCCTCGAAATCGACCCCGTTCTGGTTGCTCGTCTCGCTACTTCCCGGCCTGGCGTTCGCCGCAGAAGGCATGTGGACACTCGACAATCTGCCGGCCAAGAAAATGCAGGCCGAGTACGGATTCACACCCGACCAGGCATGGGTCACCAAGGCCATGCATTCCTCGCTGCGCATTGCCGGCGGCTGTTCCGCTTCATTCGTGTCGCCAAATGGACTGGTCATGACCAACCATCATTGTGCGGCGAGTTGCCTGGCACAGCTTTCCACGGCGAGCAAGGATTTGGTAAAAAATGGATTCATCGCCAACAAACCCGAAGAGGAACTGAGCTGCCCTGAAATCGAACTCAACCGGCTGGAAAATATTTCCGACGTAACCGATCAGGTCAAGCAGGCGACTGCCGGTTTGGAAGGCAAGGCCTTTCGCCAGGCACAAAATGCAGTGAAGGCCAAGCTCGAATCGGCCTGCGTGGGCGGCGACAAGAAGACTATGCGCTGCGACGTGGTCGACCTTTACCACGGCGGCCGCTACCACCTTTACAAGTATCACCGCTTCCAGGACGCACGCCTGGTGTGGGCGCCGGAAAAGGCCATGGCATTTTTCGGTGGCGATCCGGATAACTTCAATTTTCCGCGTTATAACCTCGATATAACGCTGTTGCGCGCCTACGAAAACGGCAAGCCGGTGCAGCCGGTCGACTATTTCCCGTTCAGCAAGCAAGGCGCCGCGGAAGGGGAGATGGTATTCGTCACCGGCCATCCTGGTTCGACCCAGCGCCAACTGACCATGGCGCAACTGCAATCGGTGCGTGACTTCACGCTGGTCGACGGACTGTTGCGCCTGGCCGAAGTGCGCGGCGTGCTCGAGCAATATGGCAAGACCGGCGCCGAGGCAGGACGCACTGCCGACCGCGATTTGTTCGGCATTGAAAACAGCTACAAGGCCTTCCATGGTCGCCTGGAAACTTTGCTCGATCCGGCTTTCATGCAACAGAAACAGGAGGAAGAAGCAAGCTTGCGCAAATTCGTTGCCGCCAATCCGGAACTTTCTGCCAAGGTCGGCGGCGCATGGGATGCCATCGCGCAGTCGCAGCAGGCCTATCGCCAGATCAAGACACCGTTCGTGGTGCTGGAACGCAGCCAGGGCTTCTACACCGATTATTTCCGTTTCGCACGCACGCTGGTGCGCGGTAGCGAGGAGCGCGGCTTGCCGAACGCCGAACGCCTGCCCGAATTTGCCGATGCCAAGTTGCCTGAAGTCGAGCAGCGCCTGTTCTCCGACGCGCCCGTCTATCCAGAACTCGAAAAGGTCAAGCTGTCCTGGTCTCTTGCCAAGATGCGCGAGTGGCTTGGTCCGGATGATGCAATGGTCAAGCGCGTTCTGGGTGCCAAGTCGCCTGACCAGATTGCGGCGGAGTTGATTGGTGCAACCAAACTTGGCGATCCCGCTGCAAGAAAGGCTTTGTGGACCGGCGGCAAGGATGCCATCGCCAAATCGGACGACCCGTTCATCAAGCTGGCCTTGCTGGTCGATGGCCCCGCGCGCACTTTGCGCAAACGCTATGAGGTCGAGGTGGAATCGGTTGAGCAAAAAAATTCCGAGTTGATTGCCCAGGCGCGTTTTGCACAACAAGGCGCCGGCGCATACCCGGACGCCACCTTCACCCTGCGCCTCAGTTATGGCGAGGTAAAGGGTTGGCAAGAGGGTGAGCACGCCGTGGCGCCTTTTACCACGCTGGGCGGTGCCTTTGACAGGGCAACCGGTGTGGCGCCATTTGCCTTGCCTGCAAGCTGGGAGCGGGCCAAGGGCAAATTGGGTTTGAACGATCCGTTCGACATGGCCACGACCAACGATATCATTGGCGGCAATTCGGGCAGCCCGATGATCAACCGCAAGGGCGAAGTAGTCGGTTTGATATTCGACGGCAACATCCATTCGCTGGGCGGCGCGTTCTGGTATGACCCGCGCTACAACCGCGCTGTCGCTGTGCACAGCGACGCGATCCTCGAAAGTCTCGACAAGATATACGGCGCACCGGCGCTGGCCAAGGAATTGCGCGGCCAGTAAGCAGACTCGATCGCTCCCCAGTCGACTTGCCACGCTCAAACCCCGTTGGCAAGTCAAATTGTCGTTTGAAGGCAAAAACCGGCAAACTGGGGTAGCATTCGGTTGTTCCAGTCCACCGCACCCCGGCATACTGATCGCCAGGGACGCTGCGCATTATCAAAATTACATGAATATTGTTTCCATCATCGCGCTTGGCGATAGAAAAGGGTGCTATGTCTGACGCCGCGTTTACCGAACACGATTGGCGCCGCCTGTTGAGCAGTCTCGGCGAAAATCCTGATCGTCCGGGTTTGCTCGAAACGCCTTCGCGCGTCGAGAAGGCATGGAAGCATTGGACATCCGGCTATGACCAGGATCCAGGCGAATTGTTGAAAGCGTTTGAGGACGGCGCCGAAGAGTACAACGAATTGATCGTGGTGCGCGGCATTCCAGTCTATAGCCATTGCGAACATCATCTGGCGCCGTTCTTCGGGACAGCAACGGTCGGCTATCTGCCCAACGGCAAGATCGTCGGCCTTTCCAAGCTGACGCGCCTGGTCGACTGTTTTGCCAAGCGCCTGCAGGTGCAAGAGCGCCTGACCAGCCAAATTGCCAATGCGCTGATGACCCACCTGGAGCCGAAAGCGGTTGGCGTGGTCATACGGTGCCGGCACATGTGCATGGAAAGCCGCGGCATCCGCACGCCGGGCGAAGAGACCATCACCTCGGCCATGCTCGGTGAATTGCAGCCTAATCTCGCATTGCGCACGGAGTTTCTCGCGCTCGCGCGCGAATCCTGATTATGTCTGGGTCAGGGCGAGGAAGAGTTCTTCCACTTTCGCCCTGGCCCAAGGCGTCTTGCGCAGAAAGCGCAAGCTTGACTTGATGCTGGGGTCGGTCTTGAAGCAGTTGATGTCGATGCGGCGCGCCATTTCCTCCCAGCCCAGACGATCAACCAGTTCTTGCAGGATTGATTCGAGCGTTACGCCGTGTAATGGATTGTTCTTTTGTTCCACATCTACCTCTCATTCGATAGCCAATCGAGCACGCCCAAGCCTGCTGCCCGGCCTGTAGCAAAGCAGGCAGTCAGCAAATAGCCACCGGTCGGCGCTTCCCAATCGAGCATTTCGCCGGCGCAGAATACACCGGGCAATTCATGCAGCATGAGGTTTCTGTCAAGCGCTTCAAAGCACACGCCCCCGGCACTGCTGATCGCTTCATCGAGCGGCCGCGTCGCGTGCAGAGTCAATGGCAAGGCTTTGATTGCAGCGGCAATGCGCGCCGGGTCGCCGAAGTCTTCCGGCTGCAGCACTTCGCGCAATAACCCCGCCTTGACACCGGCAATGTTGACCCGGCTTTGCAAATGACTGGACATCGAACGCGAACCGCGCGGCCGTGCTATCTCGTCGACGAGGCGCGCCAGCTCCCAGCCGGGCGCGAGATCGAGGTGGATTTGCACCGAGCCCTGCGCTTCGAGCGTCGTGCGCAAGCCGCTCGACATGGCATAGATCAGGCTGCCTTCGACGCCATGTTCGGTGACAATAAATTCGCCCTTGCGGGTATGCGTGATGCCTGTCGCGTCAACGTAGGCCAGGGTCACCGACTTCAGCGGCTGCCCACTGAACCGGGTGCGAAAATGTTCACTCCAGGCGAGTTCGAAGCCGCAGTTCGCAGGCCGCAAAGGCACCACCGAGACGGCCTTAGCCTGCAGTAGTGGCAACCATGCGCCGTCCGATCCCAGCCGGGCCCAACTTGCGCCGCCGAGCGCCAGCACGACGGCAGACGCCTCCACAAGGCTTTCGCCATCGGCCACGCTGAAGCGTAATCGCGCCTGTTCGTCCCAGCCCAGCCACTTGTGGCGCATGTGAAAACGCACACCGGATTCGCGCAAACGATGCAGCCAGTTGCGCAGCAATGGCGCCGCTTTCATATCGGTCGGGAAGACGCGGCCGGAACTGCCGACAAAAGTTGAAATGCCGAGGCCCTCTGCCCATGTGCGCAGCGAATCTGCACCGAAGCCGTCCAGCATGGCACCAAGCTCTGCACGGCGCGCGCCATATCGTGCGTGGAACAACTCGCGCGGCTCCGAATGTGTCAGATTCATGCCGCCCTTGCCGGCGAGCAGGAATTTTCTTCCTACGGAAGGCATCGCATCGTACACGTCGACCTGAATACCTTGTCCGGCAAGTGTTTCCGCCGCCATCAAGCCGGCAGGTCCGCCGCCGATGACGACAACGCGATGTGGTAGTGCTGGGGTATTCGGCATGCGGCCCGATGCGTGAGAGTTACGATTGAAATTGGAGACCGGTGTAACGCCGGAAATTAGCGGCCTTGCAATGTGTCAAGTATAGCGCAGCCGGTCGGATGGACCGCGAAAACTCAGTGGGAAGTCTGCGCCGTCGACAGCAGTCTTGTCATACGATAGTTCTTCAGTACCTGCCGTTCCATATGTACCCGTTGCTCTTTTTCAACGACAAATCCCCAGCGCTCGAAGAATGGCTTGGCCGCAATGCTGACATCAGAATAGAGGCGATCAATTTCATCCTGCCGCGCCACTTCCACGATGATCTGCATTAATAAATTGCCGACGCCGCGTCTCTGCCATTGATGATGCACAAAAAAATGGTCGACATAGCCGTTTGTCTGCACGTCAGCGTAGCCGATCAGTTTCTTGTCATGCTCAACGACGAAGGGCGAAATATTCCTGATTCGCGCGCGCCATTTTTCGGCCTCGAAATGATTGGGCGACCACGCGAGTAATTGCTCACTGGTGTAGAGTTCGGTGCTGATATGGTGGATCGAATCGTGAAAAAGCTGCCACAACTCGGCTTCCTCGCCTGGTTTGAATTTTCTGATTTGCATGTCCGAAACCTATGAACTGATAGGTGAACTGGCTGCATTTGTAGCTTATCTGTCTCCGCCTGAAGATTATAGTCTTCCGCTCCGCAAGCGCAAGAGCTGGCGTGTCGATTGCGATCGGTGTCGCGTGTATGCATCGCATTTTGCAATGTGTTTGCGCCAGCTTTGCGCCATAATGGAAAGTAACATTAACCGACTTCGCAAGCTTTCATGAATGAAGTAAACCTGTCGTTGCCTGCGGCGCGCGCCTTGCATCTTGCTGCGCAGGGCTTGCTTGTGCCGCGTCGCAAGAAGGCCGACAAACAGGATATCCTCGACGCTATCCGATGCATGAATGTGTTGCAGATCGATACCATTCACGTCGTTGCCCGCAGCCCCTATCTGGTTTTGTGGAGCCGGCTTGGCGACTATCCGCTGGTATGGCTGGAAGAACTCCTGGCCGAAGGTGCATTGTTTGAATATTGGGCGCACGAGGCCTGCTTCCTGCCGATCGAAGACTACGGTTTGTACCGCCATCGCATGCTCGACCCGGCCGCGATGGGCTGGAAATATTCCGTGCAGTGGATGAGCGAACACAAGGCTTCGGTCGATGCATTGATCGAGCATATCCGTGCGAACGGGCCGGTCAAGTCATCCGATTTTGAACGCAAGGATGGCAAGAGTGGCGGCTGGTGGGGCTGGAAGCCCGAGAAGCGTTCGCTCGAAGTTCTGTTCACCGCAGGCCGCCTGATGATCGCGCGGCGCCATGCATTTCAACGTATCTACGATTTGACCGAACGTGTCTTGCCCGATTGGGACGACAGCCGCATGCCGGGCGTCGACGAGGTGCATCGACGCTTCATGCAAAAAGCCGTCTTTGCCTTGGGCATCGCCAAGCCGAGCTGGATGGGCGACTATTTCCGCAACAGCCGATCCAGGCCGCGGCCCGATCCGGAGAGCCTGGTCGAGCAAGGCTTGCTCTTGCGTGCACGCGTCGAAGGTTGGAATGTTCCGGGGTATATTCATCCTGATCTCAAGGAACTTGCGCTGGCGGCGGCGGACGGCCTGTTGAAGCCGACCGTTACGACCTTGTTGTCGCCTTTCGATCCTGTCGTGTGGGATCGGCGCCGGGCGCTCGAATTTTTCGATTTCGATTATCGCCTTGAGTGCTATACGCCGGAGGCCAAACGTCGCTATGGCTACTTTACCCTGCCTATCCTGCGTCGCGGGGCATTGGTGGCGCGGCTCGACGCCAAGGCGCATCGCAACCAGCGTGTTTTTGAAGTCAAGGCGCTCTATCTCGAACCAGGTGTGCGAGTTACGGCCGGCCTGGCGGCCGACATCGCAGCAGCATTGCGCCGTTGTGCCGCGTGGCACGGCGCGGATACGGTCGTCGTGACGCGCTGCGATCCGCCCGGCTTCCTGGCGATCTTGCGCGCGGCACTGGCCGCGCCCGCAGCATGAAGCCGACATGCGCTTGATGGCGCGAACCTCCGATCAAGCCGCCGCCGTTCTGCAAGACGCGGTTCCGATCGAGGCATCGCGTCAATTGCTGGAAACGGCGCAACTTGCTGCTCGCTGGCGTGGCCGCGAACAATTCGTCATCCTCGATACGGCGCTCGATTTCGGCGAGAAATTTCTGCTCACGTGGAATGCCTGGCGTGCCGACGCCAACCGTCCGACACGCCTGCACTATATCGCGATCGACGAATCGCCTTATCGCGCCGATGCTTTGCAGGCGGCGCATGACAAGTTGCCTGAGCTCGCCGCCTTGGCCTGCGAGCTCAGGCGTAGCTGGCCGATTGCCGTGGCGGGAATGCATCGCGTCCTGCTTTCCGAGCGCGGTTTGACACTGACCATTGTGTTCGGCTCATTGGAGCGCAATCTGCCACAGCTTGATGCTGCAATCGATGCCTTCCTTATCGATGCGAAGGACGACGCAATGTGGGCAAGCGAAACGATTCGCACCTGGTTTGCTCGCCTGGCGCAATCGGGCGCTGTTGTGGCACAAACCGCAAGGACGCGAGCAGGGGACGACGCGTTGCACAAAGCCGGCTTTTTCAGCGATGGCGATTCGCTTTGCGCCGAGTTCAGGCCACGCAGGCAATCGAACGTGGTCACAGTCAATGATGATCGTAGTGCCATTGTGATCGGTGCGGGCTTGGCCGGCACGGCGATCTGCCAGCGCCTCTGCGCGCGCGGTTGGGAAGTCATACTGATAGAACGCCACGAGGGCGCAGCGCAGGAGGCGTCGGGCAATCTTGCCGGTGTCTTCATGCCGCAGTTGGCCAAGGACGACAGCCCGGCTGCACGTTTATCGCGTGCCGCCTTCCTTTTCGCATTACGCCTGTGGCACGACATTGGTGGTATTGGTGTGGCATTTGAAGGCGCCGCCAACGGCGTACTTCAATTGGCGCGTGACGAGACGCACGCTGCGGGATCTGCAGATCTGGCCCGCTACGCCGAACTGCCGGGAGAGTTTGCCCGTTACCTCGACGCAGGAGAATTAGGCAGGATGATGCCCGCGCTTGCCGAAGCTATCGCGAGAGGATCGCAGCAGGCTGCCGGCGCTTGGTTATTTTCACAAGGCGGGTGGGCGCATCCGGGTGGTGTCTGTGCAGCCATGCTCGCTACTTGCGGCGATAGATTGCGCAGAGTGCACAATCGTGCAGCCGTGCAGCTCACGCATGATGGACGGCGATGGCACGTGCTCGATGAATACGGGATGGAAATAGCACAAGCCAGGCACGTCGTCGTGGCCAATGGCGTCGCGGGGGCGCAATTCTCGCAAACGAGGGCGCTGCCGCTTGGCGCAATCCGGGGTCAGGTGACCCATGTCGCCGCCCATCTCCTGCCGGAATTGCACATGCCGCTCTGCGGCGACGGTTATTTCATTCCGGCGCGCGGCGGTTTCTGCAGCATCGGCGCAACCTATGATGCCGATTTCGACACCCGGCTGCGCGCTGATAGTCAGCGCGAAAATCTTGCCCGACTGGCATCCCTCTTTCCCGCGTCGGCAGCACGGCTGGTCGACTTGCCGCTCGCTGGTCGAGCCGGCCTGCGGTGCGTATCGCCTGATCGCTTGCCTCTCGTCGGTAACGTACCCGACATTGATGCAGTCGATTCCATGCGCGGCGAGCGGCTGCGCGATGTTCCGCGTCACGAGAATTTGCATTGTCTACTGGCGTATGGATCGCGCGGCCTGACCTTGGCGCCGCTGGCGGCAGAACTGCTCGCCGCTCGCATTTGCGAGGAACCATTGCCGCTTGAGCGCGACCTGTGCGCAACGGTTGACCCCGCACGTTTTGTGTTGCAAACGCGTCGTCGAGAAAAAAATAAATCTTGAATTGTCGTCAACGCAAATCTACATCGCAGACGTTATTGATTCGAGGAACTTCAACTTTGTGACAAGGTCTACCGTGCGCCCGACGCGCAATTGAAAACGATCGTTAATTCGACTTGAAGCGCGGCGCTGATTGTGACAACGTCAATGCAGAGCAAACATCGAGCAGTGAAACAAAGCGGAATTTACAGCGGTGTTGTTGGATTGAGGTTGCAGTTTTTTTTGTGAATATGGTCTACACTGATTTTGCCTAAAGAGCGTATGATTAATTCGACGGGCGATGGATACGATCTCGATTCAAGCACAATGCGAGCAGTAGCATATTATCAAAGGACATTCTCATGAACATCTTTGACAATTACGCAGCACGGTATGATCGGACGAAGGAAGAAGAGTTTTCGTTGCAAGAGTATCTCGAACTTTGCAAGCGCGATCCTCTCACCTACGCGAGCGCTGCCGAACGCATGCTGGCGGCAATCGGTGAACCCGAAGTTGTCGATACGCGCAATGATCCCCGGCTGTCTCGCATCTTTGCCAACAAGGTGATCAAGATCTATCCGGCGTTTCGTGAATTCTACGGCACCGAAGAAGTCATCGAACAAGTCGTGTCATATTTCCGCCATGCCGCACAAGGACTGGAAGAACGCAAACAGATACTGTATCTGTTGGGCCCCGTCGGCGGAGGTAAATCGTCCATTGCCGAAAAACTCAAGTATTTGATGGAAAAAGTGCCTTTTTATTGCATTAAAGGCTCGCCCGTCAACGAATCGCCGCTTGGCCTGTTCAACGAGGAAGAAGACGGCGCCATACTGGAAGAAGATTTCGGCATCCCGCGTCGTTATCTGCGCACCATACCGAGCCCGTGGGCAGTCAAGCGCCTGCACGAGTTCAATGGCGACATCAATCGCTTCCGCATCGTCAA
>DATBQE010000056.1:0-5294 GCA_036561005.1 Burkholderiaceae bacterium | reverse complement strand
TCGGATACTGGTCGCATCTGTGCAGGCCACCGCTTCCTCTATCCATTCATAGGGCAAATGCTGCCCCAGCCGCCTCCAGTCGGGAGCTTCCAGCGCGTCAGCAAGAAAATGGATAGCGTCATCGAACATCGCGACGCAGGTTAACAGCTATTCGAAACGTTTACAACCCACAAAGAAAAATGCCGTCCAGTCTTAACTGAACGGCATTAAGGTTGCGGCGGGCTTTTTTCCGAGCATAAAACGTGCAATCCCCTGCTATTCCTTCGGAAACTTCATTCCCAACTGATCAAACAAAAAGCTATATTCGTCTGCCAACTGATTGACCTTGATATCGAGCGAGCTGCCGATACCGTGCCCGGCGTGGGAGTTGATGCTAAGCAGAACAGGTTTGCCTGATGCGGTTGCGGCTTGCAGGCGCGCGATCATCTTGCGCGAGTGCATGGGGTTGACGCGGCCGTCGGTTTCTCCCGTGGCCATGAAGATGGCCGGGTATTTGGTGCCCTTGACGACATGGTGGTAAGGAGAATAACCGAGCAGAGCCTTGAGTTGATCGGGATTTTTCACGGTGCCGAATTCGGTCGTGTTGAACAGGCCATTGGGGTCGAGTTCGACGCGCAACATGTCATAGATACCCACCATCGAGACGACGGCGCGGAACATGTCGGGATGCTGGGTGAATTCCGCGCCCATCAACAGACCGCCGTTGCTACCGCCCATGATGGCGAGGTGTTCGACGCTGGTGTATTGATTTGCGATCAGGTATTGTGCAGCGGCCGCGAAATCATCGAACACGTTTTGCTTGTGCGTGAGCGCACCTTGGGCGTGCCACTCCTCGCCGAACTCGCCGCCGCCGCGTAGATTGGCGATCACGTAGACGCCGCCGGCATCGAGCCACAGGCGCGTCGGTGCGCCCAGGAAATGCGGTGTCTGGTTGACTGAATAGCCACCATAACCATACAACAGCACGGGATTGCTTCCATCGAGTTTGACGCCTTTGCGCCGCACGATGTTGAGCGGAACCTTGGTGCCGTCCTTCGACGTGGCAAACTCGCGCACAACTTCCACGTCATCAAAATTGACTGGGCTGGTTTGCAGCAATTTGGTCGGCTTGGCGGCAGCGCCGGCTTCGTCGTAGCGTGCATAGTAGGCCGGTGCCAGATAGGTGCGCACAGAGTAAAGCAGGCTGCCGTCGCTCAGAGGTTCGACCTCGTCGACCGCAGCCACGTCCGGCAGCGGCAACGTACCGCGCGGCGTGCCGTCGTGATCGAAGATGGCAACGCGTGAAGGGCCGCCCACCAGTTCGCGCACATATAGCGCGTTCTTGGTGGCCACAATAGGCGAGCCGCCGAACTCGCCGCCGACCTGCATCACGGCATCGGACTGCGCGACGATTTGCTTGGCATGGCTCAAATCATAGTCCGCGGGCGCAAGTTTGAGCAGCTTGCCATGTGGTGCATCCTTGTGGGAAATAAGGTACATCTCGCCATCGCGACCAATGGTCGCGGCCACCACTTGGTCTTCAAAGTGCGTCACTTGCTTGATGCTGCCGTCCTGTCCAAGCACATAGTGCGCATACTCGCCGCCATCGCCATTGGCCACCGAGGCCACCACGAAATTGGCATTCTGCCGGCTGTCGAGCGAGATTTCGGCTACCTTGGGAAAGTCCTTGCCCATCACGTAACTATCTTTGGCAGGATCGTCGCCCACCTTGTGGAAATATACTTGCTGGTAGAAATGCTGGCGTTCTGCCGCTTCTTCCGGACCAGGGTAGCGTGTGTACCAGAAGCCCGTGCCATCGGCGCGCCAAGCCACGCTGCCACCGCCTGTGGGGTATTGCACTCGCGGAATTGTTTTGTCGACTTCCTTGCCGCTTGCCGTATCGATGACGTGTACCGAGCCGTCCTCACTGCCGTTATCGGACATCGAAACGGCCGCCAAATTACCCTTGGGCGAAGCGACAAACCAGTCAATGGCAGTGGTGCCCTTGGGATTGAGCACATTCGGGTCGAGCACCACACGCGCCTTGGACGGATCGGCACTATTGTCGAGCACTGCCAGCATAGGCTGCTGCTTGGGCGGCTGATTGAAATACGCAAATACCTGATCGCCAACTGCCTGCAGACCATAGTAAGAACTCGACGAGGCGGAAATCTGCTTCATCAGACGTTCATACATCGATTTGCGATAAGGGAGCTTATCGAAATAGGTACGAGTTCGCTTGTCCTGTGCGAGGCTCCAGTCGTGAACCGCCGGATCGGCGGCATTTTCCAGCCAGCGATAAGGATCTTGCACCTTGAGCGCACCGTAAGTATCGGTCGCGGCCTTGATTTTTGTTGGCGGCGCGCCAGCGTCGGCAGCAGCGGCAAGGGTGGACACGGCGAGCAGGCCGAGCAGGCTTGCGCACAGTAAGTGGGAATTTTTCATTGGTTGTTTCCTCCGAAATGTAGTCGGATTCTTTGGACAGAATCTCAGCGGCATACTATAACGGGAATTGCGTTTTGAGGTAGGACCTGCTTTCGTCGCGTGCTGCAGGCATTTGCAGGAATACCATCACGACAAGTTCCTGATCGAGGATTGCGC
This sequence comes from Burkholderiaceae bacterium, assembly GCA_036561005.1. Lineage (GTDB taxonomy): Bacteria > Pseudomonadota > Gammaproteobacteria > Burkholderiales > Burkholderiaceae_D > PKWO01. The sequence goes on along the minus strand of DATBQE010000056.1, from coordinate 2,714 downwards.
CACCACGCTCAACGACGTTCGCCGTCGTTCGCCGTCGTTCGACTAACATCGTGCGGCCGAACAAAAAAGTCGGCCGCACATTCGACTTCAGAACGGGCGCCGGCGCGGAAGGCTGGCGCCTCCCGCGACCGATCATGGCTCAGAACTCGAGCCTGAATCGCATCACGCTGCGTTCAACAAACCGTCCTTTTGTCCGGGCGGGTGCACCTGTCCGATCCAAATCATGGCGACACAAAGCAATGCAACCGCACACCAGCCGTTCAGCCCGTAACCAATGACCTGGCCATCGGCCGCTGTCGACAGCAGCAAGCCGCCAACCCATGCGCCAACGCCGGTTCCCATGGATTGCACCGCGCTATTGATGCTCAGGAAAGCGCCGCGCTTGGCAGGTTCGGGTATGGTGGTGAGCAGCGCCTGCATCGGAATCATGCGCGACGACACGGCTACCATGAACACCGGGAAGAAAACCACCAGGGCGAGAAACGGAATGGCCGGCATATGCGTCAGAAACAGGATCGGCGCGATGGAGATCACACCGGCGATGCGAAACACGCGATGTTTGCCGATACGATCTGCCAGCTTGCCTATCAGCGGCGAGGTAAAGAACGTCGCAGCCCCGCCACCGACGTAGATCCAGGGAATCTGCTCGACCTTGATGCCATAGTTGGCAACCAGCACGACCGAGATGAAAGGGATTACCAGCATTTGCGACACCAGCATGGTAAAGGTCAGGCCGTACGCGCGCATATTAACCGGGTTGATCAACATGGCGACCAGGTTGGGTAGTATCTGCGCCAGCGGCGCTCGCACTGCGGCGAGGTGTGCGCCAAGCGATGGCACAAGGCGCGCGCCGGCGATCCAGATAACCACTGACAACGCGACGAGTAAAAAGAATGGCGCCGACCAGCCGGATATGGCCCCCAAGGCGACGCCGGCCGGAACACCGGCAACGGCCGCCAGTGCGAACGAGGTCATGATGACACCGGTTGCCTCGCCGCGCCGCTGCGGCGGTATCACGTCGCTTACAATAGCCATGACCACCGAACCAAGGACACCACCGGTGACGCCCGCAAATGCGCGAGCGGCCAGCAGAAGGGGGAAACTCGGCGCCAGCGCGCATCCAAGATTGGATAAGGCAAACAGGGCATAGACTGCCAGCATGAGGCGACGCCGGTCAAAGCGGTCAATGTACGTCGCCGCAAAAAAACTCGACAGCCCCGAGCACAAGGCATAAACGGAAACAGCCAGGGCAAAGTTGGCCGGGCTGATTGCAAAGGCCCGCATGATCTGCGGGCCCAAAGGCATCATGACCATGAAGTCCATGATGATGGTGAACTGCGTCAACGCCAGCAGCCACATTAAACCGCGTTCTCGCGCGGCACTCAATTCGTACATGAAGTTATCCTTATTTTGTCGGTGGCACGTGCGCGCGCATAAATGCCCACCCGCGCGGACCACCCAGTTGTTGTGCACCCGAATGGCTGTTTCCATTGCCGGGCACGGTGTTTATTTCCCGACGATTGCACGCGTCGCCTGCAGCAATATTTCGGCAATGCGCTTTTGCTCATCCTTCGATGCATTGCTGCGCTGTCTGAGCGCGCTTTTGAGTGCGTCTTTCGCCTCGCGCAACGCGGGCAACCACGCACCGGAGTCATCGTCCCCTGCTGACTCGCCGGAATACGCGCGCCGCATCGAATCCATCTTTGCTCCAATATGGGCAAGCTTGGCCAGCATGCGATCGACACGTGCCTGATTTTGCGCGAGGAACTCGCGTCCAGCTTCCGAAAGCGTATAGCTTTTCCGATTCCCTTCCTGCGTCACGCTCAATTGACCCAACTCTTCAAGGTAAGTCAGGGCCGGGTAAATCATGCCTGGGCTCGGTGTGTAAAAACCATTAGACAGCGTTTCAATTGCCTTGATCAGTTCATATCCATGCGCCGGCTTCTCAGCCAGCATGGCAAGCAGCAGCAACTGCAAATCCTGCGAACTGACCTTGCGTCCGCGTGTGAACCCGTCACCGTCGCCGTCGCCGAATCCGCCCATACCGCCGAATCCATCCCCCGCCCCGAAGCCATGCCGCCCCGGTCCATCAGGTCGCCCGTGGTGTCCGACCGCATGCCAGGACATGCGATCATACAGCCGTGCGAAAAAATGCCGGCCCGCGTGCAGCATGCCGTGCGCGTGACCTTGCGCGTGCCTGGCATAGTCGGGAACGTCGCCAAACGCATCCAGATCGAGAAATCCATGATGGCTGCCGGCGTGGAAATCGTGACGCCTTGTGTAAAAACCAAAATCGCGGGTATACCCTTCGCTGGAGCCATGACGCCCACTTTCGTCGTGGCGGTGAGCGCACTTGCCGCGCGCTTCATCTGCGCGATGATGATGTCGCATAATATCTGTCCTTTATCTGGAAATATCTTAAAATATATCGCAAAACATGTCTTAAGATATATCGAGAGATACATCATGTCAAGATGATTTTTCAGTTTCCGCGCAGTGGAGAAACTAATCCGATACACAAAAAGGCGTGGTGTGGGCCTGAAGGGGAGAAAACGAAACGCAGGTAAGCGCAGTTTGTGCGCCTGTTGGGTGACGCTGGTTGTATCGCGCCCTGCCCTGCAAACCTCGCGGATCACCGCGTCGAATCAGGATGTTGGCGCGAACTGCGTTACCATTTCAATCCGAGAGAGACTTCTCGCCGATGGCGGCACACT
>DATBQE010000055.1:0-11072 GCA_036561005.1 Burkholderiaceae bacterium | reverse complement strand
ATCTCGGCCACCGCAGTCGGCGCGAGCATCTCGATCAGTGTCGGCACAGGGTCCAACAGCGTCGCCGTTGGTGACAACAGCCACGGCACCATCAGCTTCGGCACCCACACCGGGACCGACGCTGTGACGGTCGGCGTTTCGGGCACCTCGTTGACCGCCATCGAAAAGATCAGCGGGCTGAACATCTCGTTGACTTCGACCGACACCATCACCTTCAGCGGCGACTTGAACAACCTGACCGGCTTCACCGAGGTAACGGCAAGCAACGTCAGCGCGATAAATGGCGACTCCACGAAGTTGTCGGACTGGATCGCGGCAGCAGACGGTGCGCACGTAGTAGCTGGCCACGCGGGCACCGCCGTCACCGGCGGCGCCCACAGCATCACGTGGTTCACATTCCAGAACAACACCTACATCCTGGAATCGGTGGCGGGCGCGACGGCTGACGCCGGCACAATGGTCGCGGGCAATACGTTGGTCGAACTGGTTGGCCAGGGCTACTCGTTTGCCAATGCCACGGGCCCAAGCGGCGTGCTGCATCTGTTGGGTTAATATGGCGAACCAGGCTGATGGATGCAATATCGGCCTGTTTCACCATTCAGTTAAAAGCCAGGCGCGAGCCTGGCTTTTTTGTTCATGTTGCAAACTGAATTGCCGCGATGAAAATATTGGAAACGGCACGCCTCAATTTACGGCTTTTCGATGAAGCGGATGCAGCGTTCTATTTGCGGCTCGTCAATCAGCCTGGTTGGCTGCGCTACATCGGCAATCGTGGCGTGTACACACTAGAACAAGCGCGACTGGCAATTGAGCAGGGACCGCAGGCGATGTATGGTCGATTCGGATTTTGCCTATACCTCGTTGAACTCAAGGATAGCGCCAGCGCTGTCGGCATCTGCGGATTGATCAAACGCGAAACCCTTGACGACGTCGATATCGGCTTTGCGCTCCTCGATGAGCACTGCGGTAACGGTTATGCCTTCGAGGCCGCATCGGCGGTACTTCAGCATGGGGTAACCAAATTGAGCCTGAAGCGCATCGTTGCCATCACGTCGCCCGACAATATGCAGTCGATTCGCCTCGTGGAGAAATTGGGTCTGCGTTTCGACCGTCAAATTGTGTTCAATGCCGACGGATCGCCTACCAACCTGTACGTTGCCGACTTTGCACTTGCGTCGTGAAAATCCCATATTGATGGGATGGTGCCAAAGCTGACTTCGACGGACAATCGTTTTTTTGCAACCAGCATTTCCGGATCGGTCCTAAATCATGGGTATAGAATTGCCGCTTAACGTCATCGCGAAGCGGACTGCGATTTCCCCAACTTCGTTTGCCTACACTTTTTCCCATTGCGAACTCGGCGAATTGGGTAGCGTTTTATTTTGCGCCGGATTGGGCGGCGCATGCCACCTCACACATCAGTTGCGAGGACCAACGGGCGATAGCCTTGCCGATCGAAAGCGGGCAATATTCGAACCTATCGTGCAAGCCATGGCAGCCCAACTTTCCGAAGCCGGTCGATTATTGGAACCGATGTAATCGGGGCGCGCCGGGAAGTTCGATTGCTGTCTTCATTGTCGACTCGGCGTTTCCACAAGTCCTGACCCGGGTATATCCTGTTGAACTCGGTTTTCCCCTTTAGATGGGTGGCCACTAACGTGCATTGGAGCACGGAGTCCTCGATCAACCCGGTGGTGTTTGATTGGTCAGTGAGCTGCTTGCACAACAAAGTTGCAAAAATGCCCTGCAACTAGTGCCATAATACAAGCTATATTGACCTGTGAGTTCAGATGAATCTGCTTGATCTGACCGCCAAAATCAAACGTATCTACCGTCGGCCCATGCCGATCATGACGGTTGTGACGTTGTTTGTGGTTTTGGTCTGCGTTTCCCTTGTCGCTCTCGATGTCTGGCGCACCGCGCAGGCGCGTTCGATTGCACTGCACGAATCCGAAATTGTTGCGTCGAACCTGGCTCGCTCTCTGGCGCAGCATGCAGAAGATGTCGTATCCAACGCCGACACGACCTTGATGGGCCTGGTCGAACGTCTGGAGGTGGAAGGCACTGGCTCGGCCGAGCGCGCGCGCCTCTATGCCTTGCTCTCGACCGAAGTGGGCGATTCACCCTGGCTGCACGGATTGTTTGTCTATGACGAGCAGGGGCGCTGGGTCGTCAACTCTATGGCCGCAAAAGTGCAAAACCTCAACAATGCGGATCGTGAATATTTCATCTACCACCGCGACAACCCAGACCGCGGACCGCATATCGGCGTGCCCGTGCGCAGTCGTTCGACCGGGGAATGGATACTGACGGTTTCGCGCCGCTTCAATCATCGCGACGGCAGTTTCGCCGGCGTGGCGCTGGCCACCATCAGCATGGATTATTTCCAACGGTTTTATGCGAGCTTCGATATCGGCGAACATGGCGCCATTGTGTTGGCACGCGACAATGGGATTCTCCTACTCCGTCGCCCTTTCGATGAGACGCAGATAGGCGTCGATATGTCGGCCGGGCCGCTGTTTTCCAATTATCTGAAGAAATCGTCTGCGGGCACCGCCATCATCAAATCGACCTTTGACGGCGTCGAGCGTTTGAACGGTTTTCGCCGCGTGGAACACTATCCTTTGGTCGTCGACGTCGCTTTGTCGAAGGACGAGATTCTCGCCAAATGGCGCACTGACACCTATCTGCATTCCGGCGGAGTGGGCCTGCTTGTGCTGATTCTCGGCGCGCTAGGGTACCGCATGATCGGCCAATTGCGTTTGCGGCTCGACATTCAGGAGCGGCTAACCAGAAGTGAACGGCGTCTTCGCACCATCACTGACAACATGCCGGCTTTCATCGCCTACGTCGACCAACAGCAGCGCTATCGCTTCTGTAACGCCATCTACATCGAACAGTTCGGCCTGCCAATGGAGGAGCTATTGAAGCGAGATATGCGTGAGCTGTTCGGCGACGAAGCTTACGCGACAATCGAACCTTACGTCTTGCGTGCCCTGGCAGGAGAACAAATCGTGTTCGAACGCCAGGCACTGGAACGTGGCCCGAATGCCTACTCGCTATATCATTACGTCCCTGACCGCGATGACAGTGGTGCCGTGCTCGGTTTCTACGCCATGGTGCTGGACATTACCGCGCGCAAGACGGCAGAACTGCAACTGTACGCCAAGGAAAAACTGCTGCGTGGCCTGACCGATCACCTGCCTGCACTCGTCAGCTATATCGACCGCGAAGAACGCTTCCAATTCAATAACCAGCCTTACGAGAAATGGCTGGGCAAGCCCTTGTCGGAGATCACCGGCAAGCATGTGCGCGAGGCATGTGGCGACGAAGCCTACTTCAAATACAAGCGCTTTTACGACAAAGCGCTCGCGGGCAATCGGACAGATTTTGCATTCGCAGACGAGCGCGACGGCAGCAAGCGTTATTTCAACGCGGCTTACATCCCGCAATTCGATGAAACCGGAAACGTCGTCGGCGTATGCAGCATGATCAACGACATTACCGAGATCAAGAAGGTCGAACTGCAGTTGATCAAACTGGCCCGGATCGATGCATTGACCGGATTGCCCAATCGCGTGCAATTTGACGAGAGCCTGCGCAAGGCGATTGCGCGCAGCCGCCGTAGCGGCCTGTCTATGGCCCTCATGTACCTTGATATAGACCACTTCAAGACGATTAACGATACCTATGGCCATCAGGCCGGCGACGAAGCATTGATCGAATTTTCTCGTCGGCTCAGTGCATCGGTACGCAAGACCGACATTGTCGCGCGCCTCTCAGGCGACGAATTCGTCATTATTCTCGAAGAAATGAAAAGCGATGATGAGGCCGAGATCGTTGCCCGCAAAGTCATCTCCGCGATGCAGACGGAATTTTTTATCAGTGGCAGGCAATATCAGGTTACAACCAGCATCGGCATTGCTATCCTGCATGACGACGACGTGGATGCCCAAGCGCTGCTGCGCCGTGCCGACCAGGCGCTCTACCGTGCCAAGTCAGGCGGGCGCAATGCGTTTCATGCCGCAGCAAGCTGAGCGGCCTTGGACCAGTTTCTTCGTTCCGCATTATGGATGTATGCCATCGCCAGCACGATTGCATTCGTCACTTACGCGATTGACAAGCGTGCCGCCGCAACCGGACGGCGGCGCATCCCTGAAGCCCGGCTGCACTGGTTAAGTCTCTTGGGCGGCTGGCCCGGCGCATGGCTGGCGCAATCCATGCTATGCCACAAGACGCAGAAGCAGGGGTTTCGCGCAGTCTTTTTTGTTACCGTGGCCATTAATTGCCTGTCGCTCTCTGGCCTTATCGTTCTTTTCATGAAAGGAACATTTCCATGATCGACCATACCGGAATCGTCGTCACCGATTATCAGAAAAGCCGGCGCTTTTACATTTCGGCGCTGGCGCCCCTTGGAATTACGCTGGTACTGGAGTTTCCCGCCTCCGTCACCGGAGGCGCCGACGTGGCCGGATTCGGCGAGGCGCCCAAGGCCGAGTTCTGGATCAGCCCCGGCCTGGCGAATGTGCCGCGTATCCACATCGCCTTTCGCGCCGCATCACGCGCCATGGTCGATGCTTTCCATTTTGCAGCCATCGTGGCCGGCGGGCGTGACAATGGTGCGCCGGGCCTGCGTCCACACTACCATCCGAATTACTATGGTGCGTTTGTGCTCGATCCGGACGGCCACAATATCGAAGCGGTGTGCCACAATTAAGTGGCCATCACTGACAATCTACTGCGCATCCTACGCGGCCAGCCCATCTCGGGCCTGCGATGCTTGCCGTGCAGGCGTACGACTCCGCTTCTCGGCCAGACCTTGGGCCGGGCCGCGAAAGGCCGCTCGCTACGATTTTCAGGGATGCCCAAACCGTTACAGCTAACCCAAAACATTTCGGAGGATGGACATGAATGATGGAACAAGCGCACTGACGCGCCGTGCATTCCTGTACCGGGTCGCAGCCGTTGGCGGCACCGGTTTGCTGATGCGCACCTTGAACGCCTGGGGCAGTGATATCGCATCGAGCGCAGACGGGCCGCCGCAACTGCAAGGCAGCGGCAAAGGCAAGACCGTCATCATTCTTGGCGCGGGCGTGGCCGGCATGACGGCGGCGTATGAATTGGGCAAGCTCGGTTACGACTGCCGCCTTCTGGAAGCGCGAAGTTTCGCCGGTGGGCGCTGCCAGACTGCGCGACGCGGCACCACCATCAAGGAATATGGTGGCGAATCGCAGACTTGCGACTTCGACGAAGGGCTGTACATCAACCACGGGCCGTGGCGCATTCCCTACAATCATCGATCGACCTTGCACTACACCAGGCAGTTCAAGGTGCCGCTCGAAATCATGGTGAACGACAATGATACTTCTTATGTCTACCACGAAGGCAGCGGGCCTCTGGCCAACCGGCGCTTGCGCCAGGTGGAGATCAAGGCCGACATGCGCGGGCACGTGGCTGAACTGCTCGCCAAAGCGGTCAAGGACGATCGCCTGGAACAGCCATTGAGCGAGACCGACAAGAGCCTGCTGCTCGACTACCTGGTCCACGAAGGCAACCTGTCCCGCGCCGACCTGCAATATCGCGGCAACCACGGGCGCGGCTACAAGGTCAATCCCGGCGCCGGCATCAATCCTGGGCCAGGCATTCCGTCCGATCCGCTCGGTTTCGCGGAGTTGCTCGGCTCCAAACTAGGCAATATCTATAGTGCCGTGCACGATTTCGAGCAACAGGCCACCATGTTCCAGCCGGTCGGCGGCATGGACCGGATCGCCAAGGCTTTCGAGCGCGAGGTAGGCAAAAACATCCGCTACGAGACCGTGGTGCGCGCGATACGCCAAACCGAGAACGGCGTCACTGTCGAGTATCGCGACAAAGCCGGCGTCCTTGGTTCGATCGACGGCGCATTCTGCCTGTGCACAATCCCGCTCGCGGTTCTCGGCGGTATCGAAAACAACTTCTCGCCCGAATTCAAACAGGCGCTAAAGAGCGTCCCTTATGCGCCGGTCGGGAAGATCGGCTTGCAGATGAGGCGCCGCTTCTGGGAGGAAGACGATTTCATCTACGGCGGCCACGTACGGACCGATTCACCCGGCATCGGTGCCATTTCGCTGCCGTCCACCGGCTGGCAGTCGCAGAAAGGTGTCTTGCTTGGCTATTACAATTTTTTTGATCAGGCGGCGGAGATCAGTGCACTCTCGCTCAAGGAACGCGCTGAATTTGCGCTGACCGCCGGGCAAAAGGTTTTCCCGGCCTATCGTGCGTCATTCGAAAGCGCTTTCTCCGTGGCATGGCATCGCGTTCCCTTTAACCAGGGCGGCTGGGCCGAATGGACACCGGAAGCGCGCAAGGATACCTATCCGCGGCTATGGGAAGGCGAGGGCAGGGTATTGCTTGCGGGCGAGCACATGAGCTATCTACCGGGCTGGCAAGCCGGCGCCATCGAATCGGCTTGGCAGCAGCTTGCACGCATTCACCAAAGGCTCACCGCATGAGGCCAGGCAGATTACCGAATTGCCGCAGCGCGCTGGCGTGGTTGCTCGTCGCCTTGTCTTGTTGCACCAATGTGCAGGCAGACGACGAGCAGGGCAAAAGGCAATACCTGAAGATTTGTTCGGCTTGCCATCAGCCGGATGGGAAAGGCATTCCCGACGCCTTTCCCGCCCTGGCCGGCAATGCTTTCGTGCAGGGTGATGCCAAGGCCGTCGCATCCGTGCCGCTGCTGGGGCGTGGCGGCATGCCCAATTTCAGCAAACGCCTGGACGACGCAACGCTGGCGGCGATCTTAAGCTACGTGCGTAACGCCTGGGGTAATTCGGCACCGGAGATTACGGCTAACCAGGTTGCCGCCTTGCGCGCCGAATTGCATGTCGACGTGGTTGATTCGATGCCGCCCGGTTCGCAGCATTAAAGATAATGAGCTTGAGCGTTTAGGCTGCAGCGTTGAGCATGGCAGGCCGGCCGTGCCTTGCCAGAATCTGCGCCATGCGGCCGACGAAAATCCCGCTCCAGAAGCCGTAGACTGCGCCGACGATAGCAATGAACGACGTTGCATCACGCAATTCACCATGTTGTGCCAGCGCGATGCCGACGCCATACTTGGTCACAAAGATCGCCATCATCAAGGCCAGCGGTAGCCAACTGCCCGGCAGGATAAAGGAGTGCGTCTGCGCCAGATAGCGCACGCCCCTGGCAAAATCAAACCGCTGCGACAGCACGGCCGTCCCCAACATCGCGCCAACACCGCAAGCCAGACCAAGGGTAGAGCCATTGAAGGTGCTCCATATGCTGTATAGCGACAGCGCAGCCATGGCAAGTGGCAGCAACGTCAGGCTCTTGAAAGTCACTGTGCGGGTCCTGGACTGCTGCAGGCCGAGAAACACCAATCCAACGAACAGGATAAAGACCCAGCGCGGCGTGTGAGCGATGATTTCTGACATGTTATGTCTCCTCGTAACGGTGAAAGTGAAGCTATTGTCGCGCTCGTTTGCAGCCGCATCCATCGCTTTGCGACGAAACAAAGGTTTTGTGGAGCGAGGCAGGGTGAATTCGGAGCGAAGGATTCGGTATACTTCCATGGCCACTCAATTTGCCCATCATTGCGCTATTCCATGAAATTCAGAACACTGACCATCGACGACGCTCCAGCCTTGCTTGAATTCGAATTGGCAAATCGCGCTTGGTTCGAAAAAACCGTCCTGAAAAGGGAAGATTCGGTGTACACCGTTGACGGCATCGGGCGCCACGTACAAGCCTGCCTGGACGATCTGGCGCGCGGCACGATGCATCCCAATCTGATGCTGGACGAAGATGGGCGCATCGCCGGGCGAGTCAACTTGAAGGACATTGATGTGCAGGCCGCGATAGCTGAAGTCGGTTATCGAATTGCCCAAAAATATGTCGGCCAGGGATGGGCCACAGCGTCGTTGCGGCACTTGCTCATGCTCGCCTACGAGAAATGGGATTTGCAAAGCCTGCAGGCTTTCGTCACGACAGAAAATCCTGCTTCTGCCAGAGTGTTGGACAAGTGCGGGTTCGTTCGTCGCGAATTCATTCCACAAAAAAGCCTGATACAAGGCAGGCTGCTCGATGGATATCGCTACTTGCATAGGCGGAGCTGACTGAAAATTGCAGGATTTGTAATTTTCTGTTGCTTTGTGCTCTGTAAATTGTGCAATCGCATTGATATCCCAACAATATCCCATATTCATGGGATGGGCGATCGAGTCCGTTCTCGATAGACTGAGTGTTCTCTTAGATTTTCCTCAAGAGTGGATTCGCCCACAGCGGCAACGCTGTGGGCTTCTTTTTTTGTACTGCCGCTATCACCGCTGCCGCCAATGCTTTTGTCGTTTCGCGATACGCCACTTCCCCGTTTGCCCTCAAAGAATTTATTTTCGTCAATATCCCATATTCATGGGATGGGCGGCGCAAGACATTCTCGATAGACTGATTACTCTCTTAGATTTTCCTCAAGAGTGGATTCCCCCGCAGCGGTAACGCTGCGGGATTTTTTTTGCCTGTGCCGTCTGAATCCTTTCCGTTATCTCATATCACCATACCGTTTGCGAACCAACGGCAGCTCGCCGTTAACGGCTCGGGCAGAGTATCATTCCTGCCTGCACTGAAACATCCATCTGGAGGGGGAAAATGAAAAATCTGGCACTGATGCTCATTCTGGCGCTCGTCGCGCCTGCCTTGCTCGCAGCGGAAGCCTGCGACAAGCCGAAAAACGATTTCGACGGCCTGTATTGCCTCAATAAAGTGTATTCCCAGGCCGACAAGGACTTGAACGAGTCCTATGGCAAACTGGCCAAGGCGCTCGATGCAGAAGGCAAGGCGTCGCTGAAGCAAGGCCAACTGGCATGGATCGCAGCGCGTAACAGCAACTGCAGTGCGCACAACGAAAAGGGGTTCTTCGTCAATCTTGAATGCGCCACCAACACCACCATCGAGCGCGTGCAATTCCTCAACGACCGCATACGCGAATGCAGCAGCGCAGGCTGCATGAACAGCAAGCTGAAATAAAAGTAGCCTGGTCAAGCACATTCAAAAAATACACAATTTCCTCGTGCCCAATCATATTCTCCGCCTGCCGTTTGATTTTGAGCCCGATGCACTGGTGCGCGATCTGCGCACCTGCGAAACACACGCCTGGACGCCACATTTCAACACGCGCGATTACAGCGGCGCGTGGACCAGCATCTCCTTGCGCTCGGCTTCGGGCGAGGCCACGGACATACTGTCCCATCCGGAACAAAACGGTTACCGCGATACGCCATTGCTGGCGCTGTGTCCCGCCTTTTCCGCAGTCCTCGCCCGTTTCGAATGCGAAAAGGAATCGGTGCGGCTGCTCAACCTCGCCCCTGCTGCGCATATCAAAGAGCACAGTGACGTCCACGCCGGCTATCAATATGGCTTCTTCCGCGTGCACATTCCATTGCAGACCTCCGAACACGTGCGCTTCGAAGTCGGCGGCGAAGCGCTGGCCATGCGCGCCGGCGAATGCTGGTACGCCGATTTCAGCCAGCCGCACAGCGTAGAGAATAACGGTACGCTGGCGCGCGTCAACCTCGTGCTCGACTGCAAACGCAATGCATGGTCGGATCGTATTTTCCTGCAAGCCGGCTACGATTTCGAAGCAGAAGCGAGGGCCAAGCGGCCAGACAAGGAAACGCGTGCAAAAATGATTGCCGAGCTGGCAGCCATGAAGACAGAGACAGCCGAGCGCCTGATCCGCCAACTGCTCGACGAGGCACAATGATCGCGCAAAATGCGGATTGGGTGCCCTATAAACTGGTGCGGCGCGACGAGTGGCTGTGCCGCTGGTTTTGCCGCGCCGGGCACCGCTACAACGAACCGTTCTTCTCCGAAACAGTACTGAACTGCCTGTCACATCAACCGAACGGCAAACAGTTTGCAAGTTTCAGCACGCTCGATTTTCTCGTTGATGCGGTCCAGCAGGTCGACCCGATCGCGCCGACCGCGTTCATCTTCCACGTATCACGCTGCGGCTCCACGCTTCTCGCCCAACTGCTCAATCTGCATCCGCAACATGTCGTGCTCTCCGAAGCACCGCTGATCGATGAGTTACTGCGCCTGCCGCTCCAGGATGCGCGAGTCAGCGGGTCGGATATCGAGCCCATGCTTGCCGCAGTCATCGGCCTGCTCGGCGACCGCCGCCGCGACGAAATGAGGCTTTTCGTCAAACCAGATAGCTGGCACATCCGGTTCGCCCCGCTGCTGCGAAAACTTTATCCGACTGCGCCCTTCATCCTCCTCTACCGCGCACCGCAAGAAGTCATCCGCTCGCACTGCGCCCGGCGCGGCATGCAGGCTGTGCCCGGCCTGCTCGAACCGGCGCTGTTCGATCTGGCCGCAGAAAACGTCACACCGCTCGACGCCGACGCCTACATGGGCAAGGTGCTGGCCTATTTCTATCGGCAGTTTGCTCGCCTGAAGAAAGAAGACAGCAACACGCTCTTGCTCAACTACAGCCAGGGCGTGGAGTCGATGATGCAGCAATTGGCAGGCATCGCAGGATTCACGCTCGATACAGTGACATGGGATGAAATCAGGCAGCGCAGCCGCTACCATTCCAAGTATCCGGGGCAGATGTTTGCCGAACAGGCCGCTGAAGGTGAACTGCCGAGTTACCTGCAAGAGGCGCAGGGACTGTACGAAGAACTGGAAGGGCTGAGGATTTGAACCAGGAGACGGCAGCGGGCCATTCAGAACGATCTCGGTCGTTGTGAAACATGAGTTGTGCCTTTTATTCCCATATCGCTATCACCGCGTACAAAGCACCCGATAGTTGGCGCCGTCGATATCATTGTCTGTCCTGAAGCGCATGCCATTATCAATTTGCAAAACAAAGGTTTGAAAGTAACTGTACGGCAAATTGGTCCAGTAAAACTCTCCCGTCAGGTGAAACACTTTCGGTCTTCCCATAAGCGAGCGAAGCTCTTCCGGGCTGGGTAAGCGAAAACCGCCGCCTTTTTGCCAGCACCAATTGCCGGCATCATTCCAATTGATTCCAGCACCGTTGTCAGTTTTGATCCATTGCCTGCCTGTTT
>DATBQE010000054.1:0-13451 GCA_036561005.1 Burkholderiaceae bacterium | reverse complement strand
TTAATCGGCGAGGCGGGCCAAAAGCGGCGGCACAATCAGGCGATGTGCCGGAATGACAAAAAACAGGTAGGCGCGCCCGAGAAAGTTGTGCACATGCTCGACAGTCGACAAGGTCACGTTCTGCTGCTTGCCGCGCGCCTTGTACACCGACACATGCGCGCGCAAATGCTTGTCGTCGTCGCCCAGCACGACTTCATCTTCGGACAGTGACACAATCGAGAATATCCCGACCCGGTCACCCACCTTGTAGTCTGCGTGCGGCTTGTCGCGATCGATGGCACTCAGGCGGCCGAGATTCTTCACACCAAACAGGCCGACAATGCGATTGCGCGTGCTCATCAGGAAATCGAACCAGGCCGGCGCCGTCGACGCCAGTTGCAACGCGACATCGAGCGCACTCCTGTCGCTCCCGCTTTGCATGACTTCATAGGCGTCAGCGAAATATGCCGTGGCAAGATCGGCATTGACTCGGCTTTGCAGCGGCACACCGGTGAGCCGAACCTTTTTGCCGCCTAATCGCACGATGCCCCGTTCACGTGCCGAAATACGGATTCGGTCCATCGAACGGTACCGGGAACGGTGTGGTACGGCCGACGATGGTTTCAATCAGCAGTAGTTCTTCGTCGGTGTGGTTGCGGAACCCGGCGTGGCGGATCAACTTGCCGCTTTGGCCCTTGCCTGCGATGTACAGCGGACGATTGTGATGGGTTGCGACGACAGTGTCCTGGCTTTGCGCATCGTTACGCGCAAAGACATTGGTCTTGCCGTAGCAGGTGCAGAGATAAGTCAGATCGGGTTCGGCTTCGACATACACGCCGGTGCCGCGTATGCCGATGGTAGCAGTCGGCGTGCGCAGGCTGTAGTTCTGCTTGCGCGACACGGCCAGCAGTTTGCCCTGTAACAGGCGCAACGCGGAGATGAGAAATGAACCCGGTTCGTGCTCCCTGCCCTGCATGACCAGCACGCCGTTTTCACGCACCAGCATGGCGTGGCCGCCGGCAACAAAAACCACTTCACTGTCCTTGCCGGTTTTCACCGTGGCGCCGGGTCCGATACGGGTGTCGAGGGTCGCGTCTTCGCCGTTGACCTTGACTTCACCACGTAGACGATAGATCGATTGGCCGGGCGGCAGGCGCGTTGGCTGCTCCGCATACACGGCATCGGCGCGCGAAGTGCCGGACGCGAACATCGTGGAAAATAGTCCGGCCGACAAGCCGGCAATCAGAATGCGGCGGCGCGGATCTTCAGCTTCTTCCATGTGCACTCCTGCGAGTAGGAACTAACTTATGAATGCTGCGGGAACGGGATTCTGACCTAATGCGTTCAACAGGATTGCCCAGTGCATGGTCTCATCGCCGAGTATGCTGGCCGCGCCCTTGATCAAATTCTTGTGGTGAAAATTGGGTAGTGCGTTCAGGTAGGCGCTGGCAGCTGCCTTCTCAAGGCCGGCGGCAAAATTGAGCACGTCAGCCTGGGCTTTGAGCTGGTCGACCGGAAATGCGTATTGCGCAATGGTTTTGGCCGACACTGGCGTGCCGCCGATCTTTTCGATAGTGATCGACAGTATCTCCGCATGCGCCTTGTGATGACCCTGAAATTCGAGCGCAAGATCGAGTACCGGTTTTTGCAGCAGGTTCGATTCCGCGCCGACCTGGTAAGCCGCTATGGCCTGAAATTCAAGGGCCAGGGCCGCATTCAGGATCGCGGCATCGTCACCGGTCGAAGTCGATGCCGTTTTCGCGATGGCAGGCTCGATGATACCGGCTGCGCTCAACGCGCCCATGGTGAACCAGCCGCCACGCATGAAAAACTTGCGCCTGGCCTGCACCACCAACGGCTCGCCATGGCCGTTTGCAGAATTAATCTTATCCACGATCCTGTCTCCTTTAGGCGTGCAAACTGCAGCCCATATCCTGCCATGGAAAAAACCGCGATGCAATGAACATTCGGTCAAACAGCAAAATGCTACCCTCGATGCGCCGCCGGCGGCGCCTGGAACAAGTTGTGTGGAAAAAGTATTTTTTCCATCACGGTGACGTTGATCGACGCCACGGCAAGTTCTTCCTTGCGCCGCCAACCGAGGGTTTCATAGAAGCGCTGTGCCCGCGGCGTGTAGAGATAAAGCTTGTGTATGCCCATGGCGGCCGCCTTTTTCTCGGCAGCGCGTAAAAGCTGAAATCCGATGCCGGACTTGCGATACTTCGGCACGACAAACAATCCGGCCAACCAGGGTGCTTCGCCATAATGATCGAAAGCCTTGCCTTTCAAGGCAACGGTACCAACTACCTGGTCTTCAACCACAGCAACCAGCGCTGTAGGAATCGTATCGCGCGCAATCCAGCGGGAAATATGCCGTTCGACGTCGGCCGGCGTCTCGCTACCCATGAGGTCGCTCCATTCGTCATGAAACCAGGCCGAAATGGCAGGGAGCCATTCGGGGAAATCGGCCATGTCGCGTATCACCACCTCGGGCATTTGACACCTCGATCGACAATTGCTGCGGCACGATTTTCCATTGCGCATTTCAGAATGAAATGACGGGCCAGCCGTGTTCAGCCGTGTTCAGGTTTTCATGCGAAATTCCGGCGCGACGCCAAAAACAGATTGTCTCCGCACGGTTTTTGAACCCGAATCAAAGTGCTTCGGGTTTTTGTTGAGCTTGGGAAGTGTAACCGTTGAAGGATTTTCAGGGAACTACTTTTTGTTGGCACGAGGAGTCCCTCGAGATGAACCTTGATTTGCCTCAGGCTGCCCTGGGTTTCTGTAACAAAGCCTTGAGGTTGGCCAGCCGGTTTTGCGGCGTGATCGTTTCTGCTTCGGTCGCCACCGCGTCACCCTCATCGAGCTTCATTTCCTTGATGAAGCGCGACACGTCGCAATGCACGCTTTCGCGCGCGCGCTTGCGCTTCTTGCACCAGGTCACATGCAGGCTGCGTTGGGCACGCGTAATGCCGACATACATCAGGCGGCGTTCTTCCTCAATGCGGGCGCCGATAGTCTCGGCCGGCGCATCGGGGTCGCCCTTGTGCGGCAGGATGCCCTCTTCCACACCTACCAGAAATACATGCGGGAACTCCAGACCTTTCGATGCATGCAGGGTCGACATGCGCACTGCATCGGGCTCTTCGTCGCGTCCCTCCAGCATGCTCATCAAGGCGACCATCTGCGTCAGTTCAAGCAGGCTTTTCTCCGGATCGGTGCCATCGCGCCCGCCGGTTCCCTTGTCTTTCAGCCAGGTCGTAAAGTCGATGACGTTCTGCCATTTGCTTTGCGCCTGGCGATCGTCGAAGTTATCGTATAGATAGGCCTCGTAATTGATTTCCTTCATCATGTCGTCGAGCACCTGGGCGGCATTGTCGCCGCTGCCGGCCTTGCCGACCCGCGTGGCGCGCGCTTCAAGTTGATTGATGAAATCGCAGAATTCGCGCAGCGGTGTCAGTTGCCGGTCGGCCAGCTTGGCTTCGATGCCGCCCTTGTACACCGCCTCGAACAACGAACATTGCCATTGGCCGGCATAGGCACCGAGCGCTTCGAGTGTCGATTGCCCGACGCCGCGCTTGGGCGTGGTCACGGCGCGGATGAAAGCCGGATCGTCGTCCTGGTTGGCGATCAGGCGCAGATAACTGATGATGTCCTTGATCTCGGCGCGGTCGAAGAAACTTTGCCCGCCCGAGATGGTGTAGGGAATGCGCTCCTTGCGCAGGGCTTGCTCGATGATGCGCGCCTGGTGATTGCCGCGATACAGAATGGCGTAGTCGGAAAATTTGGCGCGCCGCTCAAAGCGATGCGCCGAAATCATGATGGCAACCTGCTCCGCTTCCTGCTCGTCGTCCTGCATGCCAAGCACCTTGATCGGATCGCCCAGGCCGTGCTCTGACCAGAGTGATTTTTCGAACAACTTGGGGTTATTGCCGATCACCGCATTGGCCGCTTGCAGGATGCGCGTCGTCGAGCGGTAGTTTTGTTCCAGTTTGATCACGCGCAGGTCGGGAAAATCAACCTGCAACTGCTTGAGGTTTTCGATCGTCGCACCGCGCCAGGCATAGATCGCCTGATCGTCGTCGCCCACGGCGGTGAACATCGGTTTCTTGCCGATGCCGGTTACGAGCAGTTTGACCAACTCGTACTGGCAGGTATTGGTGTCCTGGTATTCGTCCACCAGCAGATAGCGCAGGCGACGCTGCCATTTTTCCCGCACCGCTTCGTTGCTGCGGAAAAGCTCGACCGGCAAGCGGATCAGGTCGTCGAAGTCGACGGCCTGGTAGGCAGAAAGGGTCGCGACGTAATTGCGGTAAATGCGTGCGGCTTGCGCTTCGTCTTCGGTGACTGCGCTCTTCAATGCAACTTCGGGATCGACCAGACCGTTCTTCCATAGCGACATGGCAGTCTGGATGCGCCGCACCAGCTGCTTGTCGGTCGTAATTGCCAGATCCTGCACCAGCGAAAAACAGTCGTCGCTATCCATGATGGAAAAACGGTCCTTCAGGCCCAGGTTGGACGCCTCCTGGCGCAGGATTTTCACGCCCAGCGAGTGGAAGGTCGAAACCGTCAGATTCTTTGCCTGCTTCGGGTCTTGCAGGATCTTGGCGATACGCTCCTGCATCTCGGTGGCGGCTTTGTTGGTGAAGGTCAGCGCAGCAATGTGACGCGACTCGTAGCCGCATTGCTCGATCAGGTCGGCGATTTTCTGCGTAATCACGCGCGTCTTTCCCGAACCGGCGCCGGCCAGTACAAGGCAGGGGCCATCCATGTATTTGATGGCTTCGCGCTGCGGCGCGTTCAAACCGGGGAAAGGTGTCGACATCTTGGAGTAACGGTCAATGGCGCAATGTTTTACCGATGCAATGCGCGGCAAAGCGTGCCATTGTATCAGCGTCCGGGGAGCAATCCGGGCGATTTCAGATGATCTTTCCATGCAGCAAAGCATTCTGGAAGAAGTGTGCGTAATTCACTTGTATGAAATGTTATTGCTTACTAAACTTAGTGACCTTTTTTTAATATTGGATTGATATCGCGAGGATCGGCCCAACATACCGCTCCAAAGCATTCGTTCAAATTTACTCAGCAGCCCCCACCATCACGGAGAGATACAGATGCATTTTCTTGATTCCTTAACCCGCACCATCAAGGGCGTACTCAACGACTCCGCAGATGCCATGGCCGACCCCGCTCGTGATGCGCGTCAAATCGTGCGCGATCTGGACGACAGCATTGCCAAGGCCGAGTCGGCATTAACCGACATTCGTGCGCAATTGACCGTGTTGCAATCGAAGCACGATCACGAAGTCATGGAAGCCAACCGCTATGGCCAAGGTGCGGCGAATGCCGTGAAAGCCGGCGACGATGCACTGGCGACCGAGGCTCTTGGCGCCCAGATGGACCACGAGACCAAGGCCAAGGCCTATGACACGCAAATTGCGCAGCTCAAGCCGACTGTCACGGATCTCGACAAACAGATCGACGACATGCGCCGCCGCCGCACCGACTTGAAGAGCCGCACCGAAGTCATCGAAGTCCAGGCACAGGTGGCCAATGCCAAGGATGTGGCAGCCACAGCCTTGGGTGGTATCGGCGGCAAGAACCTGACGGAAGACTTCAATCGTCTCGAAGAAAAGGCGCAATTGACCTCGGCCCGTGCCGATGCACGCTTGAATTCGGTCGACATGGCTTCGGGCAAGGCACTCGACGACAGGCTCAATAACCTGAACCCGACCGGAGACTCGCCGGAAGCGCGTCTTGCGGCATTGAAGGCGAAGATGCAAACGCAGTAAGCTGTTGGTTCGATCTTCGCGCCCGATATTGTCCATGAAAGGCAATGTCGGGCGTTTTGTACTTCAAGCTGCCAACTTTCTTGATCACCGCCCACGCAACCGGATAAGCGGCCTTGCCGCAATGCAGATATGAAAACATCAGGCAAATTTTTACTCGGCGCAATTGCGCTTTCGCTCGCCAATCTGGCCTTCGCCGGCGCGACGTTCAAGGATGTCGAGACAGCCGTCAAGGTGAACCACGATTACATTCAGGGCGAGAACCTGATGCGCGACGTGGTGGCCGCCAACCCGGACAATGCGCGCGACCACTATGTGTTCGCTCAAATCCTCGACCATAACGGCAAGCACGATGAGGCCGAGCGCGAATTCGGCCAGGTCAAGCGGCTCGATCCGTCCTACTCGTTCGAGAAGAACCCTGCGCGCGTCGCTGCCTTCGGCAACAAGCTGTCCAATGAGGACATGCGCGCACCGACCCCTCGTACCGGCCTTGCGCAAGCCCCGGCATCGCATTACGTTGCGCCGGTTGCCGTACCGCCGCCGCCGATGCCGGTGCCGCAGAAGCCGGGACATGCATTGCTGTGGGTCGTCTTGATCCTGGGTGTCATTGGCGTCGCTGCATTCTTCTTTTTCCGCCGTACCCAGGAGAAGGATCGCATCGAGGACGAAGAGCGCATGAAGGGTGTGCGGCAGGACCAGTTGAAGCAGGCCAACGCCATGCTGGAATCGGTCAAGCCGTTGCGGCTGGACATGCGCATGGCGAGTCCGCCCGAGACGGCATTGTTGGGCGAACTCGATGACGCCGAGAAGCAATTGATCGACCTAATTGAGCGATTGGCCAAGGCGCCGGTTGCGCGCGATGAAATCGAACAGCAAGCAGCGACTCTCGCTCGCCTGCGTCGTCGCCTTGAAGGCAAGAGCGAGCCGAATCCCGCTCCGGCACCAGCGCCTGCCGCAGACCCGGGTACGCAAACAGTCTACCAAGGTGGCCAGTATGCCGGCCCTGTAGCACAACCGCTGAATATGGGCGGCAACACCGTATATCAACCGGGCTACCCTCAGATGGTGCAGCAACCTGTGTATGTCGAGCAGAACAGCGGGCTGGGTGGGGTGGGCGGACTCTTGGCCGGTATAGCTGTCGGCAGCATGCTCAGCGGCAGCCACGATCGCGAGGTCATTCGCGAGATCCACGAAGTACGGGAAGTGCCGGTACCGCAATATGAAGAGCGCGAGCGTAACCGCGGTTCACGTGCAGACGATATCGATTTTGGCGATGATAATGGCAGCGCCGGCGACACCGGCAATAGCAGCGATGACGGAGGCGGCGTCGATTTCGGCGGCTCGGACGACAACTGACGGCTAGTTGTGGCGCGTATCGGTGCTGGCTTGATCGCTTTGCGAAGGTCCTGCTTTAAACATCGCCTGGTCGTGCATGGTTTGCCGCACATAGATTGCGGCGATCGCGGCCAGCAGGCCTAGCGTCAGCAATGCGGCGCGCACCAGGTTGCTGCGGCGGAACAGTTGGGCGCGCGCCTTTTGGAACATCTTCAGTTGCTGGTCGTAGATGCGGCGTTTCTGCGGCGAACAAAGCAGCAAATAGGCCTCACGCATGTTTTGCATGCGGCGTGTTTCCTGATCGTGCTTACCGGCATTGCGACGTTCCAGATAGCGGTCGAGCTGACGCTTGTATCCTTGTTCGATTTGCGCCTGTGTTGCTCCGGCATCGACGCCAAGCAAGTCGTATAAGGTCTTCATGTGTCTCGTGCTGATTTTTTGGTTAAGATCCACTTTATAGCCAAAAGCACATGAACCAACAATACCGCGTTTATGGGATATGGAATTGACGGGTTGGCGGCAAGCGGCGCACAACAAGGGTTTGCACCGATTTTTGCATCCTGTCTTTTTTTACTTTTTTTGTCATGCCGAATTGAACTGAGCCATTTCGATGCAATTTCACCACCTGGTCGAGATCAACGACCCATTGAATCCCTTGATCGACCCACTGACCCGCTCGCAGTTATGGCGGGGCTTGGTCATTCGGGCAGAGGACCCCAGGCTCTTCATGCCGCATCTGGAACGCTGCGAATTGTCCGAGCGCACCGAGGCATCCATTGCTCGCGTTTTGCACTATGGAAACGTCAGCATTCGCGACACGGTTGTTTATTTTCCGCAGTTGAAGGTCGTATATCAGGTGCCGCAGCAAATCGATATTGCGGCATCGACACTGACGATGACAATAGAAGAGCCCGCAGATGGGCGCTTGCTGGTGCGTTTCGATTACCAGGACGACGCCGCCGAACCGAGTGGCGGCATGGATGCGTTCTACAATGAATTTCGCCAGTCGGCTTACAAGGAGGCCGATCTCGATACCATTGGGCTGATTCGGGAAATGGCCGCCGACGGCCGTTTGGGCGATTGAAACAGGCACGCGTTGACGAAACCGCAGCCTTATTGGATGGTATTGGGATCAAGCGAACTCTGCGGTTCGCGCACCAAATGATAATGCAAGCCGATCCAGGTTGAGCGCCAGGCAAACCTTGCAGCACCAACCAGGCTTTGGACAAATTCCCCGAAATGCCTGGCTTTGATGGCGCTTCGGATGTCGTAGCAGACCATAGCCACACCGCAATCCCACATGAACCAGAAAGGCAGGCGCCCCAGCCGGCTTTCCGTCAGCCGCTGGAAATTTTGCAGCAGGATGGCCGATGGGTAACGGCGCGGATGGTGATAGTTGGCAGGGTAGGTGTCGAGCTTGTGGACAAGATCGGGATTGCCGTCCACCTGCACCCGAGTCAGGTCCAAGACCGTCGATTCGTGAAACAGGATCGCCCAGTGGTCGCAAAAATCGGGATCGTGTGCGACTTGCCATCGTATCAATTGCGTTTCGTAACCATGGCCGTCCGCGCAAGCGGCAAATTCAAGTGTCGCGGCGAAACAGCGGCCGAACGCCTCCTTCGGATCTGCGATGTGGAATCGTTTGCCGAGCTCGAGCAACTGATGTAGCGCCGATGCGGAAGGCATGTGGATATTCCCTCTTTTTGTGCTGACGGAAAATGAGTGATCGTCCGGTATTAAAATAGTCCAATTGTAACAAGACGTAACGACGCAAATCCGGGCGTGAGCCCTAGTAAATTGTTAAATATGGTGAAATGCGGCCTGGCAGCCAGAAAATCTTTGACCAAGCAACGAAAACATCCCCAGGTTAGTCCCCCATGCGTCGATTTTGTTCCGCCTTCATTCCCCTTTGGGTCGGCTTAGTGCCCGCGCCGTCTTAAATATCGACCGGATCGACTTCCAGCGACCATTTGACACGAGCCTTGTGTTCACGCAAGCGTGCCAGCCAACGTTTCAGGAAGGCCTGCAGGGCGGGACGCGATACGGATTCAATGAGGAGCTGGGCGCGGTCCATGTTGGCAACCCTGGTCATGCTCATGGGAATCGGATCGTTCATGGTAATACCGTCGTGCTCGATGCAGGTCGCCGCGAACTGCAGAAACTCCAGAGCAACGGAAAGCTCACGTGCTTCTGCTCGCAGTATTGCCTGATAGAGAAAAGGCGGCAGCCCGGCTTGCTCGCGCTCTTTGAGTAAGGTACGTGCAAAGCCATCATAGTCGTGCGCCTTGACCGCTGCATATAGCGGATGCTGCACGTAGCGCGTTTGAATCAAGACCTCGGCGGCATTGCCTTCGAGTTTTTGTGCCGCTCTGCCGGCGCGACCGGCCACTTGCATCAGTTGCGCGAACAGCCGTTCGGAGGCGCGATAGTCATGCGAGAACAGCGCCGTGTCGGGATTCAAAATACCCACCAGCGTCAAATTGCGAAAATCATGCCCCTTGGCCACCATCTGCGTACCAATGAGAATGTCGACCTCGCCGCGGTGCACCGCTTCAAAGGCTGCTTCAGCACTCCCTTTTCGGCGGGTCGAGTCGGCATCAATGCGCGAGATTCTTGCCTGTGGAAAATGAAGATGCAAGCCTTCTTCCACTCGCTGGGTGCCGCGACCCAGCGGCTGGATGTCCACGTTGCCGCAGGTGGGGCAAGATTTGGGAATGGCGTGTTCCAGACCGCAATGATGACAACGCAAACGGCGGTCGAGTTTGTGCAACACCATGAATGCCGTACAACGCGTGCAATTGCTGACCCAGCCGCAGGCGTCGCAGGCGATCACCGGGGCGTAACCGCGACGATTGAGAAATAAAAGTGATTGCTCACCTCGTTCAAGACGCAGGCGCAGTGCGGTGATGAGGCTCGAGCTGAGACCCTCGACGGGTTTGTCGCGCTCCAGGTCGATCAGCCGTACGGTGGGCAAGACGGCATCCTGCACCGCGCGCGTGCGCAATTCGAGCTTGCGGTAACGCCCCGATTGGGCATGCTGCCAGCTCTCGAGCGACGGCGTGGCCGATCCCATTACCACCGGAATCGATAGCTGGTGCGCGCGCCATACGGCCAGGTCGCGCGCCGAATAGCGCAATCCTTCCTGCTGCTTGTAGGATTGATCGTGCTCTTCATCAATCACGATCAATTTGAGCCGCGGCATGGATGCCAAGACTGCCAGCCGCGTGCCGAGCACAATACGGGCATGGCCACTGTGCGCGGCGAGCCAATTCATCATGCGCTCGCCTTCGGCCAAACCGCTATGAAGCGTGGCGATCATCATACCGGGGAATCGCCGCCTCACATTGTCTTCGAGTTGAGGCGTCAGGTTGATCTCGGGAACCAGGATCAATACTTGGGCGTCCGGCTGACTTGCAAGGCATTCGGCTGCGGCTTGCAGGTACACCTCCGTCTTACCGCTGCCGGTGACACCAAACAGCAACGTGGGTACATAGCCGACGGCTGCAGCAATCGTGTCGACCGCGTGTTGCTGTTCGGAATTGAGCCGGGCTGCACCGACCGGAGACGTCGCTTCCCCCGTCGACACGGAGGCCAGCTTAAGGATTTTTTTCAGAGCCTTGTCGAGCGCCGTGGTTTTTACCGTCCTCAAACTCTTTGGCAATCCCGGCAAGGCCACCTCACCCAAAGGCCTTTGGTAATAGTCCGCGGCAAACTCGCACAAAGCCAGCCAGGACAGGGAAAGCGGCTCGAGGTTGGTGCGCAACGCGATCGCGTCCTTGATTTTTTCGGCCGCGAGATCCGACGTGCCCTGCAAGGCGACCACCAGCCCAACCACTTCGCGCCGTCCGAAGGGCACCAATACCAGTTGCCCCACCTGCGGCGCAATATCCGGGTTTGACCAGCGATAATCCAGCGCGAAATCCAGCGGAGAGTCGACCGCAACTCGAAGTATTTTTGGTTCCACGAAGTTAATGTACTACCTGAAGAATTTGGCTAAGCGTCGGTTTCATAAGCCATTTTTATTCTATCCACAAAGTCGGTGGATAACTTTGTGCATAAGACCCGCTTGACAATCGCTTTGCCTTGAATCTGCGCGGGTTTGGGCACATTGACTAATTGAAAAGCAAAAAATAAATTCTTTAAAATCAATATGTTACGTTTCTCAAAAAAAGGCAAAGGATAAATAATGTTAAATATTTCTGCTGCTGCGCAGCACAGGCAATTTGTGCATAAGTCTTGAACGGGGCAGAAAATAAAATTGCCGACCGGTACTTTTTTACCCTCTTTTTTGTTTCCACGGAGAAGCAAAAAATTGGCGACTTCCAACCAAGAAGC
The DNA here is from genome assembly GCA_036561005.1 of Burkholderiaceae bacterium. GTDB lineage: Bacteria > Pseudomonadota > Gammaproteobacteria > Burkholderiales > Burkholderiaceae_D > PKWO01. The sequence continues at coordinate 2,013 of DATBQE010000054.1, read as the reverse complement.
AATTTTTTCGAGCAACTATTGCTCAAATAGTCCCAATCGACATTTCCGCTCGGCACTTCCCGCGACGCACAACGAACCTCATGTATTACTTGAGGAAATCCGCTAAGAAGCGGTTTCATAAGCGCTTTTTTTCCTATCCACAATCTCTGTGGATAACTTTGTGGAGAACTACCCCTTGACACGCGAAATCGCTAGAGTTGGTGCGGGTTTCAACAGATTGCTGAAACGAGTTGCAAAAAAATAAGTCTTTTAAATCAATGGTTTAGAAATCGCGTTTCGAGGGTAAAAATTAGTTTCGCAAAAATATTTCCTTGCATTTCCAGATGCTTTTATTGTGCATAAGATGGAAATGCAGATCGTGATCGACCAGACTTCTCAAGTCCCCGTGTGCAGCGGACGACTCAATTCATGGACCGCGTCAACCAGGACCGAGACGGCTTCCGGATCGGTGAATTGCGAGATACCGTGGCCGAGGTTGAATACGTGGCCGGAGTCGCTTTGGTGTTGTCCGAACGCGTTCAACAGACGCGCGACCTCGGCGCGAATCTGATCGGGATTGGCGAACAATACCACCGGGTCGAGATTGCCCTGCAGGGCAACTTTATAGCCCACTTTTGCTCTTGCTTCGCCGAGGTTGACCGTCCAATCGAGCCCCACGGCGTCTGCGCCGCTGGCCGCGATTTGCTCAAGCCACAGCCCACCGCCCTTGGTGAAGACGATGCAGGGTATGTCGCTTCCTTCGTGGCTGCGTTTGAGTTGACGAATCACGTCGCGCATGTAGGCAAGGGAAAATTCCTGATAGGCGCCATCGGCCAAGGCACCACCCCACGAATCGAACAGCATCACGGCCTGCGCGCCCGCCTCGATCTGGGCATTCAGGTAGGCGGCAACGGCAGTAGCGTTGGTACGCAAGATGTGGTGCATCAGGTCCGGTCGCTGATACATCATGGTTTTGACGGTGCGGTAATCGTCCGATCCGCCGCCTTCGACCATGTAGCACGCCAGCGTCCAGGGGCTGCCTGAAAATCCAATCAGCGGCACACGGCCGTTGAGCGCCTTGCGGATTTGAGTTACGGCGTCAAAGACATACTGCAGCGAATGCAGATCGGCTTGCGGCAGAGCGAGCACGGCCTTTTCATCGCGCAAGGGGCGTTCAAACTTCGGGCCTTCGCCCTCGGTAAAAAATAGCCCCAAGCCCATCGCATCAGGCACCGTCAGGATGTCGGAAAACAGGATTGCCGCATCAAGCGGATAACGATCGATCGGCTGGAGCGTCACTTCCGTAGCGAAGGATGGATTTTTGGCCAGCCCGAGGAAGGAACCCGCCTGCTTGCGCGTGGCCCGATATTCCGGCAGATAGCGCCCGGCCTGCCGCATCAGCCAGACTGGCGTGTATGCCACAGGTTGGCGGCGCAGGGCGCGCAGGAAAGTGTCGTTTTGAAGTGGGGCGAAGGATGATGACATGTTGCGGGCCTGAGCTTTCTGTAAGGCGTCATTATCCCACGGCATGCCTTCAATGCGGTAGTTTGCCGGATTTTGGTGCTAGCATTTGCTCATGACCGGAAAAAAGACCCTTTTGGAATGCGACGTGCTGGTAGTCGGCGGCGGCGTCAACGGCGCCGGTATTGCGCGCGAAGCGGCCGGACGCGGCTTGTCGGTGATTCTGTGCGAAAAGGACGACCTCGCTTCGCATACCTCTTCGGCGTCCACCAAACTGATCCATGGCGGTCTGCGCTATCTGGAGTTCTACGAATTCGGCCTGGTGCGCAAGGCGCTGATTGAGCGCGAAGTGTTGCTGCGCAGCGCGCCGCACATCATGTGGCCCTTGCGTTTCGTCATGCCGCACGAACAGGGGCTGCGTCCCGCCTGGATGATACGCGCCGGCATGCTGCTCTACGATAGCCTGGCCAGGCGCGTCTTGCTGCCCGGCTCGCGCGGTGTCGATCTGCGCAAGCATGCCGCCGGCAAACCGCTCAATACGCGCTTCAAGCGCGGCTTCATCTATTCCGACGG
>DATBQE010000053.1:0-9476 GCA_036561005.1 Burkholderiaceae bacterium | reverse complement strand
CGCTCGTAGCGCGTGTTGACGGCGACGAACTCGGGCAGGATGCGCCACAGCGGCTGGTTCTTGTCGTAGTCGTCCTTGAATTGCTGCAAGGCAGTCAGCAAGGTGTTCCAGCGGCCCTTGGTGATGCCGATGGTGAACATGATGAAGAACGAATACAGGCCGCATTTCTCTACGATCACGCCGTGCTCGGCCAGGTATTTGGTGACGATTGATGCCGGGATGCCGGTTTCGCCGAACACACCATCGAGTGATAGGCCAGGATTGACGATGGTCGCCTTGATTGGGTCAAGCATGTTGAAGTTCGGCGCGAGCTTGCCGAAGCCGTGCCAGTTGTCTTCGGCGCGAATCATCCAGTCTTCGCGCGAGCCGATGCCGTCGTCGGCGAATTCTTCCGGCCCCCAGACCTGGAACCACCAGTCCTTGCCCCATTCTTCGTCGACCTTGCGCATGGCACGCCGGAAGTTGAGCGCTTCGAGGATGCTTTCCTCGACCAGCGCAGTGCCGCCAGGTGCTTCCATCATCGCTGCAGCGACATCGCAGGAGGCAATGATCGAGTATTGCGGCGAGGTGGAGGTGTGCATCAGGTAAGCCTCGTTGAAGGCGTCTTCATCGAGTTTCACGGTTTCCGATTCGCGCACCAGGATTTGCGACGCCTGCGACAAACCGGCCAGCAGCTTGTGCGTCGATTGGGTCGAGAAGATCATCGACTTCTTGGCGCGCGGGCGGTCCTTGCCGATGGCGTGCATGTCCTTGTAGAAGTCGTGGAAGGTTGCATGCGGCAACCAGGCTTCGTCGAAGTGCAGCGTGTCGATCTCGCCATCGAGCATATTCTTCAGCGTTTCGACGTTGTAGATCACGCCGTCATATGTAGATTGCGTGATGGTCAGGATGCGTGGTTTCTTGTTGACGGCTTCGCGCGCAAACGGGTTCGCTTCGATCTTGCGGCGGATATTCTCCATCGTGAACTCTTCGAGCGGAATCGGGCCGATGATGCCGAGGTGGTTGCGCGTCGGCATCAGGAACACGGGAATGGCGCCGGTCATGATGATGGAATGCAATACGGACTTGTGGCAATTCCGGTCGACCACAACGATGTCGCCGGGGGCAACGGTCGAGTGCCATACCATCTTGTTTGAGGTCGAGGTCCCGTTGGTGACGAAGTAGCAATGATCGGCGTTGAAGATACGCGCGGCATTACGCTCGGAGGCAGCCACCGGGCCTGTATGGTCGAGCAACTGGCCGAGCTCTTCCACGGCATTGCAGACGTCGGCGCGCAGCATGTTTTCACCGAAGAACTGGTGGAACATCTGGCCGATCGGCGACTTCAGGAAAGCTACGCCACCCGAGTGGCCGGGGCAGTGCCAGGAGTAGGAACCATCTTGCGCGTAGTGCACGAGAGCGCGGAAAAACGGCGGCGCCAGGCCGTCGAGGTAAGCCTTGGCTTCGCGGATGATGTGGCGTGCGACGAACTCTGGCGTGTCTTCGAACATGTGGATGAAGCCGTGCAGCTCGCGCAAGATGTCGTTTGGGATATGGCGCGAGGTGCGGGTTTCGCCGTACAGGTAAATTGGAATATCAGAATTCTTGTAGCGGATCTCTTCCACGAAGGCGCGCAATGACTTGAGCGCGTAATCGGTTTCCTCGAACGAACCGTCGCCGAATTCCTCGTCGTCGATCGAGAGGATGAAAGCCGAGGCGCGCGACTGCTGCTGGGCGAACTGTGACAGGTCGCCATAGCTGGTCACGCCGAGCACTTCCATGCCTTCTTCTTTCATGGCATCGGCTAACGCACGTATGCCCAGGCCGGAAGTGTTTTCGGAGCGGAAGTCTTCGTCAATGATGACGATAGGGAAACGGAATTTCATGTGTTCTCCAGGGGAGGGAGAGAGGATTCTTCAGGCGCGCCGGGACTTGTGGATCCGGCCGGGCTATTTTTTAAAACCGCATTCTCGCAGAAATGGGGAATGGTGTGCAGAAATTTTCTTGAATTGCTGATTGGGTGTCATGGAGCTGTCACGCAAGTTACCCTTACGCGGCCCGCCCTTTCCCGAAGGCGGGAGAGGGCGCAGTCGCCAAGGTACTAAGTCAGCTATGTATAAATGCAATGATTCCTATCGCTGTCCCGACACCTGCCACGGCGTAAGCCGCATACTGCAGCCATTTCTTCCTTGTCAGCAATGCAATGGCGGCCAGCGAGATGGCAATTTGCTCGGCCGTGGTAGCGCGCGCCCATTGGTGATGCATGTGCATCTGCTCTTCGGATTTTTTGTTCATCTCTTCGACATCGGCTTCGAGCTTTTCAGCCTCCTTCTTGATGTCTTCCTTTTCCTTCTTGTAGCGCTCGAGGTCAGTCTTGTATTTCTCTTGATCGACGCCGGGCAAGGTCGAGCCCATTTCGGCCAGACTTTGCTTGTTGGACTTGGCCTGATAGTAATTCCATTTGTCCGAGGCCTTGGTGGTCGTGATGGCCGCGTCATTCTTCAACAACGCTGCTTCATTTTGCGTCGCACCGCCTTCATAGCCAAACATGGCGCCCAAAGTCGCCAGCACAGCAGTCATAACCGCTATACGTGCGGAGAAATTGTCGCCGCTTTCGCCGGCATGTTCCACTGCGTGATCGTGCGGGCTAGGTACTTCAAACTCTTCTTCTGCCATGTTAAGTCCTGTTCCTGCGTTGGTAGGTGACGAAAGCAAAATCGAAGTCATTTTGCGGCGAATGGTGCAGTTCGCGCGCCACTTCCTGCCAGATATCCTTGTCGATGGCGGGGAAGAAGGCATCGCAGGCAAAGGTCTTGCCGATTTCAGTGACCAGCAATTTGTCTGCAGTCTGTACTGCGTCGGCATAGATTTGCGCGCCGCCGATGATAAAGGCTTCGGCGTCACCGATCAAGGCCGCGGCCTCTTCGAGCGAGGCTGCGCGTTCAACGCCTTCATGCGACCAGCCCGGGTTGCGCGTGATGACGATATTACGCCGATTGGGCAGGGCGCGGCCGATTGAGTCGAAAGTCTTGCGTCCCATTACGATCGGGTGGCCGGTGGTGGTCTTCTTGAAGAAGGCCATATCCTCCGGCAGGCGCCATGGCAATGCGTTGTCTATTCCTATGCCGCCTTGCGCATCAGTGGCGACGATGATCGCGAAGCGTGTCTTGGGTTCGTTGAGGTTGTCGCTCATACGGCCATCGGTGCCGTCAGCGGCGCGTGATGCTCGTAGCCTTGCAGCGAAAAGTCTGATGGCTCAACCTTTTCCAGCCATTCCGGCTCGAAGATACCGGTCTTGGCCATATCCGGCACGCGGTCGGAAATGATCAACTGCGGCGCCGGCAAGGGTTCGCGTTTCATCTGTTCATGCAGCATGTCGAGGTGATTCTCGTAGATATGCGCGTCGCCGATGAAGTAAGTGAACCAGCGCGGTTTGTAACCGGTAAGCCGGCCTACCAGGTGTAGAAGCGCGGCGCCTTCGGCCAGATTGAACGGCGTGCCCAGGCCGATATCGTTGCTGCGAATATAGAGGCAGAGCGAAATCTCGCGCGTGGCGGCATTCGGAATGAATTGATAGAGCAGATGGCAGGCGGGCAGGGCAATGGCATCGAGATCGGCGCAGTTCCAGCCGTGGAACAGGATGCGGCGGCTGCCGGGATTGGTGACGATGGTGTTGAGGCACTCGCGCAACTGGTCGATCGCCTTGTACAGCAACACCTTGGGTTGGCCATTGTCAAGCAAGTTGGAAACGACGGTGAAGCCGCGTTGCTGTGCATCATTGATTTGCGCCAGCTGGCCGGCATCGAGCAGCTTGTAGGCCGGCCAGGCGCGCCACTGCACGCCATAAACGGGGCCCAAATCATCAAGGCCGGTGCGATAGGGGTTTTCCAGCCAGGCTGCATTTTCGTTGGCGTTCTGGTCCCATACCTTGCAGCCTAGCGCACGGAAATCTGCCGCGCTACGGGTGGCACGCAAAAATCCGACTAGTTCACCGACGACAGATTTGAACGCCAGTTTCTTGGTCGTCACAGCCGGAAAGCCGTCCTTTTGCAAATCGAAACGCATCATCGCGCCCGGAATGCTGATGGTTCGGATGCCGGTGCGGTTTTCCTGCCAGCTACCCGTTTCCAGAACCGTTTGAACCAGGTCGAGATATTGATTCATTGCATGTGTTCCTGTTATTAATTTGCCAGCTTGCGGCTGGTTTTTCCACGCCCCTATTTTACCGGGGTTTGGCCGCTCAAGAATTCTGGGGGCATGTGAGCTGTGCCACGTCGGGCAAATCCGCGTGGATGAACTAGACAGGATTGTCTAATTTAAACAACGGGCGGGATAAATTGCCGAAATCAATGTAGACATTTTGTTCTAGACAATCTATTCTACATTCAAATCACGAGGAAATCCCATGGCGAAAACGCAAACTCCCAAGCCCACTGCGGCGGAACTTGATCTGCTCCAGGCGATCTGGCCGCTCGGCCCGGCAACGGCAAAGCAGGTTCATCAGGAATTATTGAAGACCCGCTCCGACGTCACCTATGCCACCGTGCTGCGGCTGATGCAGATCATGCATGGGAAAGGTTTGTTGACGCGCGACGAAAGCCAGCGCTCGCACATCTATGCACCGGCGCAAGCGCAGGACTCACTGCAAACCAATCTGCTCAAGGATTTGATACAGCGCGCGTTTGCCGGATCGGGCAAGGCACTGGTGTTGGCCGCGCTGCGCAGCGGCGTGTCGAAGAAAGAGCGCGAAGAAATTGAAAAAATCTTGCGGGAGGATAAAGAATGAACGGCAACATGGTTGCAGCACTCGGTTGGGGCTTGATTCAATTCCTGTGGCAAGGCGCCGTGCTTGGCTGTATCACCGCCATCCTGATGGTCTTGCTCGGTAAGGCGCGAGCACAAACCCGCTACGCCGTGTTGTGCGTCGCACTTGCGCTTTGCATTGCCTTACCCTTGTTTGACGTTTTCCAGGCTTTGGGTGACTCCGGTCGGCCACAAGGCGAAGGTCCCGGCGATGCGTCATTTTCGGCTTTGTCTCTTTATGCACAGGGTGGCTTCCTCACGCAAATAGCTGCGCACATGAAGTTGATCGTGGTCGGGTGGGCTCTGTGCGCCACGGTACTGGCCTTGCGCATGGCGCTCGGCCTGGTCTGGATTGGTCGCATTCCGCAACGGGGCGTCGGCAGCGCGCATCTGCAATCCATGATCGCGAGTCTTTCACAACAATTCGGACTCTCGCGCCACGTGCGCTTGTTGGTCGTGGCCGATTTGATGGGGCCCGTCACGGTCGGTCTGTGGCGTCCGCTGGTGTTGGTGCCTGCTTCTTTGCTCACCGGCATGGCGCCCGACATGCTGGAAGCCTTGCTGGCGCACGAGCTGGCGCATGTGCAACGCTGTGATTACCTGGTCAATCTGGTCCAGAGCGCTGTGGAAGCGCTGCTGTTCTATCACCCCGCCGTCTGGTGGATTTCGCATCGGCTGCGCATCGAGCGTGAACTGATCGCCGACAGTCTGGCCGCAACAAGAATTGGTGAGCCGCGCCGTCTGGCGCTCGCCTTGTCCGAACTGGAACGATTCCAGTTTTCGCAGCATCACTTGGCGCAAGCCGCACATGGAGGAGTACTCATGACCCGCATTGCAAGATTGATTCGTCCCGAGACACAGGCTTTGAACTGGAAAGCAGCCATCCCGGTATTGGGCATGGCGTTTGCCAGCCTCGCCTTCAGCACCTCAGCCGGCAGTGCGACCAATGCGGTTGTTGCCCATCCCGACGAACCGGGATTCGCCGATTTGGCAAGCTGCAAGCCCGATTACCCGGCTGTGTCATTGAAAAGCAATGAATCGGGCTCCGTGAAGGTCAAGTTCATCATTGGCGCAGACAGCAAGCTGCGAAGCGCCAAAGTCACGAAGTCAAGCGGCCACCCGGCCCTCGACGACGCCACGTTGAAGGCGCTCTCGCAATGTTCGTTCAGAGCGGCGGTCAAGCAGGGCAAGATGGTGGCGGCGAGCTTCGATGCAATCTATGTTTGGAAATTGCCGGACTGAAGCGATACTCCGGCTGCGGCTCCCATCGCGCCATGGTCGGACTTCGGATTCGCGCCGATTGTTCATGTTATGCTAGTGCGCTGTTTCGCAAATTCGCAGCATAAAAGATGGCGAAAATCGCACCGAATACTGCGTCAAAAATGCTCGCAAGGCCTCGGCCTTGCTGTGCTTTTTTCCTTGTCTCGTCACGATTTCGCCACTTTTCAAATGCCACGAATTTACGGAACAACACACTAGGTCGCTCGACAAGTTCCTTTCTTAACTAATGGCAATGATGGCGTTCGTCATTGCAAAATCGGACATTGCGTATTTCTGATGAAGTCTCCATGCTTCGCCGTCAAACTGGCATTCGCCCTCATCCTGGCTATCTCAGCCGGCCAGGGGGCGATGGCCGATGTGACGCTGCATCTCACCACCGACACGCATAACGAAGCTTCGGCGCAGGCGGCTACTCAAGCCGCCAACATCCCAGCGGACACGCACCGGTCTTTGAACGTAACACTCGCCGATGGCTACATCATGGCCACATCGGACAAGGAAACAGTGATTTACGATTTCAAAAATCGCCGCCGCATTGTTCTCGACACCGTGGTAAAAACCTACGTCGATTACTCGCTCTACGACGTGGTTGGATTCCGTGCAGTCGAGATGCAAAACCGCGACAATTTGCGCAAGGCATTGGCCAATGCCAAGGTCAATGTCGCCTTGTTGGCGAAGATCGACAGCGAGCAGAGTCTGTCGTTGCAATCCTCCCCTCCGGAGAAAATTGATTTGGCGGAAGATAGCGAGAGCCTGCGTTTTTCCAACGACGGCAAGGAATTGGCCCATTGGAGCAAAAAAGGCGCCGAAGTCGACGCACAAGATGCGGCGCGATTCGCGCAGTTATTGCGCTACGTCGAGGGCGGGCATCCGCAAATTCTGGACAAGCTAGGCAAAGGCAGGGCAATTCCCGTCGCCTTGGTGTTTACCCATGCCCAGATATGGGGGCCGCAGACGCATACAATCACGGTAGACGGCGTCCATGCAATCAAATCCACTGCCTACGATTTGCGCGGCTATGCGAAGCGCAAAACGGGCGCGTCGGCTGCCTCTGAGCAAATGGACGATATTCTCGACAAGGCCGGTGAATTGTCGATGGACGGGTTGGCCGCAGCAAAGGCTGCCAACCGCAAACAGGCGGAAAAAGATATCCAGTCCGGCAAGATACTCGATGCGATGCTGGGCTCGATCGAATGGAATCTCATGACCGGGGAACAAGCCCCGCGTTTCACGCCCGAACAGCAGGCGAAGGTGCACGACGATCCCACGATCCAGAAGATCACAAAACTGCTTGCCGCCAATACCAAGGAAGGCATGACCGATGCCGCCAAGACGTTCGCCGCAATGCGCTCGCAAGCGCCGCGCAAGGCCTACGTGCTTGGCATTTTTGAAGCCAACGATCGAATGCGACTTGGTGAAACACCAGCGGCGCGCAAGCTCATGCGCGAAGCCTTGCAGGCCAACCCTTATCTGGCCGGCGTCTACAAGGATCTTGGCGATGCTTTCTTGCTGCAATCCGATAGCGCGCGCGCCTGGCGTTGCTGGGATGCGGGCCGGCACCTTGCGCCCCAATTTGCCAATTTCAAGGCCGTGGATCAGTTCGAGAAGACGCTGGCCGCACAACATCCCGAGTACTTTTGAAGCCCAAAATGGGTGACTTCACGGAACCGCTGTTGACCACCGCACCGGGCATGGCCGGCGTGCTTGAAGAACTCAAGCTACGCGAGCCGATTTTCCATCGTCCGGAATTCGGCACATCGCGTGGGGATTTTGAGGCGATGACAGAGCCGGACTTTTGGGAAGTGGGTGCCTCGGGCGGGCGTTATAGCCGTGAATTTATCCTGGACGAATTGGAAAGGCGCAACGCCGAGCCGGTTGAGGACAAGTGGGAGGCGTGTGATTTCCACTGTGCCGAAATAGCGCCAGATAATTTTCTTGTGACCTACACGCTACTGCAAGGAGAGCGCGTGACGCGTCGCGTGACGATCTGGCGGCGCAGAGCGGGGCATTGGAAAATCGTATTCCATCAGGGGACGATCGTGACTTCACCAATCTCAAATTGCGACGATGGGAATTGAATGCTGCCGCCGTTTCGCCGTCTGTTCTGCGACATTCTCGCGTAGCGTGCGCAATCTTGCGTCATTGCGATAGAGCAGGTTGTAGCTTTCAAAGGGAATCATCTTCCCGTCCGGCTGTGCGAAATGGATGCACGATTTTTTCAGCGCCCGGATATCCAATGAATACGCATCCATGAACTGCACGATCAGGACGCGGAATACATTATCGTAGCGCAGGTTTTGCGGCGCCGATATCAGCGGCAGGCAGCACATGAGTTCCGAGAGGCAGTTGGCTTGCGATTCGGGTGAATGATTCGTCGAGAACAGTTTGAATACCTGTTCTTTTACGCTGGCCTTGAGTGCATCATCGCGCTCGAACACGATAGTGTTGCCGCTGCCTTCGACCAGCGTCTGCGGGTCGAGATAGCGTGTCAGCGGCACAGTCTTCCCCTCCGTCTTCAGCGCATAGGCCATGGCCAGCGTGTCGGGATTGCAGGGCACCGGCACCACATCCTGCAGCGTGAATACGGCGGTTTGCTCGGTGATCTTGCGGCGAATCTCCGAGACGGTCAGGCGGTGCAGCAACGGGTCGTAGTTTTCCACGCGGCCGGCATCCTGGATCGGCTGCAGCGTCACACCGCGCACGCAGGGCTGGGTCAGTGCGAAATCGATGATGCTGCCGATCTCGCCGTCGTTCAAGCCTTTCTTGAGCGTGACAACCAACGTCGTCGACAGGCCCGCAGCGTTCAGGTTCTCCAAAGCTTGCTGACGTATACGCGTCAAGTCGGCGCCGCGCAATACCTTGTGCACTTCGGCACGCAGCGAGTCGAATTGCAAATACACTTCGACACCCGGCGCATAGGTCGCAAGTCGTTTGACGAATTCGGCGTCCTGCGCCAAAACGATGCCGTTGGTGTTGATCATCACATGCTTGATCGGCCGCGCCTTGGCGGCGTCGAGAATCGCCCAGAAGTCGGGATGCAAGGTCGGCTCGCCGCCCGATAGTTGAACCACGTCGGCTTCGCCTTCGTTGGCCACGACCGCATCGAGCATCTTGAGCACATCGGATAGCGGTTTGTGCGTTTGCCGGTGCGTGCCGCTCTCGGCATAACAGACAGGGCAGTTCAGGTTGCAGTTGTCGGTGATCTCCACAACGGACAGGCACGAGTGCTGCATGTGATCGGGGCACAGGCCGCAGTCATAAGGGCAGCCGTATTCCATGCGTGTGTTGAAGGTCTGCGGCATCTCCGGGTGCTTGACGAAAACTTCGCGGCACAGCCGGTAGTAGCCGACGTCGTCGCTGATGAGTACGCGTTCGGTGCCGTGGGCCGGGCACCACTTGTCCATGTAGACGCG
>DATBQE010000052.1:0-4478 GCA_036561005.1 Burkholderiaceae bacterium | reverse complement strand
GCGACATTGCGCACGTCCAATTACACCTTGATCAATAAAAAAGATGGAGACAAATCATGCAGTTACACAATAGATGGCGCCGGTTTCTAGGCGGTTTGCTGGTCTTAATCGCCGCTGCGTTTTCGCTCGCGGCGTGTGGCGGCAACGGCGACACTCTCACCAATAGTGATAGTGCCGGCAGCACCGCCAAGCGGGAATCGATCAAGAGCGCCGCTCCTGTGGTGCCGGCTGCAAACATGCGCATGCACTTTCATCGTGCGGCAAACGTATATAGCGACTGGGGCGTCTATTCCTGGTCCGGGCCGTTGGTACCGGACGTCACCTGGATCGTTGATCGTTTTCTGTTTGCCCATACCGACAGCTTCGGCGGCTATGTCGACATCCCGCTCGATTTGACCCAAAGCCAGATTCACTTTCTGGTAACGGATGCGAGCGGCAACAAGAACTGCCAGAACGATCAGTCGACACCGTTCGCATCATCCATCGCCACGACCGGCCAGGAAATCTGGATGTTGGAGAACGACTGCACGATCTATTCATCGCAGCCGGCCGTCAGTTACGGCAATCTGGCCAACGCCAATGCATTATGGCTAAGCGCCAATGCCATTGCCTGGCCCGGTGTGCCCGCGAGCGGCAGGTACCAGCTCTATTACGCTGCCAACGGCGGCATGGGTTCCAATAGCGGCGGTGTGACTGGCGCAGATGGCAGCGTACCATTAAGCGTCAATAACGCCGGTCTTCCGACTGCACTGCAAACCAAGTTTCCCTATGCCGCCAACGCAACGGCATTGACCCTGGCGCCCACGGATGCTGCCACCGTAGGAAGCAGGCTGGGCGGGCAGTTCGTCATCGCGCAATTCGACGACGGCGGCAGTCTGTTGCAAGTGACGTCGCTGCAACTGGCTGGCATGCTCGACGATCGCTTTGCCGCCAATGCGGCCAATGCAAAATTGGGACTCAGTTTCAGCAGGCACAATGCCCCGACGTTTGCCGTCTGGGCACCGACTGCGCGAAGCGTTTCCCTGAATGTTTACCCGAGTGCGAACGCGACAACAGCCGTGCAATATCCCATGACGAAAGATGCCGCAAGCGGCGTCTGGAGTTATACGGCCAAGGACGTCAATTGGGCTAACCGCGCCTACTACACGTACACGGTCAACGTATTTTCCCGTTGGGCCAATAATGCCATCGTCAGCAATGAAGTAACTGATCCCTATTCGTTGAGCCTCAATGCCAACGGACAACGCAGTTTCATCGTCAACCTCGACAGCGAATTTGCCAAACCTGACGATTGGAACGAGCAGCGCATTCCGCAGCAAAGCAGCCCGACCGATATTGCTTTGTACGAATTGCACATTCGCGATTTCAGTGCGAGCGATCAGACCGTGCCGGCCGCGCATCGCGGCAAGTATCTTGCGTTCACTGATAACAGGTCAAATGGCATGCAGCATTTGCGCAGTTTGTCGCGCGCCGGCCTGACGCATGTCCACCTGTTGCCGAGTTTTGATTTCTCCAGTATCAACGAAACCGGTTGCGTGACGCCTGTCATACCGAGCGCCGCGCCCGATTCCACGACGCAGCAAGCTGCGGTAGCGGCGACGCAAAATACCGATTGCTTCAACTGGGGTTACGATCCGGCGCATTACACTGCGCCGGAAGGCAGCTATGCAACGGACGCCAACGACGGCATCGTGCGCGTGCGCGAATTCCGTTCCATGGTCAAGTCGCTGCATGAAATCGGCTTGAACGTGACGATGGACGTGGTCTACAACCACACCAGCCAAGCCGAGCAAGGCCCCATGTCGGTGCTGGACAAAATTGTGCCTACCTATTATTACCGCCTGCGCATGGACGGCAGCATTGCCAACGACAGCTGCTGTTCCGATACGGCCGCAGAGAACGCCATGATGGCCAAGTTGATGGTCGACTCCGTCACGACATGGGCGACGCAATATAAGGTGGACAGCTTCCGCTTCGATATCATGGGGCTGGAGCCGTTGAGTGTCATCAAGCAGATCCAGACGGCAGTGAACCAGGCCACAGGGCGCCATATTTACCTCTACGGCGAGGGCTGGAATTTCGGTATGGTAGCGAACGACGCGCGTTTCGTGCAGGCGCGGCAAGCCAATCTGTATGGCACCGGCATCGGTTCGTTCAACGACCGCTTGCGCGATGCGGTGCGTGGTGGCGGCTGCTGCGACAGCGGCGGCTCACTCGTCTCGCAGCAGGGCTTCATCAACGGCGCCTATTTCGATCCGACTGCAACCAGCACGCAGACCGTGAACGATCTGCTCAATCTCGGCGACCTGGTGCGCGTCGGCCTATCCGGCACCTTGCGCGACTACAGTTTCGTCGACCGTACCGGCACGCTAAAAACCAATGCACAGATCGATTACTTCGGCCAGCCGGCCGGCTATACCGCCAATCCGGGTGAAACGATCAACTATATCGAAGCACACGACAACCAAACCCTGTTCGACCTGAACACCTACAAGATGCCGGCCAATTCGACATTGGCCGATCGTGTGCGCGTGCAAAACCTCGGTGCGGCGATCAATACGCTGTCGCAAGGCGTGCCGTTCTTCCACGCCGGGCAAGACATGCTGCGTTCCAAGTCGCTCGACCAGAACAGCTACGACTCGGGCGACTGGTTCAACGTACTCGACTTCAGCTACCAGAGCAACAACTTCGGCGTCGGCTTGCCACCCGCCGGCAGCAACCAGGGTAACTGGTACTTAATGTCACCCATCCTGACCAATCCGTTGATCAAGCCCGACAATGCCGCCATCCTCAACGCGCGCGATTATTTCGCCGAGATGCTGGCCATTCGCAAAGACACCAGCCTGTTCCGCCTGCGCACGGGCCAGGACGTCAAGGATCGTTTGAGCTTCTACAATGTGGGCCCAAGCCAGATTCCCGGCCTGATTGCCATGCGTATTGACGGCAGCAGCCCGAGCCGCTATGAAGGCGCAAAGTACAAGAGCGTGGTCGTGCTGTTCAACGTCGACAAGGTGGGCAAGACACTGACTGTGGATGCGTTGAAGGGCAGGAATCTGGCCTTGCATCCGCTCCAGAGCCGTTCATCTGTGGATGCGCTGGCGCGTACGGCGACGTATGCTGGCAGCACGGGAACGTTCACCGTTCCGGCGCGCACTACCGTGGTATTTGTCGAATATTGATTCGCCTCGCCACGCAATTGAGAGGACCGCAGGGTGGGTTAGCGTAGCCTGAACTAACCCAACCCGCCAGTTCTTACGCAACGCCATTAGACGCACGTGGTGGAAAGTAATGGATAATCCTTGTTGATCGCAAGCAGTGACGGCCCACATGCCGTCACTGCTGCGCAGGTGGATCAAATGCGATCAAAATCCCCTGCTGCATTGCTACACAACTTCCGTCTCCGCAAATACCGCCTTGGCCGCAAACAAGCCATTGAGCGCCGCGGGAAATCCCGCATAAACTGCCATCTGCATGATGACTTCGACGATCTCATCCTTGCTGCATCCGACGTTAAGTGCACCGTGCAGATGCACCTTCAATTGCGGCGCCGCGTTGCCCAAGGCCGTCAGCGCCGCGACCACGGCCAGTTCGCGCGTCTTCAGGTCGAGCGCAGGGCGCGAATAGATATCGCCGAAGGCGAATTCGATGAGGTAGCGCGAAAAATCCGGGGCGATGTCCTTCAGGCTATCGATGACGCGTTCACCTTGTTGGCCGTCAATTTCCTTCAGTTTTAGCAGACCTCTTTCGTACCGATTGTTTGGGTTTTCCATGTTGGCTTCCTTTCGTCGCGGTGGATAGGGAAGTCATGGCAGATTCGCCCTGGCGGTAATACTCGATCTTGTCGTGCAAGACAGCCAGCGATGTTTCCAACTCAAGTAGCGCCGCGCCAACCTTGGCTGTGTGCGCTTCGAGCAACGCGCGGCGAAGCGCGAAACTCGAATCGCCGAGGCGGCGCAGTTCGGCAAACTTCAGCATGTCCCTGATCGACATGCCAGTGGCGCGCAGGCGATTGACGAATGCGATCCAGTCAATATCTGCGGTCGAATAGCGCCTGTGCCCGTCGCTGCCCCGCGCCACCGACTCGATCAAACCGATGCGTTCGTAATAGCGCAAAGTGTGCGCGCTGAGCCCGCAGCGTTGCGCCATCTTGCTGATTGTGAGGTTTTCTGCCATGACAAAGTTAGCTTAAGACTTCGAGTGCACTCTAAGTCAAGCAGAACCTTGCCGGCCGAGTGTTTGAAGAACTATTTAACGCAATCCACAAAATACCCGCGCTTGCCATCTACCTCACGCGTCACCAGCCCGTGCACGTCCGTCTCAAACCCCGGGAATTTCTCGTTGAAATCGCGTGCGAATTTCAGATAGTCAACGATGGTCTTGTTGAAGCGTTCGCCCGGAATCAGCAAGGGAATGCCCGGCGGATAAGGGGTCAGCAGGATAGACGTAACGCGGCCTTCAAGGTCGTCGATGGCGACTCG
>DATBQE010000051.1:0-54263 GCA_036561005.1 Burkholderiaceae bacterium | reverse complement strand
CTTCATGCTGATTGTCCATTTCTTCCAGGATGCGGTTGAAAGCAACATTTCGATCGCTCTGATCTTCATTTCGTTCGCGTTTTCCGGCGCCGTCGTCGGGCCGGTTTTTACCGCATGCGGCTTCACCCTGTACCTCAATCGCCGTGCCACGCTTGAAGCCTGGGACCTCGAAATCGCGCTACGCCAGATTCAGCCACCCCAACGCAAGTTCGGCCATGCCATTGACGCGAAAGATGCAGTGGCGCTGATGGCGCCTTTCATCGCTGCCTTGCTGTTTTCTCTCGTTTTGCCGGTGGGCCAGGCGCGGGCTGCGGAGGTGGTAGCGGACAATGGCAAATGTGAAGTGCCGGAATCGACCAGACTGCGCGAGGCAACGCGCAAACCTGACTTGAATCCCGAGCAGGCCAAAATACGTGCTGAACTTGCCGCACTGTACCAATCCGACGAATTGCGTACCTATTCGTGCGCCGAGCACTGGACGTGGAAAGATAGCAAGGACTCCAAGCCCGAACACGGCAAGCTCGGCAAGCCACCGAATCTGTCATGGTTGGCGACGGCGTTACAGGTATTCTTGATCGCCGTCACTATTGGCCTGATCGCTTGGTTGATGTATCACTTCCGGGATAAATTCGGCGGCTTTGGCCTGACCAATTCGCCAAGGCGGGCGACTGAAATCGCCGGACTCGATATTCGGCCGGAAAGCCTTCCCGATGACGTCCCCGGTGAAGTCATGGCATTGTGGCGCCAGAGACGGCGCCGTGAGGCATTGGCTTTGCTTTATCGTGCCACCATTTCGCGTCTTGTACATGACGATGGACTGAAGCTGGAAATAGGCGCGACCGAGGGCGATTGTTCGCGTTTGGCCGAGCGCGCCTGTCACGAGGGGCAACTGAACAAGGGGCGCATGACTGCCAGTGCCATGGTGACGCAATTGTGGCTACGCGGCGCCTATGCCGACGTCTGGCCGGACGACCTTACCATGCAGGATGGATGCAAGACCTGGGGCGCGGAATTTCCTGTTGAAACCGGCAGGGGGCGTACATGAGCGTCCGACCTTTGCTGATATTGCTCCTCGTTGCGGCGCTTGCCATTGCCGGTACCTGGCTATTTTTTGACTTGTTTGAAAAGCGCTGGGTGCCGATTTTCCGACCAACGCCGGCGGCAATGGAAAATCCGATGCTCGCGGCGACACGCTTGCTGGAACGCCATCGGCACCCTGTCAAGATTGAGCCAACCCTGAGTGTTGCGCTGTTCAAGCCGATTCCCGCCGGCACGCTGATCTTGCCGGACAACAGTGCAAGCCTGCTTGTCAAGCAGGCCGAACAATTGATGGACTGGGTCCGACAAGGCAACACTTTGATCATGACGCCGACCTGGACGCGCGGCGCGGCACTGAAGCTGCAGAAGAAGGATGCTGTAAAAGATGGCCAGGACAGCAAGGACGACGATGCCGATCCCAAGGATGGCGACAAGGCAAGACAGGCCAAAAAGTTGCCGCCACCGACCAAGGATCCCGCCGCCGCCGTAGCGTTGGCCTCGCTTAGCGAGCGCTTTGGCGTCGGCCGAACTGTCGCCTCCGTCGGCATGACAATTTGCCGTAATCCATTGCGCAGTCCCGATGTCAAGAGCGACCCTGATGCCGACCCGGACGACGGCAAGAAATTCACCTATGTCGATTGCGTGGCAAGCATGACGCTGCCCGGCGCGGCCTATGCGTTGCGGCTCGACAATTCGCATTTCAAGTTGAAGACTCTTCCGGCCGGCCCGACCGCGTCGACCGCGTCGACCGCGCCGACCGATCATGCAGACGACAAGCCGGGCGACGCGGTCCGTGCCGGTAATTCGCAAGACGAGACCGATGATGCCGATAGCAAAATCGCGGAGCCGGCACCAGCGCAATCCAATGCGGCGCCCGATGGCACCCCTGCGCTGTTTGCCGACGACGATGCAAGCGCCGTGCGTGCCTATCAATACGGCAAGGGACGGGTTGTGATCGTCGCCGAAAACTATTTCAACAATTCCACGTTGGGCAACTACGATCACGCCGAGTTTTTGCTTGGGCTTGCGGACTTGAACCGTCGATCGGCAACGGTTACCTTCATTCAACGTGTCGACGTCGCATCCTGGTATCGCATACTGTGGGCTGCTGTTCCCTACGCGATTGTGTCGCTGGGTATCTTCCTGACCTTGCTCGCCTGGGCGGTCGCACGTCGTTTCGGCCCACTCGTTGCGGAACCAGACGACAGGCGCCGTGCCTTGATGGAACACGTCGACGCAAGCGGGCGTTGGCTCTGGAAAAGCGAGCATGGCCGTATCATCATGCTCGAAGCGGCACGCCGCGTGACGGAAAAGGTGTTGACGCGCCGTGCGCCGGAATTGCGAAAATTGACGGTCGAACAAAAAATCGTGCATTTGGCCGAGTCATGCAAAATGAGCGTGGCACAGATCGAGCGCGCACTGCTCGATGCGCCGGCCCGGGTTCCAATCGAATTCACCCAGCAGATTCAATCACTTCAACAGTTGAGAAAACACTATGAGCGCTAACGTGGAGTCAACCTCACCCGGCATCCCGGCCGACCGCCTGCAACAAGCCACCGACATCGTGGCGCGCATGCGTGAAGAAATCCGGCGCGCCGTCATTGGCCAGCACGCAGTGGTGGACCAGGTATTGGCGTGCTGCCTGGCCGGTGGGCATGTGTTGATCGAAGGGGTTCCAGGACTGGGGAAGACGCTGCTGGTGAAGGCCCTGGCCAAGACATTTGCCGGCGAATTTTCCCGCATTCAGTTCACGCCCGACCTGATGCCGGCCGATGTGATGGGCCACTCGGTTTTCGATATGCGTAACCAGACTTTCAGTGTGCGCAAGGGGCCCGTCTTCACGCATTTACTGCTGGCCGATGAAATCAATCGGGCCCCGGCCAAGACCCAGTCTTCACTGCTCGAGGTGATGCAGGAGCGCCAGGTGACAATCGAAGGCGAGTCGCATCAACTGCAGGCGCCGTTCATGGTCTTGTCGACGCAGAATCCGCTGGAAAATGAAGGTACCTACCCGCTGCCGGAAGCGCAACTTGATCGCTTCCTGATCAAGGTGAGGATCGATTATCCAACCGAATCGGAAGAACAGGAGATGCTGCGCCAGGTGACGCGCAACCGGGTGGGCGATGCGCTTGACGTGAGCCAGGTCGCAACGCTGGTCAAGCCGGAAACCATCGTGGCCTTGCAGCAGATTGTGTCGAAGATTCGGGTTGACGACGCGGTGGCCGACTATGCGGTGCGGCTCGTGCGTGCAACCCGCGACTGGCCCGGCATTGCCATCGGCGCAGGTCCGCGCGGCAGCATCGCCCTGGTACGTGTTGCACGCGCACTCGCCTTGCTTGCCGGACGCGATTTCGTGATTCCCGATGACATCAAGGCGGCAGGATTGCCGGTGCTGCGCCATCGTGTTGCGCTCTCGCCGGAAAGTGAACTCGACGGTTTGAGCAGCGACGAACTGCTCGCCGGATTGATCGAGCAAACTGTCGCACCGCGCCGCTGACGCAATGACTCCATCGCGTCGCCTGCTGTTTGCGGTATTTGTATTGGCGCTGCTCGGCGCCGGGCTATATTACGTGCCGCAATCATTGCCCTACTGGTTGGGTGCTGCGCTCGCATTGTGTGCCGGCGCCGTACTCGATGGTTTGTTGTCGCGCCGCGCGCCGGCATTGCGCATCGAGCGCCAGATAGCGGGTGTTTGGCCGGTCGGAATTTGGGGCAATGCAAGTCTGACGCTGCATAACGAAGGCGCGCGCCGCCTTGATATCGAACTGTTCGAAGATTATCCGACGAACTGGTTGTTCGAGAGCCTGCCGCATCGAAGTATCGTCGTGCCGGGAAGTTACGTAACGATTACTTTTCGTTTGTTTCCCAAGCATCGCGGCAATGCCCATTTCGGCGCGCCGCATCTGCGCATTGTTTCACCGCTTGGACTGTGGCGTTGCCTTCATCGGATCGGGCCGGGCCAGGATGTCAAGGTATTCCCCGACTTTTCACAGTTGCTCGGGTACACCTTGTCGGCAACTGACCGCCGTGCGCCGGCGGTCGGGTCAATCCGCAAGCGAAGGCGCGGCGAAGGCACGGATTTCCGCCAACTGCGCGAATATCGGCAGGGCGACAGCATGCGCTCAATCGACTGGAAAGCGACCGCGCGCCTGCAAAAGCCGATCAGCCGCGAATACCAGGAAGAGCGCGATCAGCAGGTCGTGTTTTTGCTCGACACCGGACGCCGCATGCTTTCCGAGGACGGCGCGTATACGCATTTTGATCACGCCCTGAACGCCGTCCTTACCCTGGGATTTCTCGCGCAGAAACAGGGCGATGCCGTTGGGTTAATGAGCTTTGGTGGAGAGATGCGCTGGATCAGCCCTTACAAGGGCCGTATCGGACTTGATCGCTTGTTGTCCGGCGTCTATGATTTACAGCCTGCCGAAGTCGCGCCGGATTACACCCAGGCGGCAACCATGCTGCTCTCGCGACTGAAGAAACGCGCCTTTATCGTATTGATCACCAATCTGCGCGACGAGGACGACAAAGCGATGCGCGAGGCATGCGAGTTGCTGGCCACGCGCCACCTCGTATTGTGCGCGAGCATGCGGGAGAAAGCATTGGATGTGGCGTTGTCCGCACCTGTAGTGGGGTTTGCCGATGCCTTGCGTGCCACTGCCACGGCGCATTACATGGAACAACGCGACCTTGCCATCAAGCGCCTTGGCATACGGGCCAGCCATCTGTTCGATATCACGCCGGAACAGTTGAGCATGACGCTGGTGAACCGCTATCGCGACATCAAGGAGAGCGGGCAGTTGTAGCGCAATGGCCTTATACGTCACCAAATCTTCGACCTGCGTGTCGCAGGGCAGACCTCGGCCCTACGGCAAAACTGGACTGACCGTCTTTGCACTGATCGATCGATTTTTGCTATCAATTTTGGTAACGATTTGTAATAGGGAAGACGGGAAATCGTGAGACTTTTTCAGGTCGTCACGATGGCGTCATCGATTCCCTACTATAATGTCGCTCATTGGCGTTGTTTCGACTCACGATGGCGCCACCTGCAAAAAGCGCATAAGCAAACAAGGAGACATTCGTTTGCCGGCAAGACAAAAGCGCGAACAATAGTCGTAAATTCTGCGACACCAGGCCGCAAGCAAACCCGGCCGACGATAATGCAAGACAACAAGGAGTTAACCGGTATTTCGACGCTATCGCGCCGAAAGCCTGTAATGGGACTGCGCGCGGCTCTTCTCTACTTGGGAAATGCCGAAAGGACTCAGGCCGGCGCATTTGCGCCATGTCGAATGTTGCGCTCGTTCCGCAAGGAAATAAATTGTTAGAGAAACTGCGTCATCTGAAACCCGATTCAAGCATATCCACACCGCTTTACCTGCAGCTTGCGAGCAAACTGACGGTGAGTATTCACAGCGGAGTTTGGCGTCCCAACGAGGCGCTCCCTGCCGAACGCATCCTCTCGGAAATTCTTGAGGTCTCGCGGTTCACCGCGCGCAAAGCGATTGAATTGCTATGCGATCGTGGCGTTCTGCACCGGCGCCATGGCTCGGGTACCTATGTGAACGCAAGCCTGGCGCGTCCGTTGTCGCGTCTTACCGGATTTAGCGACGAGGTGCGGCAGCGTGGTCTGGAACCGGGATCGCAATGGATCGCGCGCGAAATCGGCATTGCCGGCAAGGAGGAATGCCGTGCTCTGGGATTGCGTGCCAACAGCCCGGTCTCGCGCCTCAAGCGTCTGCGCACGGCCGATAGCGATGTCATCGCGATTGAAAGCACCACCGTCCCGGCGCGCTTTCTTCCCGACCCGGGAGCAGTCGGTGACAGTCTGTATGGCTATCTGACCGACAAACAGGCGCAGCCTGAACGTGCGCGCCAGCATATACAGGCTGTCAACGCGTCCGAAGAGCAGGCCAGACTGGCGAATATCGAACCGGGCGCGGCCATGCTGTATATACGGCGCATCGCATATGCGGCCGGTGGCACAGCCATCGAGCTGACCCATTCTTATTTCCGCAGCGATCGCTACGATTTCATCGCCGTATTGACACAGGGCGCCAATCTCGGTGAGGTTGTTGCCGCCTAGTGGCGCGCAGCAAAATCGGAAGTCGGCGCCGGCTTGCAGGTCGAAACGCGCCGCCGCCCGTCATTTGCGTGCTTGCAGCGCGATGCGAACGGCCATGCCCGCCAGCACCGTACCCATGATCCAGCGCTGAACGGTCATCCAGCCGGGGCGCGCGCCGAGGAAGCCGGCGATCGACCCGGCCGCCAGCGTCACCAGGCCATTGATTGTCACACTGATGGCGACCTGAATCACGCCCAATTGTAATGATTGCGCGAGGATGCCGGCACCGTTGGGATCGATGAATTGCGGCAGCAGTGCAAGGTAGAGCAAGGCGATCTTCGGATTGAGCAGGTTCGTCAGGAATCCCATCAGGAACAACTTGCGCGTGCTGTGTTGCGGCAGATCGCGCACTTGAAACGGCGATTGTCCGCCCGGCTTCACTGCTTGCCATGCCAGATAAATGAGATAGATGGCACCGCCGAAACGCAGCGCGTCGTACGCGAACGGCACCGCAAACAGCAGTGCCGTGATGCCAAAGGCTGCGCATAACAAATAAAACAGGAAACCCGTCGCGACGCCCGCGAGCGAGATGAAGCCGGCGCGCCGGCCCTGGCAGATGGAACGGGAAATCAGGTAAATCATATTTGGCCCCGGGGTGAGGGCCATGCCGAGGGCAAGCAGAGTGAAGCCAATGAGCAAATGCGACTGATGCATGGGTGTACCTGCTGATGTTTTTGGCCTGTTTGCCGTGCTTTCCATTTTACGCGATCAACGCAATTCGCGTCTTTTTGTAAATGGTTTGCAATCCATTGCCACGTTTTTCCAATCTTGGCGGGCTTTGCGGTAGACTTCCCTGTCGTTGGCGCCGGATCCATGGCGGGCCACACTATCGAATAGGAAGAATCACTGTGAACAGGTCTCTGTTGGCAATTTCGCTATCGCTGCTCCTGGCGGCGGCAAGTCCGGCGTCATGGGCAAGCCTGGAATCCGGGATTGATGCTTACAATGGCGGCGACTATGCAATGGCCATGCATGCCTTGATGCCGTTGGCCGAACATCGCAATAGCGAAGCGCAAAAATACGTGGCGATGATGTATGCCAATGGCCAGGGCGTCGCGCAGGATGATACCGTCGCCGTGGTCTGGTATACCAATGCCGCGCTGGGCGGCAATTCCGATGCGCAGATTGCACTGGGCGACATGTATGTGTCCGGGCGCGGCGTGCCGGCCGATACCGTGCTCGGCGCATATTGGCATTGGCGTGCGTCGAACGGCTTTGTCGCAACCGCCAAGAAAAACCTCGACATGAGCATGAGCAAGAAGGCCGGCATACTGGCGGCACCAGGCACGCCGGAATCAGCCGGCGAAACAGGCTGTGCGGCCCCCGCTTACCGTGCCGACGCGCTTCACTTTGGCGAAGATTCCAGTGTAAGTCTGCTGTTTCTGCTTGATACCGAAGGTAGGGTGACCGACAGTGCGGTCGCTTCGACGAGCACGTGGTCGCTGCTGGACAAATTGGCTCGCGAGGCGTTCGCCTCCTGCTCTTTCCCGATCATCAAGCATGACGGCAAGGCAGTACCTGGCCTCATCAAAGCAGCCTTTTCCTGGAAGACAAAATGAAGCGCCTGAATCGATTCAATCGCGTGCTGTCATGCAGCTATCGCTCTGCAATATCGATGCTGTCGGCGCTGCTGCTAGCCGCATCGGTGACGAGCCAGGCGAGCGCCTCGCCTGGCTCGGAACTGGCCCGCCGTGAGTTCGACAGAGGCAACTACGCGGCCGCCTTGCAGAAAACACAGCCGTTGGCCGATTCCGGCGATGCCGCCGCTCAGTCCCTGCTCGGCTTGATGTATGCCGATGGCAAGGGAGTGGATCGAGACGCATTGCAAGCCTACGCGTGGTATTGGAAAGCCGCCAGCGGTGGAAATATTGAGGCCCAATTGGCACTCGTTGCGATCTATAACGAGGGGCGCGGTGTGGCTGCCGATCCGGCCATGGCAAATTACTGGCAGTGGAAAGCTGCGGACGCTTATCTGCAGGTCGAGAAACGCAAGCTCGATACGGAAATCGCGCAGAGGACGAATCCGCATGTCGACAAGAACAACGGACCGGCTACCATTAACCTGGCCAATTGCAAAATGCCGCCCTACCGTCAGACGGGGTACGGCTATCACTTGAGCGGCACTGTGCATCTGCTATTTTTGCTGAGCGCCGACGGCAGTGTACTGGAAACCTCGATGCTCCAGGGCAGTTCATGGGCTGCGCTCGATCACTCGATCCTCGACAGCTTTGCCAAGACCTGCACCTTCACGCCCGCCAGGAAAGACGGAAAAACCACGACCAGCCTCTATTCGTTGGAGACCAGTTGGGCAGTGGAGCCGTAACAGCGGTCCTCGCACGCTAAAGCCTCGCATGGCCGCCGACAAATCCGTTTTTGAAACTGGCACCGTATCTGACCGGATTCCGGCGTTACTGCAACAGGCGTTGGCCCGGCATAGACAGGCGGATTATGTCGAGGCTGAAGGTCTCTACCTTCGCGTACTGAAACTTGATCCACGCAATTTCGACGCACTGCATTTGCGTGGTGTCGTTGCGCGCCAGCGCGGCAATCCCGCTCTCGCCATTGAGTTGATCGCGCTAGCCATAGCGGTTGATCCGACGCAGGCGGCGCCCTATTGCAATCTGGGTGCCGCAATGCAGGATGCCGGTGATAGCGCCGCCGCACTGATTCAGTTCGATCGTGCCTTGGCGATCCGGCCGGGCTATGCGATGGCGCACAATAATCGCGGCAATGCCTTGCGCAATATTGGGCAGCACGAAGCGGCGCTGCAAAGTTACGAAGAGGCCTTGCGCCATCAGAAGAATTTTGCCGAAGCGGCCTATAACCGCGGCACGGTGCTGCATCGTCTGGAGCGATTCGAGGAGGCGGTAGCGGGCTACGACATGGCGCTGGAAATCAAGCCCGATTATGTGGACGCCTTGTGCAATCGTGGCAGCGCATTGCATATGCTCAAGCGATACGATGAAGCACTGGCGAGCTTTGACCGGGCTTTGTCGCTCCACAAGGGCCATGCCAGCGCCCTGTGCAATCGCGGTGTGACCATGCAGAAATTGGGGCGCCATGAAGGTGCGGTGCGAGACTATATGGCCGCCATCGCGCAGCGTCCAGAATTCGCCGATGCACATTTTTTTCTCGGCAATGCATTGGGCCTGCTGGCGCGCAAGGAAGATGCGATTTCCGCATATCGCGCGGCGCTTGCCTGCGGCGCCGACGCCGATATGGTGCACTTTGCCCTGGCGGCAATGGGCGACACGCAGGACGCCATGCCACAGGTTGCGCCGGCATCTTATGTGAAGAATCTGTTTGACGGCTATGCAGGGCATTTCGACGAACATCTGGTCGACGTGCTGCATTATCGGACGCCGCAGCGCATGCTCGATGCGCTGGAGAAGGCAAATATTCCTGCGCAGCACGCCTGTATTGACCTTGGCTGCGGAACCGGCCTGTGCGGCGCATTGTTGCGGCCGAAGGTGCAAATTCTTGAAGGCGTCGACCTGTCGCCGAAGATGCTGGAAATCGCGCGTCAGCGTGGCATCTACGATGATCTGGTGTGTGCTGAGGTGTGTGCCTTCTTGTTGGAACGGGAAAACTGTTACGATCTTGCCGTTGCTGCAGACGTGCTGGTGTACATCGGCGATTTGTCGCCGCTCATGCGTGCATTGAGCCGTTCCCTGCGGCCCGGAGGCAGTTTTGTTTTTTCCGTGGAGAAGACCGACGCCCCGTCGTTCGTCCTGCAACCCTCAAACCGGTTTGCACACTCGGTCAATTATTTGCAACGTGTCGCAGCCGATGCCGGCATGGCGGTTTGCAGCATCGAGGAACAGACTCTGCGGCAAGATCAGGCGATGCTCGTGACAGGCTTGATCGGATTGTTCAGGCGCGAGACGTAAGGGTCAGATCAGGCTATTTTGCACGTTATCGAGCGGCGTGACCGTCACGCTTACGCCCAGCAACTGTTGCCCGCCACCGAGCACGATCCCGCGCAAAGGCGTCACGTCGCTGAAATCGCGACCCCACCCAAGCGTGATATGTTCATGCTGCACCAGGCAACGGTTGGTGGGATCGAAATCGACCCAACCCAGCGCAGGCGAATAGAGTGATACCCAGGCATGCGATGCATCGGCACCGATCAGGCGTGCCTGCCCCTCCGATGGGTGGGTCAGGATATAGCCGCTCACGTAGCGTGCGGGTAGCCCGATACTGCGCAGGCACCCGATCATCAGGTGCGCGAAGTCCTGGCATACGCCACGCCTGCCTTGGATGACTTCTTCAAGCGTCGTGTGGATATTGGTAGCGTCGGGATCGAATTCGAATTCATCGGTAATGCGCTGCGTCAGCGCAAGCGCGGCGTCGAGCAAGGGCCTGCCCGGCGTGAAACTTTGCTGCGCATATTGCTGCAAGTTGGGCCCGCATTGCACGTGCGGCGAGTTGAAGAGGAATTGGAACGGCTCAAGGCTTGCTGCGCTCTGCGATTGCCGCATTTCGCTTTGCAGATCTTCCCACGGCAGGGAGCCCGCGATTTGGGCAAGGTTTGGCCGCGCAAACAATTCGACCAGCGATTCCGCGCGCACGATCAGATTTTGATGCGGTGTCGTCAGCGTAATGTTGCGCGTGGCATTGCCGAAATAATCGAGGCTATCGTTGCCGTCGTCCGGTGCGGGGTCAACCTGTATCTGGTGGCTGACGGTTTGCTGATAGGTGAAATTGCGCGGCGTCAAATGCAGGTATTGCTGCGACAGGGTCACGACGCTTTGATAATTGTAATCGGTCTGGTGCACAACGCTATAGCGGGCGACCGGATCAGACGCACCTGCCGCATTCGGCATAGCCGGACTCTGCACGGCAGTCGCGCTGTTTGTCCCGTTGTTTGATGCGCTGTTGATGGCGCCCATGGCACCCATGCCTGCTTCAATCATGCTCATGACGCTTTGCGCGTTCCATACAAATTATTACCAGTGTAACTGAAGAAGCGCACGCCTATCTGCTCCGACAGAGTGTAGGAAGCGTGGTTGATGCGGACAATCAGGTCGATCAGACGTGGATTGCCGCAATACAGATCGGAAAGGGGTGCCATGGCCTGCAGTTCCTTCAACAACGGTGCCAGTGCCTGTTCGCCGAAACTGCCGTAGCTGTTGGCAAGCTTCTTCAAATATTTCAGCAAGCCCTTGATCTGAAAAACGATGGAGCGCGGATTGCTTTCGTCGAGCAGAAGCAGGTCGAGGACGCGCAGCCATTCAGGTTGCGACATGTAGCGCGAGCGGTAGGTCACGATACTGTCCGACAATTCCAGCAGCCAGTCGAGGTTGCTTTCGAATTCCATGCGCAGCGCGCGCTCGAGCACCGTGCAGAGGAATTGCAGTCGCTCGATGCGGCGTCCGCTGGAAAAGAAACGCCAACCCTTGTCGCGCGTCATGCCGTCGGTGGCAAAGCCTGCCAGACCCATCATTAATGTCGCAACTTCATCGAGCGCCGCCAGCGCTTCTGCCGGCGATGGCACCGGCTGTTCACCCTCGATACGCTGTGCCATCTGGTTGAGCATGCGCCAATTGTCGAGCGACAGACGTTCGCGCAAATGGCCTGCGATAAGATGCAATTGCTGTTGCTGCATTGCCAGCCCCGGGACTTGATGCGAGACGATGCTCTGCAGCAGCGCTGTTTCCATTTCCTCGTCGCTCACCAGCGTGCTGATTTCCAGCCCCGGCAATTGCCCCTGCTTCTGACCCTGCGCCTTGATACGAAACGCGAGATCGCCCTGCACCAGGTCAAAGCGCGTACACAGCCACTGGATAGCGGGCCACTCGCTGCTGCGATATTCGAGCGGATTGATGAACATATAGTCGAGCGAGGCGCGCGTCAGGCGGCAAATATTGTTGCAACGCTCAATGTGGCGGCCAAACCAGTAGAGGTTTTCCGCCACGCGGCTCGACAGGTGCGTGTCGTCGCGTATCAGGCCGCTGCGGCTGGCCGGGCGATGCAGCAGGCTGACATTGTCGACGCGGCCGACAGCCTGCACCCAGGTGTCCTTGCTGCCTCCCCCGCGTTGCATTGCGATAACGCGGGCGTCCTTGCCTGTCGCAGTGCGGGTCAAGCCGCCGGGCATGACGACATAACCTTCGGGTGTGGCACAGGCAAACACGCGCAAGCCGACCGCCGCAGCGCCGATGCCGCCCAGCGGATCGTTACGCCACAGCGGCGCCTGCGACAGGCGTACTATTTCCTGCGCCACATAGTGCTGGGGCTGGGCACGCATGCGGGCGATCAGCGCGTCGCGTTCCGCGCCTTGCACGTCTTGTCCGAATACCGGGAACTGGCGCAACTGCGGAAAGGTGGGTTTGAGGATTAGCGTATCGAGATTGTCGATGGCATGTTCCAGTGCCGCCGGCTCGCCGCACCACCAGGTGCCGACCGAGGGCATTTTCAAGGTTTCACCGAGCAGGCGTTCGCAGATTGCGGGAAGGAAGCCGAGCAACGCGCCCGATTCAGGCAGGTTCGAGCCGAGCGAATTGGTGACCAGTACGTTGCCGCGCCTGACCGCTTCAACCAGCCCCGGTACGCCGAGTGCCGAGTCGGCACGTAACTCCAGCGGATCGCAGTAGTCGTCATCGACGCGCCGCACGATGACGTGAACCTGCTGCAGGCCCGACAAGGTCTTGAGCCAGACCATGCCGTTACGCACGGTCAGGTCGCTGCCTTCGACCAAGGGAAAGCCCAGGTAGCGTGCCAGGAAGGTTTGCTCGTGGTAGGTTTCGTTGTAGGGCCCCGGCGTGAGCAAAACAATCAGCGGCTGCTCATCTTCGCGCAGCGGCGCGCTGCCGTTGACCTCGGCATTGACTGCGCTCTGGCGGCCCCAATGCCCGAGGCTGTCGCGCATGGTGCTGAAAAATCCGGCCAGACGCTGGATGTGCATGTCGCGAAACAGATCCGGGAAGACACGCGAGATTACCAGCCGGTTTTCCACCGCATAGCCCGCACCCGATGGCGCCTGCATGCGGTCGCTGACCACCCACCAGGTGCCGTCCGGCGCACGTGCCAGGTCCACTGCGTAAAAGTGCAACGCGATGTTGCCGGGATGTTTGATGCCGTGGCAGGGGCGCAGGAAACCCGCATGGCCGTGCACCAGGGCGGCAGGCAGAATGCCTTCAGTCAGCAGGTTCTGCTCGCCATAAACGTCCGCCAGCACACGATTGAGAAGGTTGGCGCGTTGCACCACTGCGGCTTCGATCACGCTCCACTCTTCGTGCGGCAAGACCAGTGGCAGGACGTTCAGGTCCCACGGGCGCAATGCTCCCTTGGAATCGTCATAAACGTTGTACGTGACGCCGTTCTCGCGCACCTGGCGCTGCACCGATTCGACGCGCTGGCGCATCAATTCGAGCGGTTCGCCGGCCAAATGGTCCAATACCGTGCGCCAGTGCGCGCGCGGCTGGCCCGATGCATCGAACATTTCGTCGTAGCAGTCGTCGGCTTGTGGATATTTATCTAACAAAGGGTTTTGCATCAGATGCTAGTGAAGCGGGTTCAAGATATCAATGATGCCAGAGCGTCCCTAAGTTCGGTAATAATTCAGCCACATTATTTATTATTCGTCGGCCAGCCACCGCATGTCGAGCGTGAACGGGAAGCTCGGGTTTAGGCCTTCGTCCCTGACCGTCATGGCTCCGGGCGTATGACCATGCTCCCAGAAGCGGGCGAAACGGCGCGCTTCGGCGGCGTTGGCGTTGACCGGCGCCCCGACCTCGTTGCGGCCTCCCGGGTGGTACACGTGGTAGGTGCAGCCGCCAATTGCGCGTCCGCTCCAGGTGTCGACCAGGTCGAAGCGCAGCGGACTATGGACCTTGATGGTCGGGTGCAGTGCCGACCACGGACTCCAGGCGCGGAAGCGCACGCCGGCCACATATTCGCCGGGGATGCCGGTCGGGTGCAAGGGCAGACGGCGGCCGTTGCAAGTGACGACATGGCGGGTGTCGGTCAGGCCGCGCACACGCAATTGCATGCGCTCGACCGAGGAGTCGACATAGCGTGCCGTGCCGCCGCTACCCATTTCCTCGCCGAGCACGTTCCATGGCTCGATTGCCTGACGCAACTCCAGTTCGACGCCTTCATAGGCCACGGTGCCATAACGAGGAAAGCGGAATTCGACGAAGGGATCGAACCAGTGCTGCTCGAAAGCGTAACCATGGTTGCGCAGATCCTGCACCACGTCGCGTATGTCTTGCGCCACGAAATGCGGCAGCATCCAGCGGTCATGCAAGCCGGTGCCCCAGTGCACCAGCTTGCCTTGGTATGGATTGCGCCAGAAGCGCGCTACCAGGGCCCGCAACAACAGCATTTGTACCAGGCTCATACGCGCGTGCGGCGGCATTTCGAAGGCGCGGAATTCCACCAGGCCAAGGCGGCCGGTCGGCCCATCCGGCGAATACAGTTTGTCAATCGAGAATTCGGAACGGTGGGTATTGCCGGTCAGATCAACGAGGAGGTTGCGCAGCAGGCGGTCCACCAGCCAGGGGCGCTCGCTCTCAGCGGCGTCCGGCAACACTTTTTCCATCTGCTGGAAGGCAATCGCCAGTTCGTAGAGATTGTCGTCGCGCGCTTCGTCGACGCGCGGCGCCTGACTGGTCGGGCCGATGAAGGTGCCGGAAAACAGGTAAGACAGGGCAGGGTGATTTTGCCAATACGTGATCAGGCTGCGCAAAACGTCGGGGCGTCGCAACATGGGGCTGTCGGCCGGTGTGGCTCCGCCGAGCGTGGCATGATTGCCACCCCCTGTGCCGGTATGACGCCCGTCGAACATGAATTTCTCGGTGCCGAGGCGCGTTTGCCGTGCTTCCTCGTACAGAGTTGTCGTCGTATGGACCAGTTCTTTCCAACTGCCCGCAGGGTGGACGTTGACTTCGATGACACCGGGATCGGGCGTGACGCTGAGCAGCTTGACGCGCGCATCGCGCGGCGGCGTGTAACCTTCTATCCACAAACGCAGCTTGAGTTTTGCGGCGCAATCTTCGATCAGGTTGAGCAGGTCGAGATAGTCTTCGATGCGCTTCAAGGGCGGCATGAAAACGTGCAGGCGGCCATTTCTTACTTCGACGCACAGCGCAGTGTGAATGACGTCGTTGGTATCCGTTTTGGTCGGCTTGACCGGCGCGGTGGCCAATGGCGGCATGATAGGCGCCTTGCCGGCAGCGGCGTTGCCAGCTGCGGTTACGGCTGCAAGTGGCGGACGCGGGGCAAACGTATCAAGTTCGAATTCCTGAACGCGTTGCGCAGGGTCAACCCATGGCAGGCTGGCCAGCGGCAGGCGCAGGCCCATCGGTGAGTCGCCCTCGATCAGGTAGAGACGTTCGCGCCGGATCGGCCAGCGGCAGGTTTGCCACTTGGTGTGCCTGGTGAGTGCAGTATGCTCCAGGGCGCGCAGCGGTAGCGCATAGCCGGCCACTGCGCCGACGCCTTTTTCCAGCAATCTTGCGAGTCGGCGCCGTTCTTCGCTATCCTTGAGATTCGCCTTGAGCGGGTCGATATTGATAGGCAGACGTTGCTCAGCCTGTGCCAGCAACCAGACGTCTTCAAATGCCGGGATCATGCTCGCGTCAGGCAGCCCCAATGCGCGCTCAAGCTCGCTGGCGAAACGCTCGGCGACGGCCGGTCCGTAGCCGTCATTCTCGCCTTCAACGGCAAACAGGTCTGGATTGCGCCACATCGGCTGACCGTCGACGCGCCAATAGATGTTGAACGCCCAACGCGGAAGAGGCTCGCCGGGATACCATTTGCCCTGACCGTAATGCAGCAGGCCGCCGGGCGCAAAGTGGCGTTTGAGCCGCAAGGTAAGCTGTTGCGCCAACTCGCGCTTCTTGTCGCCGTGCGCCACGGTATTCCATTCTGCGCCATCCATGTCGTCGATCGAGACAAAGGTCGGCTCGCCGCCCTGCGTCAGGCGCACGTCGAGCTTGTGCAAATCGGCATCAACCAGGTGACCGAGCGCATCGATGGCGAGCCAATCCGATTCGCTATAGGGTTTGGTGACGCGCGGGTCTTCATGGATGCGCGTGACTTTCATCTCATGCGAAAATTCAACCTTGGCTTCGTCGGACAGACCGGAGACCGGTGCAGCCGACGAAGGCATGGCGGTGCAGGCCAGCGGAATATGGCCCTCTCCGGCCAGCATGCCGGAGGTCGGGTCCAAACCGATCCACCCTGCGCCGGGTATGTAGACTTCCGCCCAGGCGTGCAAATCGGTAAAGTCCGCTTCCGGTCCGCTCGGGCCGTCAAGCGACTTCTGGTCGGCGGTCAACTGGATCAGGTAGCCCGATACAAAGCGCGCCGCCAGCCCAAAATGGCGCAAAATATGCACCAGTAGCCAACTGCTGTCGCGGCACGAGCCGGACGCTTTTTTCAGCGTGTCTTCCGGCGTTTGCACGCCGGGTTCCATGCGCACGAGGTAGCCGATGTCTTTTTGCAGGCGTTGATTCAGGGCGACCAGGAAATCGATGGTCAGCAGGTCCTTGGTCAGAATTTCCGTCCTGGCGTCATCAAGCCATTTCTGTTGCAAGGTGCCGGGTTTCTCGACTTGCAGATAGGGACTCAGTTCGGCGAGAAGCTGCTCGGCATACTTGAACGGAAATTTATCGGCATATTGCTCGATGAAGAAATCGAATGGATTGATGACCGTCATGTCGGCCACCAGATCGACAGTTATCTCCAGCTCCGTCGTTTTTTCAGGAAATACCAGTCGTGCGATATAGTTGCCGTAGGGATCTTGCTGCCAGTTGATGAAATGTTGCTTTGGCTTGATCGATAGCGAATAGGATAAGATGGGCGTGCGGGCGTGCGGCGTCGGGCGCAAGCGCACTTCATGCGGCGACAGTCCGACCAGACGATCATAGTGATAACTGGTCTTGTGATGCAGCGCGATGCGGATTGCCATGAATAATGCCTTTCGTCGATGAATGACCACGTAGAGCGTGTTGATGTTTTGGTTTGATCGGCGTTCTTCAAACGGAACATAAACTGGCTCGCACGCAGGAATCATACCTGCAAAGGTGAAATGCGGGAAAAAGTCATATGATTGTCATCACTGCGAGCCGAAATTTTGCCCGGCGCGTGCCCAGGATTGACCGAATATGCGGCCGTACATGGTTTTGCCGGCAATTTTCATTGATTTTGACGTGCAACGGAGGACCAAATGCATTTCTTGCTGTTTTACGATTTGGCTGATGATTATCTCGAACGCAGGTCCGAATATCGGGCGGCGCACCTGGAATTAGCGTGGCGCGCGAAGGAAAAGGGCGAGCTGGTTCTGGCCGGACCATTGTCCGAACCGGTGGACCAGGCAATATTGCTTTTCCAGGGCGATACACCTGAAGCTGCCGAGCGATTCGCCAAGGAAGATCCCTACGTCAGGCATGGTTTGGTGACTGATTGGCAAGTGCGCCAATGGACCACCGTCGTGGGCGACATGGCGACGGTGCCGACCCGAGTTGCCTAGTTCCGGTCCGTAGCAGGCCCCGATACTGCAAGGATTCTCATGGCAGAAGAAGCGCAAAGCAAGGTTCAGGAATGGGTCAAGGTACTCGGCGAGCACGATGTGCCGGTCCTGCGCCAGACTTTTCGCAGCATGGTGCAGGCGCATGAAAAGATCGATTGGATCAATGCGCGCGAAATTTCGACGTTCGTCCTGCTAGATCCCCTGATGACTTTGCGCGTGCTTGCCTACATCCGTCCATTCCACGGCACGCGTCAACTGCAGGAAATCACGACGGTTGGCAATGCCATCATCATGCTGGGAATCAACCCGTTCTTTCGGCATTTCGAAAAACTGGCCGTGATGGAAGACGTGCTCAAACCTTTCCCCAAGGCCCAATTGCGTTTGATCCAGTTGATCCGGCGCGCCCAACGTGCGTCGCGTTATGCATTCAATTGGGCCACGTGGCGCTATGACAAGCGGGCCGAGGAGGTGGCAATCGCCGCCTTGCTGCACGACGTGGCCGAACTGGTGCTATTGTGTTTCGCGCCCACGAAAGCGCTGGAAATTCAGGACTTGCAAAAAGCCAACCCGACCATGCGTAGTGTCGCTGCACAGGAAGCCGTTCTCGGTTTTCATTTGCTTGATTTGCAGTTGGCCCTGTGTGCGCACTGGAAACTGCCGGAACTGCTGTTGCAGTTGATGGACGACGCGCATGCGGAGAATTCACGCATCCAGAATGTCAAACTCGCGGTCGACCTGGCGCGCCATTCCGCCACGGGATGGGACGATCCGGCCCTGCCGGACGACTATCGGGCAATTGAGAAATTATTGACTATCAGCCATGACGAATTAATGTCCTGGCTCGGACAAAAGGAAAAGCAATGACCGGGCGAAATCTTCCCAGGGCCAGAATCCTGCTCCTGTCGGCGGCGCTGCTCACTTGCGTCGCCGCCTACTCTGCCGCGGCGCCCTGGTATCGCTGGAGAAACCGCGTCGACAGGACCATACTCTGCGCGCAAAATTCTCCCGGCGATGTGTGGGAAAAGTTCCAGGGCCCTTATCAGGACTCGCGCTGCCGCAAGGAAGGCAGCCCTCAGTAGGCTCGCGCCGAAACGCAGGCTCACTATTGCATTTGCGTTTGCTTCTGTCCGCTCTGCAATTGTATCAATGCCTCGAATTGGGGTGCCGATTGCGGTTTGGCGAACAGATAGCCCTGACCCTGATCGCAACCGAGTTCGATGAGCTCGCTGCGCATGGTCTCATCTTCTATGCCTTCGGCGGTCGTCGCCAGGTTGAGGCTCTTGGCCATCTGGATGATGGCGTTGACGATCGCCCGGTCTTGTTTGTTGCCACCTAGACGCCGAACGAAAGATTGATCGATTTTCAGCTTGTCTACCTCAAATCGTTGTAGATAGGAAAGATTCGAATAGCCCGTACCAAAATCGTCAATCGAGATCTTTACTCCCAACGCCTTCAGTTGCGCCAGTGTCTTGATGAAATCCTCGGCGTTTTGAATCAGGGTCGACTCGGTCAATTCGAGTTCGAGACAGGCCGGATTCAGCCCCGAAAGCTGGAGCGCTTCTGCGACGATGGTTTCGACATTGCCGCGTCTGAACTGGACCGGCGAGAGATTGACTGCAAGGACGAAATTTGGCGCCCCCATGTCCTGCCACGCACGCATTTGCATACAGGCTTCCCTGATCACCCAGGCGCCGATTTCAACGATTAAACCAGAGCGTTCGGCGGCCGGTATGAATTGTGCCGGCGGCACCAGACCTTGCTCCGGATGCTGCCATCGGATCAATGCTTCTGCGCCGACCATGCGCCCCGTGACGATGTCCACCACCGGCTGGTAGTGCAGTATGAACTCCCCCCGAGTCAATGCCAGGCGCAGGCTTGACGTCAGGTGCAGGTTTTGCAAGATGTTCGAGTTCATTGCTTCGTCATAGAAGCGGTACATATTGCGGCCTGATTCCTTGGCCTGATACATGCCGATATCGGACAGCTTGAGCAGGGTTTCGAAGTCTTCGCCATCGTCGGGAAATACCGCGATGCCGATGGAGCAGGAAGTCGACACCTCGATGTCGCGGACATTGAACGGTACCGTCAGGCTCGACAGGATGTTGGTGGCGGCTGTGGAAATGGCAGTGATATCGCCGACCTCGGTAAGGGCAATAAGAAATTCGTCCCCGCCCTGGCGGCTGACGA
This sequence comes from Burkholderiaceae bacterium, assembly GCA_036561005.1. Lineage (GTDB taxonomy): Bacteria > Pseudomonadota > Gammaproteobacteria > Burkholderiales > Burkholderiaceae_D > PKWO01. Next base: position 34,431 of record DATBQE010000051.1, on the reverse strand, counting down.
TGTCTGCCGCGCGCACCGATTGCGACAGCCGGTGCGCGACTTCGCGCAGGAATTCGTCACCGGCGGTGTGTCCCAGCGAGTCATTGACAATCTTGAAGTTGTCCAGATCTACGAACATCAGGGCGACCCGTTCGTGATTGCGGCGCGCCCTGACGATGGTCTGTTCTATCAACTCCCGTCCGAGCAGGCGATTGGGTAAGCTCGTGAGGGCGTCGTGCTGGGCCAGGAAGGCAAGGCTGGCGCGCGATCGATGCACGTGAGCGATTTCCTCGCGCAAGCGTTCGAGCACATGGTGCAGGTCGCTGGTGAGAAACCATACCGAGAAGCCGCTGATGAGGAGGATCAATACGGTATCGGTCAGCCGGTCTCCGATTGCGCCGTTTGGTTTGAAGGCATGCAGGTCGACGAGGCCGGCGTAGGCGACAAACATGACCGAGATTATGGTCATGGCGAAGAGGGCAAAATACTGGCGCGGCTTCAATAACAGGCCGGCCATGATCAGTATGCTGGGGTATGCCAACACCGCCACATCGTTGATCCCTTCGCTAATCCAGGTCAGGAAGGCAACCATCAAGACGAGCGACGATAGAAGCAGGACATTTGCCGTGCCGGCGATACCGCGGCGGTTGAGAACCAGGCAGACCAATATCATTGCCAGTCCGGCGGACAAGGTCCAGGCTACGGCCCATTCCTGGTTTGCCAGGCTCGATGCGGCGCGGATGGCCAGCGCGGTCTCGGTGAACGCAGCGATCTGGACAAAGCGGCGCGAGCGCAGTTCCGTCTCCGGGTCTCGTTCCAATGGCGTGGCGGAATCCGTGGGCTCCATCTTGGCTCAGGCAAGGGTTTGAACGCATGCATTGGTGACGTTTCTTCGATTCTACCGCACAGATTGTCAGCGACGTTAACTCGATGGCACAATGTTGCAAAGCGTCCACCCGAGCGCGTACTGCCTCGCACTTGTGGCCAGCCATGCACTCGATTGACAAACTCAACTGGATCAATTGCGGAGAGGTAATGAACGATTTTCCCGAGGACATTTACACCGAGCCATTTGGCCTTGATGTCGACACCCTGAAAAACCTTGGCCCGTTGAGCGCCATGGCCGGCGTGTGGCAAGGGGCGCGCGGTATGGACGTCAAGCCGAAGGCGGAAGGACCGCGCAAGCAGGCCTTCGTAGAGCGCATGGAATTGCAACCGATCGATCCGCAGACCAACGGGCCGCAGGTATTTTACGGCTTGCGCTATCACACCCATATCGTCAAGCCGGATCAGGTCAAGACCTATCACGAGCAGGTCGGCTATTGGTTATGGGAGCCGGCCACAGGCACGGTCATCCAGACGCTGACGATTCCGCGCGGGCAAACCGCCATGGCGGTGGGAAGGGCCACGGCCGAGTCGACCAGTTTCGAGCTTATTGCGACCCGTGGCTCGCAGACCTATGGCATCTGCTCGACCCCATTTCTCGATTACGCGTTCCAGACGATTGAATACCGTATCAAGGTTGATATTGACGCCGACGGCACCTGGAGCTACGACGAAGACACGGTCATGATGATACGCGGCAAGACTGAGCCCTTCCATCACACTGACAGGAATACCCTGACCCTGCTGGAACCGCCCACGCCGAACCCGCTCGCGCGGAAATGATGAGACCCGTCAGGGCGATTTTTTTAGCGGCGGCAACGGGATGAATTCGTCGTCGCCGGCAATACTCCCCATCCGTTGCGCTTCCCAGTCTGCTGCCGCCTGGGTAATCCTTTCCCTGCGGCTGGAGACAAAATTCCACCAGATGAAGCGTTTGCTTTCCAGCGGTGCGCCACCCAGGACCATGAAGCGCACGGCGGCATTCGCTTCGACGCGCGTCTCGTTGCCTGGCACGAGGACGGCCAGTGTATGCATCGCGATTTCCGTGTCGCCGACGCGTAACGGACCGTCGAGCGGGTAGACCGCCATTTCTTCGGCCAGGGGAGGAAGCGTAATGTTGCCGCCCGAGGGCAGTTGCACGTCAAGGTAAAGCGTCTCTGAAAATGTTTCCACCGGCGAACCGGCACCGAAGGCATGGCCGATCAAAACGCGAATATGCGCGTCGTCGTAGTTGATCGACGGAATCTGATCTGCCGGCGTGTGCACGAAACGTGGTTCGACTTCTTCCTTGTCGACGGGTAGCGCCGCCCATAACTGGATGCCGTGCATCTTGTAGTTGATGTTGTGCAGGGCCTCCGGTTCGCGCTCCGAATGGACGATGCCGCGCCCGGCCGTCATCCAGTTGATGGCCCCAGGCTCAATCTGTTGGACTGAGCCGAGGCTATCGCGATGCATGATGGCGCCGTCGAACAGATAAGTCACGGTGGCCAGCCCGATGTGCGGATGTGGCCTCACGTTATTGCCCTTGCCCGGCGCTATCGACACAGGGCCGAAGTGATCGAAAAACAGGATTGGGCCGATTGACTGACGTGCGGCGGCCGGTAACAGGCGGCGCACAATGAAGCCGCCACCGAGATCGTGTTCGTGGCCTTGCAGAGTAATCGGAGCCGTCATGGCAGGCGCTCAACTGCAGTCGTGATCTCGGTCGTGACCGAAGTCATGAGTTTGTGAATCGGGCATTTGCCTGCAACCGACTCCAATTCCTTCAACTGACTGTCTGTCAGGTTGCCGCCGATGGACAGCGTTGCGGCAAGTTTGTAGACGCCGCTGCGCTCCTGCGAATTGTCACGGCTGATGCTGGTCTGGATGTCGCCGACAGGAATGCCTCTTTTATTGGCGTACCAAAGAACAGTCAATGCTTTGCACGCACCAAGGGCGGCATCGTAGAGGTCGTGCGGGCTGGGTCCGCCGTCCGCGCCGCCTTCTTCCAGACTCATGTCGGCAACCAGGGTGTGCTGCCCAATTGTGACAGTTTGCCGGGTCACGCCGGGTTCGCTACGCTTGAGAGTCAGGGTCACGGCATGGTCTCCAAATGGGGAAGAGGCCATTTTACCGAATTCCCGCGCGCACGGCCGCCGACCTTTTGGATTGGCGTGACGGCGGGTTTTATTGGACCGGGTTAGCCCAGGTTGCGCTGCAAATCTCGCCATTATCGGACGATGCATGCATTTTATGCTGCACGGCCGAAGTCCGTAGAGACCATTGCGGATAGGTGCGCAGGCTGACCAATGCGCGGCCATACCACAGGCGGTTGACGATGTTGGCCGCAGCTGTACCTGCGGGGCAAAGGTGGTTCGACGATTGAATTTTGCGCACGATCGATGCCCCGAACACGAGCGAGCGATTCTGTGCCCATGCTTGTGCCAAGGGGTGCAGGTCCATGCAGGACTTCAACTGGGCGCAAGGCGTTGTCAGGTTATCGGCCTCGCCGGAACCACGCTTGGGTGCGGCCTTCGACTCGGTGTGCGCGACGTAAATCATGATCTTCGTATTCCTGGACTTGGCCATTTGGTTTGCGGGACAAATTGAAGCACGTGCAAAGATTATGCTTTCGGCAAACGAATAGCCATACCATATTTATGGGGTTTTACAGAAATCCTTGATCCGCATCAGGATTCACACCCTCGTGGGCGCAGCTCAATGTTGGAGATTCGGCACGCCGGTGCCGTGTGCGGGCGCGTGACGGCTGGCCGGCTCAGGCTTTTACGCGATAGCCAAGCAGGCGGGCAGGCAGGAACAGGATGGTTTTGATCAATGCGAATACCGCATCCAGGCTGATTCCGATCAACCTCAACGGCAAGGAAATCAGCCAGATGATCGGCGCCAAAACAAGCACCACAAGGGCCAGCGGCCAGCACAGCAGGAAGAGGATGCACCACCCGACAAGCGTCAACAAGCTGCTCATGACGGCCTTTTCATTGAGGATTGGATTACGCAGATTCTACTGCAAAGACTATTTGTCGATCTCAAAAGCTTCTCCGGTTTCGAAGAAATTGCCGCCGGCGACATAATGGATGCTGCGAGGGCTGCCTGCGTCAAACGACCAATGCCCTTCCTTGAACGCGCGCGGATCGGCCCAGGCCGCGACGATTTCACCGATAAACAAGTCGTAGCGTTGCTGGATGTGCGGTTCCACAATCACGCGGCATTCAAGCCATCCCAGACAGCCCTCTAGCAAGGGCGCCGCGATTTTTTCTGCAGCAAATGTCGGCAATCCAAACTCGCTGAATTTGTCGCTTTCCTTGCCTGATTTCGAGCCGACTGCCAAGGTCGCTTGGGCCAGTTCACGCGATGGAATATTGAGCGCGAACTCTCCCGACGCATCGACCAGTTCGCGCGTCAATGTGTTGCGATCAATGACGACGGTCACCTTCGGCGGCGAAAAATCGAGTGGCATGGACCAGGCCGCAGCCATGACATTGGCCTTGTCGCCATGCTTGCTGGTGACGAGCACTGTCGGGCCGTGGTTAAGGAGGCGATAGGATTTCGCCAGGTCTACGGAGATGTGGTTTTGCATGAGATGCGGCGTCTCTGCGGGGCAAGGACGCTGTCAGGAAAAATTAGGGTGACCGGCCGAGTGGGAATCTGATGACCTGATACGTGGTGCGGGCGACACTGGGTCGCCCGCATGTATTACCGATTACCAGTCGTCGCTGCCGCCACCGCCGCCGCTATCCCATGACGAATTGTCGGAAACACCGAAGTCGTTACCGCCCATGTCATCCTGGCGTGTGTAGCTGTCGTCCTGACGCGGGTTGTCGCGATAGACTTCGCGTTCGCGCTCACGGTCGCCGTCGGTGAAGTGGTGCATCAATTCTTCGCCGGCCACGATCCCTGCGCCGACCGCGGCACCTGTTGCCAGGCCACCCAGGATGCCGGAACCCATGCCGCCGCCCTGGCCACCCATCATGCCCGGCCCGCCGCCATAGGATGGCCCGTAGCCGTTATAGCCGGGACTGCCGGGGCCGCCGGTGATGACCGTGGTCCGACGCATCATCACGCGTGCCATGAAAATCAGGGCGATGATGGCGATGATAATGATCGGCCATACCATGCCGCTGGTGTTGCTAGCCGGTTGCACGGGCGGGCGTTGTACGTAGGCAGGTGCCCTTTGCGTGACGGTGTGCGCACCGGCAATCACATCCTGCAATTCCTGCACGCGCCCCGGTTTTGCGAACGACAGGCTGGGATCGAGCCGCTGGGCGGTATTGAGTTCGACTTGCGCGTCGCGCAATTTGCCTTGCTTGGCCAGCAAATCCGCTTCGACATAGTGCGCCTTGGCGCTGGTTGGATGGTCTTGCAAGACCTTGTTCATCTTCGCCTGGGCGTCGTCAAACCTGCCTGCTTCGGCATCCTGGTAAACTTCATGGATGGTCGCGTCCGCGCCCGCCGCAAATACCGGAACGGTGGCAAACAGCGAGAATGCCAGCAAGGCCGGCGCAATGACCGATGGTCTGAACATGTTTGGTACTCCTTAAAAGTTGCATCAAGTACGATCAATGGTGCAAGTGACGCACCATGAACTCGGTTGCAATGCCGGTTAAATGGGGGTGGCGCCCGGCATATCAAGAGTGAAGTGCCCACACTGCTCGCATTGTATGCGCCATTTGCCATGTCTGTGCGCCCTGACTTGCGGTTGCAGTGTTGTATTGGCGACAATTGTATCGGTCTTTATGTGCGAGGCGATATAATTGAATCAACTCCATTGGCTCATTACTCTTTCTGAGTTTGCATTTCCCAAGAAGTTCTTGATCGTTTTGGTGGATTTGTTGCACTTGCTGATAATCGACAGGACAACGCATGGCAGCTGTTGACAAGGCAAAGGAGTTCGAATTCCTGGAAAGCCTGACTGCAGAACTTTCTGCAGAGGAATTGCTTTTTCCTACTTCCCTGTCGGTAACACTGAAAATTCGGCATGCCTTGAACGATGCCAATGCCTCGAACGACAAGGTGGCACGCATCATCAGCGCCGAACCGGTGCTGTCGGCGCAAATCCTGCGCCTGGCCAACTCCGTGGCCTACAATAACGGCAACGGGCATACCACCGATTTACGCCAGGCGACGGTGCGGCTTGGTTTCGAAATGGTGCGCAATGTGGCGCTTGCGGTGGGCATGAAGCAATTGGTGCAAACCAGGGCCAGCACCGAATCGCCGCATTTGCTCAATGGGTTATGGAACCGCAGCATCCGGGTCGCCGCGTTGTCTTTTGTCATGGCGGGAAAATTGACCCGCCTGCATCCGGACGCGGCCATGATTGCCGGCCTGCTGCATGACGTCGGCAAGTTTTACATCCTCAGTCGGGCGCATAGTTTCACCGATGTCTTCGTCGATCAGGAAGCGCTGTGGGACGTGATTGATCGCTGGCATTTGAGCATTGGCGCCGCGATACTCGAAAGCTGGGATGTTGACGAAGAAATCCGCACCGCAGTGCTCGATCACCGCGATCTGCAACGCACCCATCGCGGCGGCCCCGATTTGACCGACGTGGTGCTGGCAGCCAACATTCTCGATGCGCACCACCACATCGACCGCGAACCCTTGATCCACTGGGACGATTTGCCGCCCGCATTGATCTTGTTGCATCTCGACGAGGCTGCGGGAACTGCCTTGATGGAGAGCGCCAAAGAGGAATTGGATCTGATTTTCCAGGCACTCGCCTGATTTTGTCAACCGGCACTCGGGACCGGAAATTTCTCCTGCAAGGCCGCCTTTACGTCCTGCAGCACAGCTTGCCAGTCTCCGGACCGGGCCTGGCGAAACAATCGCATGGACGGATACCATGGGCTGTCTTGCCGGCCTTCCAGCCAGCGCCAGTCGGCTTGAAACGAGAGCAACAGCCAGGTGTCTTTTCCCATTGCACCCGCCAGATGAGCGACGGCGGTATCGACTGTGACGACCAGGCCGAGATGCGAAATCAAGGCCGCAGTTTCGGAAAAATCGTTCAGCTCTCCGTCGAAATGCAGCCAATTCGCCAGACGCTTCAGGCTTGCACTTTCATTTTCTGTCAATTGCGTCTGAAGTGAGACGAGGTTATATTTTGTGCCCAAAGCCGATGCGAATTGATCGAGTCCGACCGACCTGCGGTAGTCATGCTTGTGGCTACGATTTCCGCTCCATGCGACACCGATGCGCAGCGCAGAAGTCGACATGCGTTGTTCCAGATTTCGCCGCCAGGAATCGATCCTTGTCGCTGGGGCACGCAGATAGATGTGCGGCGCAGGGATGCTTGATAGATCGGTGCCCAATGCCATTGGCAGGCTCATCAGTGGACAATAGAAGTCGTGCGATGGTGCCTCGGTGGCGATATCGGTAACGTCGGCAACGCCGTCCAGCGATTGCACCAGTTGCAGCAATGTGGCCGGAACATGCAGAATTACGCGCGTTCCCCGGGTTGCCAACAGGGACGCATAACGGCAAAACTGCAGCGTATCGCCAAGACCTTGTTCGGCATAGGCAAGAATCGTCTTTCCCGCCAGATCCTGCGCGCCGGTCCAGCGGATTCCCAAGTAGGGGCGAGCAAGCGGCAGCATCGCGGGTGTCTGCCAACGCCATTCATATTCCTTCCATCCCGCGGCAAATTTCCCCTGCTGCAGCAAGCACATGCCGAGATTCCAGTGGGCATGGGGAAACAGCGGAGCGATTGCCAGCGTCTTTTCATACCACGCCATTGCATCGGCAATTCGGCCTTGATCCTGCAGGATGCTTGCCAGATTGTAAAGGAAGTCGTGCGCATCTGGACGTAGCTCCACAGCGTGGTGCAGGCAGGTTTCTGCTTCGTCGAGGCGCCCCATGCGGCACAGGCCGTGGCCCAGGTTGTTCCAGGCATTGGCGTCATCAGGGTTGATTTCCAGTGCGTGACGCAAGTAGTGCTCGGCTGCAGGCAATTCGCCGGCATCGATCAAAGCCAGTCCTAAATTGCCTTGTGCTTCCGCATCGCGCGGCAAGAGCTCTGCGGCGCGGTAAAGCGCGCGAAATGCCTGTGCGCGACGACCTTGTACTTGCAGGGCGACGCCGAGGATTTTCCAACCGAATCCATACTCCGGATAACGGTCTAGCAGGTAGGCGGCGGCAAGTTCGCACTCGGCATGGCGTCCGCTATGCAACAAATCGAGCAGTTTTTTAGTGGCGTTGAGGCCGGGTTCGCTTTGCATGGAGCTCTGTTTTTTCTTTCGACGATTTTAGGCCATTGGGTTCGCGCCGCGAATCGATACCTTCATGGTCCATGGTCAGCTTCAGGCGATTCCAGATTGCCCGGTTGCCGCATCCCTATCCGCCTGCGAGCAAGTGCGCCTTGCACGTGACTGGCTCATTACGATTGTATCAACAGCAGCGCCGGACTTTGCAAAGTGTGCACTCGAAAACCTTTGGGAATGTGAGAAATGGTTACTTCGGTCGGCTAAATTCAGGCAGGCACCGGGTTTGTAATCTTTTTGTCGCAATGCTTCGGTAATCTGAACCCACGACGACAAATGGCATGACTATCTCACTCGCCCTAAGCCCAGCGGAAGCCCAAAATGAACGCCTTTTTGTCCAAATTGCCTATAGCCTCTCGCCTCTTCGGGTCTTTTTTCATCGTGTTGCTGGTGATGGCCGCGATCAAGCACGGTGCAGCGCGCATCGTCGACATAATCGGCGTCATCGATGGCATTGCCTTTCAAACCAATATCCTCGCGCTCAATGCGGCGGTCGAGGCGGCGCGCGCGGGCGAGCAGGGCAGGGGATTTGCGATCGTCGCCGGCGAGGTGCGCAATCTCGCGCAACGCTCTGCCGCGGCTGCCAGGGAAATCAAGAACCTGATCGGCGAAACCGTCGGACAAGTCAATGCCGGCGCAGAATTCGTCGAAGCGGCGGGCGTGACGATGAACGATATAACCGGTTCGTCCGCAGCCGTGGCGCGTATCGTTGAACAAATTTCGCAAGCGAGCGGAGCGCAAAGCAAGGATATCGGCCTTGTGAATCGGGCAATGGGTGAAATTGACGACACGACCCAGCAAAATACCGCGCTGGTCGAACAAGCGGCTGCTGCGGCCGACAGTCTGCAAGAGCAGGCGCGCGTGCTGGCCGGTGCGATGGCGTTTTTTACAGTGCAAGGGCAACGCCGACCCTGACAAACTTGTCGACATTGATCTTGTTGCCGGAGAAAAAAGTGTAATCACGCCGGTTTTATTTCCGGCCCTTGTTGCGCTGATGGCCCGTCGCACGCAACGCATGCTGTGCTGCAGCATGCTTGTGTTCTCTTAAATTGTTCGCATGAGGTATCATTTCGGCCATTGCCCGTGCCAGCTTGCCCCGGAACACAATGAGGGTGGGCGCCGGTCAGTCGTCGTTCGTGCCCGGTTTGCCGCACACAAACCAAGCAGGGCATGGTCGACCCAACCCTTTCATATCTCGCGAGGACAATCATGCATCGTTCCACAATCAGCCGCGCCTTCACGCCATTGCGCCGGCTTCCCTTGATCGCCGCCTGTGCATTGGCGCTGGGCACTTCCCTGTCGGTTGCTGCAGCCGATTTCGCTTTGCCGACGGCCTATGCCGTAAGCGGCATGAAACCCACCGTGCGACCGGGTGATGACTTCTATGCCTATGTCAATGGCGGCTGGATCGACAGCACCGAAATTCCGGCGGACAAAAGTTATTGGGGTGTGGACGGTGAAATGGCCGAGCAGACCGACAAGCGCGTCGCGCAACTGATCGAGGAAGCCGGAAAGAGCGGCGCCAATGCCTCGGACGATGCGCGCCGTGTCGGCACCTTCTATTCCGCATTCATGGATGAAGTGGGCATCGAAGCCAAGGGACTGGCTCCCTTGCTGCCCGCACTCGAACATATCCGCGCTACCAAGGACAAGACGGCACTGTCGCGTTTGCTCGGCAGTACCATGCGCGCCGATGTCGATCCGTTGAATTCCACGAACTTTTTCACGGAAAATGTATTTGGCGTCTGGGTATCCCAGGGCTTGCACGATCCTGCCCACTATCAAGCCTATCTGTTGCAGGGTGGTCTTGGTTTGCCTGACCGCGAGTATTACCTGGCCAAGGATCCCAAGATGGCTGCGTTGCGCGTCAAATACCTGCAACATATCGCAAGCTTGTTCAAGCTGGCTGGGTGGAAAGACGCAGACAAGCGCGCCGCCCGCGTGTTCGAGCTTGAGCGCAAGATCGCTGCATCGCACGCCAAGCGTGAAGATTCGGAAGATATCGTCAAGGCCGACAATACCTGGGCCATGAAGGATTTCCCGAAAAAAGCAGCCGGCATGGACTGGCCGGCATTTTTCGAAGGCGCCGGCCTGAGTGCCCAGGAATCGGTCAATATCTGGCATCCGAGTGCGGTCAAGGGCGAATCGGCTCTGGTGCGCAGTGCGCCGCTGGACGTGTGGAAGGATTATCTGAGCTTCCATACGATCAATCATTACTCGAATACCCTGTCGAAGAAATTCGCCGATGCGCGCTTTGACTTCTATGCCCGCGTTCTCTCCGGCACACCGGAACAGGAACCGCGCTGGAAGCGTGCCGTGGAACACACCAATGGCGCAGTGGGCGATTCGGTGGGCCGCCTGTACGTGGAGCGTTATTTCCCGGCCGAGGCCAAGGCCAAGGTGCAGGCGCTGGTCACCAACCTGATTGCTGCGTTCGATCATCGTATCGATCAACTGGAATGGATGGCGCCGGCGACGAAAGTGGAGGCCAAGGCCAAGTTGAAGACGCTGTATGTCGGGGTGGGTTATCCCGAACATTGGCGCGACTACACCGGCCTGAATATTGTCGCCGGCGATGCCCTTGGCAACCAGATGCGTGCGGAAGAATTCGCTTACCGCGCAGAAATCGCCAAATTCGGTAAACCGGTAGACCGGACCGAATGGTGCATGCTGCCGCAAATTGTCAACGCCGTGAATCTGCCGCTGCAAAATGCGCTGAACTTCCCGGCTGGCATCCTGCAACCGCCGAGCTTTGATCCGGCCGCTGCCGATGCAGTCAATTACGGCGCAATCGGCGCCGTAATCGGTCACGAAATCAGCCATAGTTTCGACGATCAGGGCGCACAATTCGATTCGCAGGGGCGTTTGCGCAACTGGTGGACCAAGGAAGATCTGGCCCATTTCCAAAAGTCTTCCGCCGCACTGGCCGCACAATTTTCGACCTATCACCCGTTCCCCGACCTGGCCGTCAAGGGACAGCAGACCTTGAGCGAAAATATTGCCGACCTGGCCGGCCTGACGGCCGCCCTCGACGCCTACCATGCCACGCTCAAGGATCCATCGCAGGCCGCAGATCAGCAATTCTTCATCGCCTTCGCTGAAAGCTGGCGCGGGAAGGTGCGCGAGGCCGCCCTGCGCCGCCAGATCGCCACCGACGGTCATGCGCCGATCCAGTATCGCGTGGCAACGGTGCGCAACCTCGACGCCTGGTATGGCGCCTTCGACGTGCAACAAGGACAAGGCCTGTATCTTGCGCCGCAAGTGCGGGTTCGAATCTGGTAGAAAAGGGAGCCCCGTTCCACCCGGAAGCCGGCGCCCGTCCGGCTTCCGCTTGCCCCATCAACCTTCTGAAGGTCACCTGCTCTTGCCCCTTCCGCCGTTCTTGCGCGCCTTGCGCAGCGATTATTTTTTCCACGGGCTGCTGGCGACGCTTGCGTTATTGACTGCGTTCGGTTCCGCTAAAATCGCAACCTATGCCACGCTTGTTGACTGGCCCACGATTGCGACGCTTGCCGGCTTGCTGTTGCTGACCAAGAGCCTGGAGATGAGCGGCTGTCTCACGCATCTCGGCACCATGCTCATTGCGCGCTTGCCTTCCGAACGATTACTGGCGTTGTTCCTCGTGGCGGCGACAGCGTTGCTGTCGATGGTGCTGACCAACGATGTGGCGCTCTTCGTGGTGGTACCGCTGACGATTGGTTTGCGCGCCACGTTATCGCTGCCTACCGTGCGCCTTGTGGTGTTCGAAGCGCTGGCGGCCAATGCAGGGTCCGCTTTCACACCGATCGGGAACCCGCAGAACCTGTTTCTGTGGCAGTTTTCACATAGCGGATTTGCCGCATATTGCCTGGCGATGCTGCCGTTGCTGCTGATAGTCATGCTGCTGTTGGCCGCACTTTGTTTCGTCGCTTTTCCGGCCCTGCGGATTGTGGTGCAAACCCAGGCCGAAAGCGCCCCGGTCAACAAGGTTTGGATGTGGGTGGCCATGCTCCTGTATCTGCCATTTCTGGTTTGTGCCGACCTGCACCACGCATTTGCGGCGCTGTGTATCATCGGGGTCACTTTTCTTGTGCTGGGCCGCCGGGTGCTGGTGCAAACCGACTGGGGCTTGATACTGGTCTTCGTATTGATGTTTATCGATCTGCGTCTTGTGGCACAATTGCCGCAGGTGCAGGGCGCGATTCTGGCCATCGGGTTGGCCGATCCTGTCAGGCTGTATTTTTCGGGTATTGTTGCATCGCAGCTCATCAGCAATGTTCCGGCAGCGATCCTGCTCGCGGAATACAGCAAGGACTGGCGCATGATCGCCTACGCGGTCAACATCGGCGGCTTCGGATTTGTCATGGGGTCACTGGCCAACATCATTGCCCTGCGCCTGGTGCGTGAGCGCGCCGCATGGGTAGTGTTTCACCTCTACTCAATTCCGTTTTTGTTTGCGTCTGCGGCGTTGGGTTACCTTTATTTATTTTTTTTGCAAGGATAGAAATGTGGAAGTCCTTGCATGGTGCTAAACCGTTATTGGGAAAGAACATGATTATTCGCATGCTTGAATGCCGCACGGGTGTTGTCGCGCTGTTGTTGTCTTCATTTATTTCTGCGTCGGCGTGGGCGGCAGAGCCATCGGTGGACGTTGACACCCTGATGCGCATTCGCGACGCAGCGCTGGCAACCGATTTTTCCTACCTGCGATTGGAAGAATTGACCGACCGTATAGGCCCACGTTTGTCCGGCTCGCCCGGGGCCGCTGCCGCTGTGGACCTCGTCGCCGAGGACCTGCGCAAGATCGGCATGCAGGTGACGCTGCAACCGGTCAGGGTGCCGCACTGGGTACGTGGGGTGGAGACGGCTGAACTGGTTGACTATCCGGGCCGCCCGGCCGGACTCACACAACGCCTGGCATTGACCGCGCTAGGGGGATCGAGTGCCACGCCGGCTGATGGCATTGTCGCTCCGCTCGTCGTCGTGCACGGCATGGACGAGCTGCATGCACGTGCGGCGGATGTGAAGGGCAGCATTGTGGTTTTCGACGTTCCTTTTAACCAGCAATTGGCCGACAATGGCCGTTCCGGCACAGCCTACGGCGAAGCCGGCCTGTATCGATTTATCGGACCGGCCACGGCATCCAAGATGGGTGCGGCGGCAGCCCTGGTGCGATCAGTCGGCGGCGCCGATTTCCGCATCGCCCATACCGGCGTCACCGGCTGGGGCAAAGACGCTGAGCATATTCCAGCCGCGGCGCTGACTGCGGAAGATGCCATGCTGATCAGCCGTCTTGCGGGAAAAGGCCCGCTCAGAATGCATTTGACCCTGACGCCGCAAACCCTTCCCGATGTCGACAGCAATAACGTCATCGGGGATTTGCCCGGCAGTGACAAAGGCGGGCAGATGGTGCTCGTGTCAGGGCATCTCGATTCATGGGATCTGGCGCAGGGGGCCAGTGATGACGGTACGGGTGTCATGGCCGCCATGGGTGTTGCCGAGGTGTTCAAGCGCCTTGGCCTGACGCCGCGGCGTGGCGTTCGTGTGGTGGCCTGGATGAACGAGGAAAACGGGCAACGCGGCGCCAAGGCGTATTTTGACGCCGTGCGAGACAAGCTGCCCACGCAATTTGCCGCAATCGAAAGCGACGCGGGCGCCGGTCGTCCGTTGGGAATCCAAACCAGCGTGCTGGCCGAAGACATGAAGTCGTTCGACGCCTTGAAGACCGTATTGCGCTCGCTCGGCGCGCCGATCATTGATCGACGCGATCGACTCGGTAGCGGTGATCTGAGTTTGCTGGAAGACGCGGGTGTACCGAGCTTCGAACCCTTACTCGATACCCGCGCATACTTTAATTACCACCATACGGCGGCGGACACGCTCGACAAGGTCGATCCGCAAGAGCTCAAACGCCAGGTCGCGATGCTGGCGGTCCTGACCTGGTATCTCGCTGAAATGCCGACCGGCTTGAAGCGCTTGCCGCACGCCGATTCGGAGGACTGAGCCGGCGCGCTTGCCGCCTAGGTGTGAAAGACGCCGATCTTCGCGTTGGCCAACGGCAGGCACAGGCCGGCGCTATAGCCGTCCAGCAGACTCAAATCGTAGATGAAACTGGGCGGACCTTGCTCGCCCGCATCGCAGACGGCGAACACGGTTGGGTTTTCGGTCGGGTCAAAGTGCAGCGCCCGCAGCGAATTGGTCAAGCCACTGCCGCGCATCTTGCAGTACGCCTCCTTGCGCGACCAGAGGTGGTAGAACTGCGGCCCACGCGCATTCTCGGCAAGCGCGGAGAGTGCCGCTTTTTCATCAGGATGGCAAATCATGTCGATCATGCCGGGCAGATCGATATCCGGTTTGCCCATGAATTCCAGGTCGATACCGACATGGTGCGAAGAAATCGCGATCAAGGCGTGCTCTCGGCTATGCGAAAGATTGAACTGAAGCCGATGGTCGACCAATCCCGGTTTGCCAAACTTGCCGTAACTAAAAGTCAACTCCGAAGCCGGGAGATTGACGTATCGTGCCAACACGAGCCTTAGCGCGCTGCGGCACCGGCTGAAAGACTGCTGCAATTGTTCGGTGCGGAATCGCTTCGCACGTTCACGTTCATCTGCGCTCAATATGCTGGAAAACATGTCCCAGATAGGATTGTCCAGATTGACCTGCCAAACATGCGCCTCGCCGTATTGAAGTGAGCCCGCCAGACCCATTGTTATCCCTTCTCTGAATTCGCGGTGCGCCACGTGGCGCATCTATCCGTGAAAGTGGTATTAGACAGAGCGATGTTATACCGGCTGCGCCTCGGAGTTGTTGTTTTTATGCGTATTGATTTGTCGCTTGTTTTGTGGTCCGGAGCAATTGCCGCACCGGGAAAACAGCTTGGGCAAAATCCATGCGGAAAAAAAAGCCCGTCAATTTGCATTGACGGGCAAAACCCTAACTCTCTTTAAGAGGTTTGGCGGAGTTTCTGATCCGCCGCGGCTATGCTTCTGTTAACGCCGCGAGCTTGAAAAATGGGTGTTTCTCGGCCGACCCAGGGAGAACTGTCGCAAGTGCTTGAAAATCGACTGGTTCACTTCCATGGTCGCCTGCATAATCAATAAATCGACGCCTCTCGAACGATCCTGGTCCGGCGCCACTGCCTGTTCGGGCAAGGTCGGCGCTTCCGCAATCACGCCACGATAAACATCTTCCAGCGTAATCGTGCTTGGGTCGCACACCAGCATCCAGGCTTTGCCCGACGGTTTCGAAGGTTTAACCAAACCGGCCAGTTGCAGCTTCCTGCAAATCTGGTTGACTTCACGAACTGTGTGGCCTGTATGTTCGGCCAGCCGGGCGCTGCTGAGATCTTGGGATGGATTGCTGACAAACTGTTCCAAAATTTCCGTGGTAATGCGAAATTTTTGATCCATCAAAAAATCTGCAAATAAAAAATTGTCCGACGCAGTCATGAAGCTCCCCGATAAGGTTCTTGTCTTGAAGCTCCCGCTGTTGCGCAAAGCTCCAATTGCTCGCCCTGGATAGTGGCTGCAAAAATCTGAAGTGAACTTTATTCGGATTGCGGAAAAAAAGCGATTTCGCTGGCTGGTGCAAACATGTGCTATTTGGTGCTAAACTAGCGTCATGTAGCACCATTCCTGCTTGTCGAGAAGAAAAATCGTCTAAAAAGGCGATAAAACCGATGAAGTTGACGACATGCGCTCGGCAAAGTCGGCAAAAACTACCATCAGTTCTGATGCTCTTATTCGACCCTGCGGAATAGTCCTCGATTATCGTAATTTTGCGCTGGAGGTTTGTTTTTATGGTTGTTCGTGCTGTGAAAGTGGATACTTCGACGGTGCATCCGTCTCAGGTGGAGTTTTGCGAAAATCTGCGATTTGCCTGCGGCTTGTTTCGATCCGTTGCCGAAGTATGTCGCAAGCTGGAAATCAATCGCGCGCAATTCAATCGATATCTCAACGGGACCACCACGCCTTCGTCGTTCATTCTGCAAAAGATTTGCGATTTTTTCGGGGTCGAGCCAACTGAAATTTACCTGCAACGCGATCAATTTCGCAAATTGATTGAATTGCGCCAGGAAAAGCGCCCGGTAGCGGGTGTTTATGCCGAGCACATTGAGCGATTGCAGGAATTGTCGCACGGCAAGTTCGAAAGGTATCTCGGTTACTACTTCGAATACTATAACTCCATGACGGTGTACGGGCGCGTAATACGCGGCTTGATTCGCATATTCCAGGAGGGTGACGGCGTCTACTACGAGCGTTTCGAGCGTGTTCCCCGCACCGCAAAAGTGGGTGAGGTTTATCGCTACAAGTACCTGGGTGGCGCTTATTATCTGAACGATCGGATCTTCCTGGTTGACTATGAAACCATCAATGGAAGCGAAATTACGCAGACGGTCCTGTTTCCCGATTATAAGAAAAAAGTGCAACGCCTTTCCGGTTTGATCCTTGGCGTGTCGTCAGGCAATCAGCGCCCCATTGCTTGTGCCCGCATCGTGCTCGAATATCTGGGCGAAAAAATTGATTTGCGCAAGGCGATGCGCCAATGCGGATTGCTCGATCCGAAGGTCACTGAAATCGACCCGACCATACTGCGTGTCATTGACAACTCAGTGCACATCAACCATCACCACTTTTGCACCTTGCCCGATTAGCATCGTGACATTTGCGTTGCGGGACCATCGTTGTGCCACCTTGCATTTATTGAAACGCAGGCGGCAAATTGATTGGCAAAATTGGCAAGCCCTGACTCCCAAAGGGCGCTTGATATCGCACTGGCAATGAGCAAAAGCGTTGACCCTGCGCCCATTTGCAATATACTCATATCGATAGACGAGAAATTTCGCCATCCGATTAATTTTTTATGTGCGCGAGCGGCGCGGGGCTTTCGTCATAACAATAGTGATGCCCACATTTGAGCAGCACGTTTTGCCCGGCGTGCAGCCTTGGTCATCACGGTGATACGTTTCTGGAATGTTTAAGCGATATTGAAACTGGTTTTGTTTGCGGGGAACTCTAAAATGAAACGTCTAGCTCACGCCGTCTTTTGCCCTGTGATTTGCCTGATTCTGGCCGCCTGTGCCACGACGTCGACGCCGGTTGAAGAAATCAAGCCGGCATCGATCTTCAACGATGCAGCCTTCTTGCCGCCTTCGCGGCGCATCGACATTGACGATGTATTCGCGGTCAGTGACGACATGCAGCATTTTATCGATACTGAAATTGCGAAACGCATGTACACCGAAGGCAAAGTCCTTGCGCTGGTCGATACCCTTTATGAAAAGGGCAAGCGCAAGTTTTCCTATGATGCTGCGACAACCAATAACGCCGCAGGCGTATTTGCTGCGCATAGCGGTAATTGTCTGTCATACACCATCATGACGGCAGCTTTTGCGAAAAGGCTCGGTGTGCCGGTGCAGTTTCACGTGGTGACCTTCGGTGATGTATGGGATCGCAGCAACGACGTCGATTTTCGAATCGGACATGTCAATATGACGCTAGGTACGCCCAAGTTATCCGGAGCCGAAACCGCTCAGCTCGTTGACTTCGGTGCCTATGGCGACGCCCACGGCGAGTTGCTTGACGACATCGGGGAAGATGTGATCGTCGCGATGTATTTCAATAATCGCGCTGCCGAGGCCCTAGCGCGAAACCAGCTTGACGACGCCTACTGGTGGGCGCGTGCCGCCGTGCAGCACACGCCGTCTTTCCTTGCAGCCTACAATACGCTCGGTGTCATCTACATGCGCCACGATGATATGGCTGCCGCTTCCCGGGTATTTCAACGCATGCTTGAGCGCGAGCCGGAAAATTTGATGGCGCTGTCGAACCAAGTGATGGTCTTGAAAGCAATTGGACACGTGGAGGAAGCCCAGGTGATGGCTGCCAAACTGGCATTGATCCAGCCTTTTCCACCGTTCTATTATTTCAATCGGGGCATGCGCGCGATGGAGCAGCGCGATTACGCAACTGCGAAAATCCAGTTTACCAAGGAGGTCAATCGCGCCTCGTACAATCACCAGTTTCATTTCTGGCTGGCCCAAGCGGATTACTATTTGGGCGACATGGCGGAATCGCAGAAGCAACTGGCGATTGCGATGGAAAACAGTCCGACCGATCAGCAGCATGATATCTACGCCGCCAAATTGGCCTCTTTGAAGCAAAAAACAGCCCGATTAGCCAATTAGAACGCGCCATTGCGTTTCGCAATGGGAAGGCAGTGCGCCGAGCAGGTGTGCTAGAGTTTGGGAATCCGAATTCGGCTGATCATCAGCGACCCTGATACGGCGAACATCAGCACCAATGGGTGTAGATGCAGCCCGGCAATGTCGACCGATCCCAGCCACATGCTGGTGCCAAATGCGCCTTGCCAGACCGCAACTGCCAGCACCATCACCAGCACGAGCGAAGTCGGAATCGGCGTGCCCTCGAAATATTTCACCTTGTCGCCACCTTCCGACAGTTTTTCCGCCGTCACGTTATAGCGTGCAAGTCGTGAGACGCCGCACGCGACGAAGAACAAAAGAATGGCACGATCATATAGCCCCTGCATGCCACAGGCATAGGCAATCGCGGCAGGGGCCACGCCAAAAGAAATCACATCGGCCAGCGAATCGAGTTCGCGTCCCATGGCCGACGTTTTCTGGCGCCAGCGTGCGATACGACCATCGAGCACGTCGAACATCAGCGCAAAAGGAATCAATCCGCAAGCGAAATACAGGTGCATTACCTCCCTGGTTTGCAGGTAGGTCATGGCCGAGAAAAGGGCACCCACGCCGCAGAATGCATTGCCCAGAGTGAACCAGTCCGCCAGATGGAATTCGCGGATCATGGCAAACGGTTTGTTTGGTTTGGGAGAATTCATGGATTTCGCGGAAAGGATGGTAGCCATATCATAAAGGAATAGATTCGAAGCAGGCAAACTTGATGTCGATTCTTCTCGAGCCGGCCTGCTGCGGGTCGCTCAGGCGGCCACAACCCGGTTGCGTCCGGCTTCTTTTGCGGCATAGAGCGCGTGGTCCGCGCGTGCAACCGTGGTTGTGATCGTATCGCCCTCTTCAAAACTGGCCACGCCGAAACTTGCAGTGCAATGTTCATGCGGGAACTCAGTATGGGCAATCAGGCTGCGCAGGGTCTCTGCCACATCGATTGCGCCCTGCCTTGCAGTCGCCGGGCAGATGATCAGAAATTCTTCCCCACCCCAGCGCCCTGCGACGTCGGTTACGCGCATGCGCGAATGCAATATGCCTGCGAGAGTGACCAGGGCTTCGTCTCCTGCCTGATGTCCGAACTTGTCGTTTACGGCTTTGAATTTGTCGATATCCAACATGATCAAGGAAAAGGCTTCACCGGTGCGCTGCGCGACGGCAAGCTCGCGTTGCAGTGCGCGGTCCAGATACAGGCGGTTGTATAAACCGGTAAGGGGGTCGGTGACGGCTAATTGCTCCAGTTCACGATTCTTTTGCACCAGCTCGGCTGTCCTTAGCGCGACGATATCGCGCAGCGATTCGGCCTGGGCGTGCAGGTGCGCGACGCGGCGCCGAAATGCACCGTAAATCAATACACCGGCCAACAATAGCGATATGGCAAGGAACCAGCCGGTCTGCCAGAAGGCCGGCAAGACCCGTACCTTGATCGACATCTCGTAAGGACTCCATTCGCCGACTCGATTGCTGCCGCGCACCTGCAGCGTATAGTTGCCCGGCCACAAATTGCCATAGCTGGCCGTGCGATGTTCGGCGTCCGTTTCTATCCATTTGCCGTCATAGCCGGCGAGACGATAAGCATAGCGATTCTTGTTTGGTGCCGTGTAATCGAGCGCGGCAAACTCTACCGAAAAATCGCGCTGTTCGGGATCGAGCGTCAAACCGTTTTCCAATTCACCGATGGGAACATGCACGCCGTTTATTTTGAGCTCGGTCGGGACCACCGGCGGTTGATAATCCCAAGGGCGAAACTTATCGGTGTCTATGATGGCCAGACCCAGCGTGCCGCCGTACATGAAGAAATCGTCATGCGTGCGCCCGTATGAGGCGTCCCAATTTGTGCCGATCTCTAGTCCGTCGGCCTTGGATAACGCGTACATTTTCAAAGCGTGCGGATCGATGACAAATCGATCGGTCCAAATCCTGCCCTGCTTGTCTTCCATCGGGCCGTCGCCCAGAGGCAATCCGGGGTATCCGAGTTTCGTGCTCAAATGCTCGAAGCGCGCCTGCTTGCCGTCCCAACTGATCAGTTTGTCGAATCCCTTTGCCGTGCTGATCCACAAATCGCCTGCGCGATCAATCAGCAAACCCGCAATATCGTCCGAACTCAAGCTGTCGGCCTGTTGCGGCGAATCATAGATCGCATGAATGAAATTCTCGTCCGGCTCCTTGACCCAGAGCCCGTTGTCGCTGCCGGCCCAGATTCTTCCCTTGTTGTCCTGCGCCAGTGAGTAGACGTGCGCCCGCATCGCCTGACCGTCCGGACCGGCATAGGTCTCGAAACGCTGTGTTGCATCAACCCAGTGCGCCAGGCCGGAGTCGGTGCCGACCCATAATTCGCCTTCGCGAGAAGTCATCAACTTCGCCACGCCGATTGCCGGCAAACCTTGCGCTACGCCGAAGGCCTGCCATGCGGTGGCACCGGGTGCCAGGCGCATTGCACCTGCCTGTTTGGTGCCGGCCCACAGCGCACCATCACCGGTTTTCGCCACACCGAATATCGCGGCATCGGCCAATGTGCCGGGCTTGCCCGCCTGCGGTCGGTAGCCGCCGATCACACCGCGTCGGCGGTCAAGAATATCGATACCATTGGCATCGGTACCTACCAGGATGTGTCCATCGTCGAGTTCCAGCACGCTGTCGACTTCGGCATGGCTCAAGCCCTCCGGTCGCAATGGACTATGGCGCAGCACACGAAATGCATGGTTGAGCGGGTTATAGCGTTGCAAGCCGCCACCCCAGGTGCCGATCCACAATTGCCCAGCCCTGTCCTTGAGCATTGATCCCACGCCATCCAATGCCAGACTGCTGGCAATCGACAAATCATGGTGCAGGCGTTTTTCGACTTTGCCATCTTCGGCGTGCACGATATTGATACCGCCGCCATAAGTTCCGAGCCAGATTTGATCGGCCTGCGGCTGACAGATGGAACGTACCCATCCGTGAGTAAGCGCGCCGGCGCGCGACGGATCAACCGGCAGCCAGTGCGGCGTCAATTCGCCGGGTGCAATCCAGGCTGCCCCGAGCTTGCGCGTGCCGAACCAGATTTTGCCGTCCGCCGCCTCGAACAGGGCGCGCACATCGTGGGCAGCAAGCAACTTCTGATCGTTTGAAGGAATCGCTTCGGCCGCGCCGGTGGCGAGATTGTCGAACCCCTTGTGGTCCGCGCGCAGGCGCTGCAAGCCGCTCGCCGTTCCCACCCAGAGAGTGCCGCGCCGGTCAAGCAGCAGGTTGTGCACACGTTCATCCATCAAGCTGTCTTGGTCCGAATCGGCATGCCGATAATGGCGCCAGGAAATTGCGCCGTGCGGCAAGTAATCGAGCCCGGAGTCGGTCGCAGCCCACGTGCCACCCTCGGCATCCTGGGCGATGGACCAAACCATGCCGCTTCCGAGACTGTCTGCCTTGCCGGCGTTGTGCGGGAAATTATCGAATCGTTCAGTACGAGAATCGAAACGGGAAATTCCGTCACTGCCCGTGCCTATCCATAGCTGACCTTCCTTGTCGATGAACAGGCTCGCGATATAGTCGCCCGCCAACGAATGGGGGTCGTCCTTGGTGTGGTTGTAGCGGCGAAAACGATAGCCGTCGTAGCGAATCAGGCCTTCCTCGGTGCCGATCCAAATCAAACCCCGCGCGTCCTGTGCCAATGCGGTAATCACACCGGTTGGAATGGCATCGCTGTCGCCGACGCTTTGAAAGTAGGGGTCCGTGAAATCGAAATCCTGTGCTGACACGAAAGTTGCCGGCAAGACTTTGGATGCTTTTTCACTGGCTGTTGCGAAAAACGGGGCAGCGGCCAATAGCGCGATTGCCAACAGGCAACGCAGGATTGACTTGTTTATTATTGCGGTGATGGAAGAGGGCAACAAGCGGGGTTTTGCAAGCTTCGACGTCAATTCCATGGCGGGTGCTTTACCTCGTTGAACCAACAGTAATACTTGGATATGTACCGGTGGCAATTATATCCGAGCTTCAATGAATTACCTTGTCGGAAAAGCCAGCCTGAGCGCTTTATACTTCCAGCTATTTTTTTGTGGCAGTACACTTCATGGAAAATATCTAGCGCCACACGCTGCAGTATGATGGAACAGAAGAACCGCAGCGATCAGGTCGGCCTTTACGTGCGGCAATTCAGGCAGTTCAAGGAGCACACACATGAAGAAAATTCTTGCCATCCTGATTGCCGCGCTGCCGCTTGCCGGCTGCTTCGGTACCGGTGATGGGGGCTCGACCAAATCGGCCGCGGGCGAGCAGGCCGCGCAGTTGCGGCGTAGCGCTAAAACGATGGTTGCCGCTGGTTACGCGAGCGAAGTGCAATTGCTCTACATCGCGTATTTCGGCAGGCCTGCAGACCCGGCCGGACTCACCAATTTTGAAAACGCATTGCAAAGCGCCGGCGCGCCGACGGATATTGCAGGCATGGTCACAGCCTATGGCAATAGCACGGTGATCCGCGCACTGGTCGACAGCTTCGGCACCAGCAGCGAATCGACAACGCTGTACGGTGGCGGAGATACGACAGCATTCGTCCAGGCTATTTTTCACAACGTATTGAACCGTGCGCCGGCGTCGTCCGGACTGAACTTCTGGGTCAATGCTATCGATAACGGAAACTTGACCAAGGGCGGCGCTGCATTGTCGATTGCGGCAGGTGCGCTTGCCAATACCACTGCACAGGGCGTACTCGATACCCAATTGATCAATACGCGCCTCGCCGTGGCGGCCGATTTTACGGCCCAGGTCAGCGCCCAAAATGCCGCGAGCGACTATGCCGGTCAGACGGCCGCTGCCACTGCGCGCGCCATGCTTGCCGGCGTGATCGCTTCGACCGACCCGACTGCTTTCGAATCGAACGTTGCGTCAACGGTAGCCGTGCTGATCGCCGACGCTGCACCGACAGTGGCATTTGCTGCAAAAATCGGCAAGCCGCGTCGCTTCCTGGTGGGCCTCGGCGCCGGTAACGACTACAGTGTCATGAGTACGCAAGGCATCAAGCCCGACATTGTGGACACTTATCTGGTCGGCGTGGGAAGCGGGTCATGGACCACCTGGAATAGCCCGTCAGGCGCATACCTCACGCTGGTCACACAAGAAGACGACGCGATCGGCGCGCTGCCCATGTTCACGCTCTACCAGATGGCGCAAAACGGCGATGGCAACCTATCCGGCCTGACTGACGCAAATTTTATGGCCAATTACTGGAGCCAGGTGCGATTGATGTTTCAGTTACTCGGCGGCTACGGCAAGCCGGCGCTGGTCAATCTGGAGCCCGATTTTTGGGGTTATGTCGAATTGCAGGCAAATAATGGCGATCCGAAGCAAATGGCTGCCGTGGTCGGTACGCAAGCCGAATGTGCAGCGCTGCCTAACAACGCCGTCGGCATTGCGCAATGCATGCTGAAGATGGCGCGCACTTACGCACCAAAGACTATGGTCGGTTTTCCGGCGTCATTCTTTGGCGAGAATGCGCCTGCCGTTGCCGCATTCATGAATGCAAACGGCGCGCAAAATGCCGACTTCATTGTTGCGCAAACGAGCGATCGCGACGCGGGATGCTTTGAGGCGGTGAACCCGCCGGCAGAATGCACCGGGCGTGGTAACGGGCCTTTCTATTGGGATGAAACAAACCAGGTGACGCCGAACTATGCGCAATCACTGGCTACCTGGAGCAGTTATCGCAGCCTGCTCGGCAATAAGCTTCCCATCGTATGGTGGCAAACGCCGATGGGCGTACCTTCCACGACGCCGGGTGGCAGCTACCAGCACTATCGTGACAATCACGTGCACTACATGCTCAATAACCCTGGGCAGTACGTCAATATCGGCAGCGTCGCTGCGGTATTCAGTTCCGGTGCCTCTTCCCAGACGACGATTTCGACAGATGGCGGACAGTTCAGAACCCTGTTCGAACAATATTTGAAGAGCGGGGGTAGTCCCTTGCATTGATACGACGCACCCTGAGTCTCGGGGAATGGGGACTCAACCGGATCTACCTGCCGCCTTCACACGCTGCGGCGTGCCGCCGCATAATTTGATCATATCCGCTCAATACCTTGCGCTCGACCTGCGGGGCTGGCGGCGCAACGATTTCCTCGGGCGGTCCCATTGGTTCGACAATGCCGCTTTCAGGAGCGGTCGGGGCAACAGGTTTATTGCGTGAAAAGCGGTTCATGGCAGTTCCTTAAACAGCTCGCTGTTCCGGACGTTGGAGAAGCGAGCGCGCGGGCCGGCAGTCCAAATTGGACTTTCGGGTAGAGGGAAACACTTTGACCCCATGCTTCCCAAGTCAATTCTGACCCGATCCCACGCCGATGTCCATTCCCATTTTCGGCCTGGAGCAAGGCGGCGCGCCTAGATCGGAAAATGCGTTCTAGTTTCTCTTGCTTCCAACAGCCAAAAGCAAGCCGCCTGCGATGATAGCGCCCACGCCCAGCCAGACAGGAATATTGACAGTTTGTTTTTCGCTAACTGTGAGTTCAAGCGATCCAAGTTTCACTTCGGGGGTTTCCTTGTTATAACTGAATCCGCCATACATCAACCCCAATACGCCCGCTACGATCAACAAGATTGCGGCAATTTTATTGATATTCATTTATTTTCCCTTTTTTTGATTTTCACTAACTATCGCATGCACACGAACACGCACATCAGCACGCGCATCGGCACGCACAATATTATTTTGCCGGTTCGACTTGCCTGGCCGGTGTCTCCACTACCAACTCGCGCATTACCCCGCCTGATTCAACGCTGCCCGATACCGTGCCTTCACCGCGCATTCTTCGTTCGCACGCCTCGCGATTGGACGCATCGAGCGCTTGGCATCGCAGTGCGGCATTTTTCCCGTACGGTGCTTCACCGTCGTTCAGTTTTCCCTTTTTTGATTCGGCCATTGCAGCGTTAGCCTCCTTGAGGCAGGTCGCGCTATCCTGGTTCGACTTACCGTTGAAGCAATTTGCCCGTTCGACCTGATAGCGGCTGTTCGATGCACCCGCCTGATTTTGCGCGATCGCAGAAGTCGTCATGAGTATCGATACGCTCAGCAAAAAGAGCAGTGGCAAAGGCGCGCGGCCGGAACAGGCGTTCAAGCGCACTGATGTGCTATGCCTGGCGGCTAATGAAGTGTTCATGATGACTCCCTTATTGATTAAGAACCAGGCGAAAAAATTGCCTTGTCTGCGGCCGATGGTATTCGTACGCAGTAATTTGCTGGCGCGCGCCGCGTCGTCGCTCAACGTTGCGAGATTTTTCCGGTGTCGTCCGACAACACGATTTCTACGCGGCGATTCATTTGACGATTGCCCGCAGTGTCATTCGCGGCAACCGGATATGCCTGGCCATAACCATGAATGGCAATGCGATTGCCCGGGATCCCGAGATCCGAAAGTGCGCTACGTACAGCCATCGCACGCCGCTCCGACAACTCCATGTTGTGCGAGGCGCTGCCGGTGCTATCAGTGAAGCCTTCAATCAGAACAGTGCGCTGGGGATTTTGTTGCAGCACATCGGCCAGCTTTTGCACCGTGCGCATGCCTTCCGGGTTGAGCCGCGCCATGTCGGTGCCGAACAGTACGTCACCAAGCGTAATGACCATGCCACGGTCGGTCTTCTTCGCAGCGAGATCGTCCAGTTGCGCCTGCAATTGCGCTGCGCGAGCCTGCGCTTCCAATGTGCCGCGTTCTGCTTCGCGTGCCTTGCGCTCAGCCTCGGCCGCATCGCTGTTGGCAATTTGCGCACTCAATTGCGCCTGGGCGGCGCTGTTCCTGGCCTGGTCTGCCTCGGCGGTGCGTTGATCCAGACGCATCTGATCACGCTCCTTGGCGCTGCGTGCGATGTCGGCTTCGGCATTTTTTTGTTTGGCGACTTCCTGCGCCAGTGCAATTTTCTGCTTTGCAATGTAAGCGAGCTTGTCGATTTTTTCTATACTGTCATCATGGTTGGCGGCAGCATTGGCTTCATCGAGCGCGATGCTAGCCTGCTGCAATTCCATTGGCGCATAACGAGCCACGTTTGGATTATTTTGCGCTGCCACGAAATCGCTGCGGCTCGAGTCAAGTTGGCTCGTTGTGCGCGGCACGCTGCTGCACGCGCCGAGCAGAATGGCAACGGCGACAAGAATTGGGGCGAGAGTTGATTTTTTCATGATATTTTCCTTGTGACCGCCTGGCGATCAAGCTTGATATGGTTGGTTGTTCGTTGCGACGGAGGGCGCATGCACACTATTGGGCATTGCGATTCAATTCGTCGCGCAGTACCCGAATGTCGTCCTGCAAAGCATTGGCGGCGGCTTGCGCCTTGGCCGAATTGGCTTTGCTTTGCGCCAGCTTGGCGTCGGCCTGGGCCTGATTGGCGAGGTCGTCGGCGCGTTTGTAATCCTTGGCAGCCATGGCCTGATTTGCCAATGCCATTTTTTCGCGCGCCGATTGCATCTCTGCCGGCGCGTACTCGGCGCCGCCTGCACTGGAAGCGTTTTCGACTGCCGCCTTGGACACAGCGACGTCGGCAGTCGCCGGCGTTTTCATGCTGCTGCATCCGGCTGCAAACATTGCCGCTGCACAGCACAAGACGCTGACTGTCATTTTCGGGGTCTTAATCATTTTCTTTTTCCTGGTAATCGTTGATCGACAAAGCTCGTTACTGAACTACCGTTATAGGTTGTTCAGGCAGCGGTGTCGGTACGTTGACGCACATAATTGCGACCGGCTGAGCCGCGTGCGGCATTGCCGGCCGGGAAGAGTGAATTGGACTGCAGGAATGGGATAACGCGGCTCGTGCGCGCCATGGCGTTGCGAGCCTGCTTTCAGGAATGCCTGATGTTCAACGCGGCTAATTGCCGCGATTCATTCTTTCGGTGACATCCAAACCGATGCCGCGATATCCGACAAAACGGCTGGCTGAGTCGAACATCGGTTCGCCACTGACTTGCAAGTATTGCCGTTCCCCGTTTGGTTGGCTGCGGCTGTAGACCAAGTCGAGAAACGGCTTGCGCGCCGCGATATTTGCATCAAGCAACGCGCGCTCGTCGGCATTCCACTCGCCGGCAAAAGCGACATCAGGCGTCTGGCTGGAACCATCTTCGGCAAGGCCGAGCATTTCGTATACCGGTCCGGATATTCTGGTGAATTTGCCGAATTCATTTTGCTCCCAATACCAGTCGGAAGACAATTCGGTAAAGCTCTTGAAGCGCGCTTCGCTTTCGCGCAATTCGGCAGTACGCTCCAGTACCTTCTGTTCGAGTAATTTGTTGAATTCTCCCAATTTACGATACAACAGGCGCACTTCGAGCATGTTGTGAATGCGAGTTTGCACCTCGACCAAATCGAAAGGCTTGCTGACAAAATCCTTGGCGCCACCTTGCAGCGCGCGCAATTTATGCGCCGGCTGTGCCGTAATGACCAACACCGGCAGGTAGCCGTCGCTCTCGATTTCCTTCAAAGCTTCCATCACCTGGAAGCCATCCATCTTTGGCATTTGCAGATCGAGCAGAATCAGATCGTACCGATGCTCGGCGTGCAGTGCGCAAACTTCCAGCGGATTGGTGGTCGCAGTAACGTGCCGGTAGCCGCCATTGCGCAGCATCTGCGCGAGCAAGGTTACGTTCGCTTCCTGATCGTCGACAATCAGAATGCCGGCGTTGAGTATTTCAGACGGGTCAAGCATGGCGTTCCTTCAAATTTCCGGTGTTATAAGTGGCGAGATCATTTGCTCGCAATGGCTTCGCCGGCAAGGCCCCTGTCGGCAACGTGCTGCAGAGCTGCGTCGAGTGCATTCATGAACTCATTGACCTTGATCGGTTTGGTCAGATAGCGGAAGAAGCCGGCTTCCATTCCTCTTTCAACATCGCGAGGCATGGCATTGGCCGACAGCGCGATCACCGGAATGTGCGCGATCGCGCTATCTTCCTGTACCAACGTCAACACACCAAAGCCGCTGATGCCGGGCAGATTGATATCCATCAGGATCACGTCAGGTCGCATGGCCCTGGCAAGCTGGATGCCCAGATGGCCGTTCACGGCGGAAATCAATTTCAAATCGGCGCGGCGCGCGACCAATTGTTCGACCAGCGCAAGGTTCGCAGGATTGTCTTCCACGTAGAGCAGGGTATGCACTGCGAGCGCATCATTGTGCGACGACGCTTCCGGCCCGGATTCCGGATGGCCCTCGCTGTTTTTACTGTATATAAGCTCAGGCATTTTGCATGCCGTCAATTCCATCCAGAAGATGCTGCCGACGTCGACCACGCTTTCCACGCCGAATGTTCCACCCATCAATTCGACCAATTGCTTGGTGACCACCAGGCCGATTCCTGTGCCCTCAATGGCATTGGCTTCCTGGCCGAGGCGGTTGAATGGCTGGAACAATTGCCCCAACTGATCCGGCGTGAGACCGGAGCCGGTATCCTTGACGCTGACGCGCACACGATTTTCGCCCAGCGTGACGCATTGCACTGCAACGCTGCCGCCGGATCGATTGTATTTAATGGCGTTGGACAACAAATTGATCATCACCTGTTTGACGCGAACGCGATCCGCGTGCACATAGAAGGGCGAATCAAGCCCAAGGAAGCTCATGCTTATGCCGCGGGTCAGTGCTTCCGGTTCCATCATGGCTTGGCAATCGACCAGAACTTCGGTCAGCGACATGGCTTCCTGCGACATCGTGACCTTGCCCGATTCAATCATTGCGAGATCGAGAATTTCGTTGATCAGACGCAGCAAGTACCAACCGGCACGCAAGATCTGGTCAATCGACATTTTCTGGATTGCCGATGGTGGCGGCACTTCCGATTCCATCAACTGCGCGAAACCGAGGACGGCATTGAGCGGCGTGCGCAACTCGTGGCTCATGCTCGAAAGAAATTCGGATTTGGCAAGATTGGCTTTCTCCGCCACAGCCTTCGCGCTCTCTAGCTCGATGTTGTTTTGCTGCAGGCGAGATTCGAATTGCTTGCGGTCCGTGACGTCACGCGCCGCAGCGAACACGCCCTGCAGCTTGCGGTCGCGGTCATACAATGTGGTCGCGTTGTAGGAAACCACAGTTTGTTTGCCGTCCCTGGCGATTGCGGTCAATTCGTAGTTCGTTACCTTGCCCTCGCGCAGAACGCGCGAAATTGCTGCGTCGGCCCGCTCCGGTTCGGTGAAGTGGTTTTTGAACGGCGCACCGATCAATTCATCTCTGGTGCAACCGGTCAATGCTTCCATCTGCTGATTGACGTCACTGATGATGCCGCGCGGGTCGGTTGTCATCAATGCGTCAATGTTCGACTCGATCAGTGAGCGCGTATAGAATTGCTGATCGCGCAAGCGCTGGTAGAGCAGTTCCTGCTCAGCCTCGACCCTTTTGCGCGCAGTATTGTCGGTCCCTATCAATAGGTATCCGATTACGCGTTCCTCTGCATCGCGCAAAGCCGTAACAGATACAATTGCCGGGAAGCGGCTGCCATCTTTGCGGATGTAGGTCAATTCATAGATATCTTCAATGCCACGCGACGCCTTGAATACCAGCGCCTCGAAGCCGGGCGTAATGGGCGTCTGAAATTCCGTGCTCAGTGCTGCCGCACGCAAAACAAGCTCTTGGGCATCCGAAATGCCTGCCGGCGTGATCTTGTCGACAACGTCCAAGGCGTCGTAGCCAAGCATGCGTTCTGCGCCAACATTGAAAATCTGGATCACACCCATGGCATCGGTGGCGATGCTCGAGAAATTAGCGCTGTTGAATATGGCGTTCTGCAGGGTCCCCGCCTTGATCAGCGGTTGTTGCGCCATCGCCATCGCCGTTTCTACTGCGATGTGATTGCTCAGTGCCTTTCGTACACTATGCCGCAGTTGCCACAGGAAAAACAGCAGCGCGGCGATCGTGATACTCATGATGACTGCACCGGCCCGCCCCACGCTTTCCCACGCCACTGCGCCGAGAAGGAGCAATGCTGCTGCTGTAAGCGTAAAGCTCAGTGTGACCAGTTTGTCGATCGGCATTTTCTCCTGTTTGTACATATGTCCAGACATTTAGATGGTGCATGCGCGCACTGTGCGCGCGGTGTTCATTGAAGCTGTCAATCCGTGTGGAATCGACCGCGTGACTCAAAATTGGCCGCTTTCACGACACCTTCCTTGTTTCCACATTGACTTGCCGCTGGCGTACGTCGAACATCAGTCGTGCAAACTCTTTCTTGACTACCGCATAGCATTCGCAGACCTGTTTTTCCAGTCCGCCACGATTTAACACCGTAATATGACCGCGACGGTAGCGAATAAAACCGCCGGCCTGAAGCCTTCCTGCCGCTTCGGTAACGCCTTCGCGCCGGACACCCAGCATATTGGCGATCAATTCCTGGGTCATGGTCAGCTCGTTGGTCGGCAAGCGGTCTAGCGTGAGCAGCAACCAGCGGCACAGTTGCTGTTCGACCGAGTGGTGGCGATTGCAGACGGCAGTTTGCGACATCTGTGTGATCAGGGCCTGGGTATAGCGCAGCAGGAGGCGCATCACGCTGCCCGCCCGATTGAATTCATCGAGCAATATACGCGACGGGAGCCGATAGCCGTGGCCGCCGGTCTGGACCACGGCGCGACTGGGCGTCGTATTTCCACCCATGAATAGCGAAATCCCAAGTACGCCTTCATTGCCGACGCCGGCAATCTCCGACGATCCGCCATCTTCGAGCACATAATGTAGCGAGACAATGGATGTGGTGGGAAAATAGACGTGCTGTAATTTCCCGCCGGATTCGTAGAGTACGTCGCCAAGCAGCATCGGAATCAATTCGAGATGCGGAAAAAGGCGTTCATATTCTGCGTCCAGCAGGGCCGCAAGCAGATGATTTTGATTCGGGTCGTGCATACTGGACATATCCATATTCCTGGCGCCAGTCGGATGCGGCTCGGTGAGGCGGGGTGCAAGTGAGATTGTTAGTTACAGGGTAACACGTCGGCTTTGCCAACTTGCACTGTATTGTTTCCCACTTGCATCGGTCTGTGTGATAGCGCACATAGCAACCCGGCCATTCCATCCTGGCAATCAAAATCGATGGTTCGGCGGCAACTTCTTTCGAATTTGCTGCCGCTTCACTCTTACAATGGGCTGCGCCCACTTATTACGCGAATGAGAATGACTACGATTGCGATAACCAGCAGAATGTGGATGAAGCCGCCGAGGGTGTAGGACGTGACAAGGCCAAGCAACCACATGATGACGAGAATGACGGCAATGGTATAGAGCATGATGGAATTCCTGTTCTGATAGTTGAATTAAATTTGGCAAAGTGGCATGCGGACTTTCGCCGGACTACAGTCCGGCGATCAGCCGATTTGCCTAGTGACGCAAATGGATGGGCAAAAAGATGCTTATCCCTGCGGAGGGCTGCGGTTCGACGTACACGGCCGGTGGAACGTACACCGGCTGGGCGTAGTAGTAAGGATGATGTTGATCGCGCCATCTGCGCTCATCGTATTCGCGTCGGTATTCTCGGCCGTCGCGCCATCCTTCGTGGCCATTGCGCCATCCTTCATGGCCGTCACGCCACCCGTCATGGCCGCGATTG
Source organism: Burkholderiaceae bacterium (assembly GCA_036561005.1). Taxonomy (GTDB): domain Bacteria; phylum Pseudomonadota; class Gammaproteobacteria; order Burkholderiales; family Burkholderiaceae_D; genus PKWO01. The sequence goes on along the minus strand of DATBQE010000051.1, from coordinate 2,591 downwards.
TCTGCATGGCCATGGTTGGAGTCGCGGCCATGATAGTCATCGTGTTGCGCCATCGCTGGTGTCATGAACAAGGTGCACGCCGCTGCGGCGACGGCAAGTGGAAGGAGCAGCTTATGCCCGGCGATTTTTAGAATGCCTGTGCGTCTAATTAAGGTTTTCATGTCTGAAATTTTCTTTCTCCAATGAGAATGGGTGTGCCGCATGCCCGGATGGGAGCTGGCGTCGCGCACCTGCGGTTCGGTGGTTGCCCACGCAGCGAGCGATAACATTACCCTTTGTGCATGTGCTTGGTAACGCCATGACGGAACAACGTGTCGGCTTCCTTCTTCTGCGAATCCGACATGGCGTTATAAAGTTCCGCAAATACAGGCGTCAGCTTCTTGACGCCATCCGCATGCGCCATCGCGATTTCTCCATATGACTTCAGATCATCAACCGCCGTCATTTCCTTGGCATGCTCGAATCGCGTTTGCGTGAGCGTATCCATCGTCTTGGCATCATCGCGCATGGCCGCTGCAACCAGGCCCCATTGCGTTTCCTGCGTTGCGGTGATTTTCAGTTTTTCATGCATGTCGCGGATGCGAAGCTCGACACGATCTTCGTGCGCATCCTTGTCGGCTGCGAATGCCATCGACGGCGCGCAGACAATCGCGGCGATCACGATCATGGCCGTTGCAATGCGAGTCTTGGCCCCGGTGTATTGTTTTGCGAATTGCTTCATGTTCGGTCTCCAGTGTTGTTCGAATCTTCGTCGGCCGGAAAGTACAAGCCGAAGAATTCGATGGCCTATTGTTTCTTTTTTTTATCTCCGACTCCGTACGCTGCCCAACATAGGGCGTCAGTAAGCGCCAATGTTCGACAAAGCCTCTAATTTTCCTGCAAGCTGTGCGCGCTAGCGCACTGAGCCGGCCCAAGGAGCCAGGTAGTATCGCTATCCGTGGATGCCTTGGAACAGAGACTTGTTACGAGCGAATAAGGACAAGCTTCATGAGGAAGCATGTTCTAAAAAGTATGTCTCTTGTCGCCCTGCGCGACGCGAAAGGACGAAAATGAAAAATATCTTGCGGGGAACGATTTTTAGTGCGGCTGTTGCACTAGCTTTTGGCGCACAGGCCGATGTTTCCGTATCCGTTTCTATCGCTCCGCCGGCTCTGCCGATATACGTGCAGCCGCCGATGCCCGGAGATGGTTATATGTGGACACCCGGATATTGGGGCTGGAACGATGCCGACCGCGATTACTTTTGGGTGCCGGGCACTTGGGTGTCGGCGCCCTACGTCGGTGCACTCTGGACGCCCGGATACTGGGGCTGGGGCGGCGATGGTTATGCCTGGCATGGTGGATATTGGGGCTCGCATATCGGCTTTTACGGCGGCGTCAACTACGGCTTCGGCTATGGCGGTGTCGGCTATCAGGGTGGATATTGGAACAACGGCGCGTTCCGTTACAACCGCGGTGCCAACAATCTGGGATCGGTGCACATCAACAATGTGTATAACACCAGGATCGTCAACACCACGACCAGCAGGATCAGCTATAACGGTGGCCGTGGCGGCGTGCGCATGCAACCGACACGCGGCGAGCTGAGTATCGCCAACATGCCGCATAGCGAGCAAACTGCACCTCAAAGGGAGCATGAGCAGGCTTCGCGTACCAATCAGGATCTGCGCGCCTCGGTCAATCACGGTTTTCCAAGGGTTGCGGCGACGCCGGAACCGGGTGCGTTCAACTCGCCAGGTGTTGTAGCGGCAAGACCGCAGCAAAATGAGCGCGGCGACCATTCGCATGGCGTTGCCATGCCGCCGCACGGTCAGCAAGAGATGCGGCCTGGCCCGCAACGGCAAGATACTCCGCCTCAGTTTCGTGAGCCGCAGCATGGTCCTCAAGGCGGGCAGGGCATGCAAGCTCCGCAACAGCGCGGGCCACAGGAAATGCGTCCGGCGCCACAGGCGAATCCTCAGAGAGACGGGCCCCAAAGGCAGGAAAATCGACAGGAAAATCGACAGGAAAATCGCAATGCGGATGAGCGTCACGACAAATAACACAACAAGTCATGGCGATGTCGTGTGACGGTTGATCGGCGAACGAATTGCCGTTCAACTTATTGAACGAGATAGGAAATATGCCACATAGAAATGTATACGTAGAAAAAATGAAGGTGCAACTCGAAGAGTTGACCTCTGCAATTGAAAAGCTCGATGGTGCCATGCAGGTCGGCGAGGTGCAGGCAATGACGGCTGCCCAGATCGAGGTCAGAAAATTGCGTTTGTTGTCGCAAAATGCGCTCGCCAAGCTCGAAGAAATTCGCGCCGCCGGCGACGATTCCTGGGAGAGCCTGAGAGTCGAGTCGGATAAAATCCGTGACGCTCTCGTCTATTCCTTTCATCAATTCAAATCACAGGTATAAATCATGGGCACAATTTTGCTGGTTATATTGATACTCGCGCTGATCGGCGTATTTCCTGCATGGCCGCATAGCCGTAGTTGGGGCTATGGTCCGAGTGGTGCAACGGGGCTGATCGTCATCATTCTGATCGTCTTGCTGCTCAGCGGCCGCCTGTAAGCGGATACCTTTGCAACTCTGGGGAAAT